>JAVVEW010000076.1:0-8222 GCA_032251045.1 Methylococcales bacterium
CAGCGGCTGCATGGTGCACGTCACGGTGCCGGAGGTGGATGCGGGGCCGGTGGTGGCCCAGAGTGTGGTGCCCATCACCCCTGCCGACACCCTGGCCGACTTCGAGGCCCGCATGCATCGAGCCGAGCACCGGCTCGGTGGCGCTGGCCACTAAATCACCATCAACACTACCAGCACCATCGACCCTGCGGCCGCAAATCCGCGCCAGGTCAGCGGAACAAAGCGGAAGCGGTCGGCCAGCCAGGCCAAAAGCCAGATCGGCGGCGCGCCGATCAAAAGTTCCCGCCGGGCTTTCGCACCGGCCTTGCGCAACACCGGCAAAATAAACCCGGCACCGCGTAAAAAAGGCCAAAACATCGCTTCCCGTACCGGCTTTTTCAGGCTTTGGCCTTGGCTCAACTGCTTCAGCGCCTGATCAATAGCCTTAAAATCACCACCCCATAACGCCTGAAACCGGCACTTGCCCTGGGTATCGAAAACATGCAGGGAATTGGGCTTGATGTCCAGGCGCTGATGCAGCGCTCCTTCCAAACTATCGATGACAATCGGCCAATCCAGGGTCAATTCCTCGCGCAGACGCCGAGCCAGTTCACGTTTTTCGTCCAGAGTGTCAGCCTGCGGGCAGTGTTCGCCCGGGTGCGCTTCACGAACATACGCCAAAACCGGACTGAACTGCTGAGCATAACGCCCGACCAGCGCATTGAGTTCCGGCAGACTGCTAACCGTCATCGGGCAGCTGAAAGAACCTGTCACTACCAGTAAAAACCGGCCTGCGGCCAATGCTTCCAGACTGACCGTGCCTTTATCCAGCACCTCAACGGTTTGCGAATAATCCAGCAATAACGGATTTTTACCCACTTGGCTGAAGCGAATATCGTCCAGCATAATGCGGATATCGAACTGTTGAAACCGGTAGTCAGTCATCTTGTTGCCAACGGTAAGCGGCGAATTGGTGATCGACGTCGGTGTCAAACAAGTGATTGGTGTAATTGCTCAAAGTTTTGACCGCCAGGGCGGTAATGATGTCCAGTATCTGGCGTTCGCTAAAACCCGCGGCGAGAAATTCCGCCACTTGCTCGGCCGAAGGCTGGCCTCGGCTGGCCCACATGATTTTGGTGAACCGATGCAAGGCGGCATATTGGGCATCGCCAATCTCTACACCATTGCGAATGGCGGCGGTGACGTCGGCCGGGACTTGAGACATCTGTTCGGCCAGCATGCTGTGCGCCGCCATGCAGTAATGACAAGCATTTTCCCGGCTCAGGGTCAGAAACACCACCTCCTGCTGCGCCGGGGTAAAACCGGAGTGGTTGCGGAATTGTTCATAGCCATGCAGGTAGCTTTCCAGCAAACCGGGCGCGGTCGCCATGGCCCGGTACATATTCGGCACGAAGCCTAAGCTTTTTTTCGCCGCCGCCAGTGCCGGATGCTGATCATCGGTAACCGGCGAGAGAGAAATTCGGTCATTCTGGGACATACAATGGACTCCTTAAAGTAGGACATTAACATCATTTGTCGCGATCAACATGCGCACCTTACCCGTTGCCAACGCCCAGTACAGCCATAAGCTGGGTTGGTAACTGGCGGTAGCTCAACGTTTCGGCGGGGCAGGGCAACATGCCAGCCATTCCGTAACCGCACTGGCACAGCCACCACAGCCGCTGAGCAGACCGGTTTTGCGCCCAATCGCCTCCAGATCAAAACCTTGCCCATAAAGCTGTTGAACCTTTTGGTAGGTGGTGCCACTGCAAGGGCAGATCACCGTTGTTTCCGTCGCCGACAGCACCGGCTTTTCTGCATTATTCATCGTTATCCCTTTGATCTTCATACCGGCTAAGGATAGGTATACACTTAAGCCATCACCGCAAACTCATGAATACCGCGCTTACTGGTAGCCGCCAGCCAGGCGCGCAACACGGCAAGCTGTTCGGTTTCTGGCATATCGTCCAGTGATTTTTTTTGCCGCAGTCGGCGAAACGCCAGCTCCAGCGTTCGGTATGCCTCGCCACTGACGCCGGCACGGTTCAAACCCACCCGATTCAGCCGGTAATGCCGCGCTGGCCGGCCACCAATCATGCTGAACGGCAATACATCCTTATTCAATCCGGTGGTGCCCTGCACCATGGCGAAAGCGCCAATCCGGCAGAATTGATGCACCACCACAGCGCCGCCCAGAAACGCCCGGTCACCCACCGTGACATGGCCGCCTAAGGCAACATTGTTGGCAAAAATCACTTGGTTACCGATCACGCAGTCATGCGCGACATGGCTGTGATTCATGAAATAACAGCCATCGCCGATAAGGGTGCAAGCCTCTGGCTGACTGGCACGGTGCGCGATAAAGCCTTCCCGAAAAACATTACCATCTCCAATATCCAACCAAGACGGCGTATCCGGGTTAAAGGTCAGGTCCTGAGGTGCATCACCGAGCACTACATGTGCATGAACATGATTATGCCTACCCATGCGTACCCCGCTTTTAATGACACTCTGCGCTTCGATCACGCAATGATCACCAAGCTGTACGCCGGCCTCCACAACCACATACGGACCGAGCGTGACCGCCTCGCCCAAGATGACACCGTCGGCAATCACGGCAGTTGGATGAATGTGTGACATGGTTATCCTCGGGGATGAAAACGGGCATGCAGCGTATGCAGCCGTTCGTTAGCGATATGAGTGTAAATCTGGGTCGTGGATAAATCTTCGTGACCCAGCAATAGCTGCACCACGCGCAAATCCGCGCCATGGTTAACCAGATGCGTGGCAAAAGCGTGACGTAAGCCATGTGGCGATAACGAAGCATGGATGCCAGAAGCGGCCGCGTAACGTTTGATGATATACCAGAATGCCTGACGGGTCATGGCCTGACCACGGCGGCTGAGGAACAGGCTGTTTGTGCTGTCAGGCCGGGCCAGCAAGGGGCGGATGCGCTGCAGATAGCCTGAAATCCAGAGCAATGCCTCTTCACCAATCGGCACCAGCCGTTCTTTATTGCCCTTGCCCATCAGCCGCACCACACCCTGGCGCAGATTGACTTGCTCCTGAGTCAGCGAAATCAATTCAGAAACCCGAAGTCCTGTGGCATACAGCAATTCCAGCATGGTTCGATCACGAAAGCCCAATGTATCTTCGGTGTCAGGCGCGTTAAGCAAGGCTTCAACTTCCGTTTCACTGAGCACCGTGGGCAGTTTTTTGCTGGGAAAAGGCGCTTCGATACGCGCACAAGGGTCGATGGCAATTTGCTGTTCACGCAGCAAAAAGCCATAAAAACGCCGCAAGGCCGAAAGCATTCGGGCAGTGGAGCGGGCACTGATGCCTTTTTGATAACGATGGGCAAGATACTGGTTGATCTGAAGCTCGGTGACCGTTTGCAGAGAATCTTGTCGCAGCCAACGCGCAAACAAGCGTAAATCGCTACGGTACGCAGCCAGCGTGTGTTCGCTGGCGCCTTGCTCGGCCCAGAGTTGATCGAGAAACAAGTCGATTTCCCGTTCACTGTCGGAAGATGTTGGCATAAAGATTGGATTAGTCGTTATTGATTTTACACGCTATAATATAAAGCTTTTTTGGCTTTATGCCATAATCCTTGCTTTACCGGTACTTAACGTTGCCGGGAAGCTTTTTAATCCGTAAGGAGTAACCATGCGACATTATGAAATTGTTATTTTGGTGCACCCCGACCAAAGCGGTCAGGTGCCTGCCATGCTGGAACGTTATCGCGGCATGATCGAAACCAATGCTGGCCAGATTCACCGGCAAGAAGATTGGGGCCGCCGTCAACTGGCGTATCCCATCAACAAAATCCTCAAGGCACATTACCTGTTGCTGAATATCGAATGCGACCAGGAAACCCTGGCGGAACTGGAAAATAACTTCCGTTTCAATGACGCCATTTTGCGCACCCTGACGTTGTCACGCACACAAGCCTACACCCAGCCATCACTGATGATTTCGCAACCTGACAGCGATACTGGCAAAGACAATGACAGCGAAAGCACCGACACCCAGAAAACAACCCCGTCGGCAAGTAATCAATCTGAAACCCCTGTCGAGTCTTAAGCTTAAGGAGAACTGAACATGGCGCGCAATCAAAAAAACAACCAACTGGTCGGCGAATCCGGTGAAAGCCTGATTGACTACAAAAACCTGGAACTACTGCAACAATACCTTGGTGAAACCGGCAAAATCATCCCCAGCCGAGTCACCAACGTGCCGGTCAAGCAACAGCGACGCATCGCCGCCGCCGTCAAACACGCACGCTTTTTAGCGCTGTTGCCATACTGCGACGCACATAGCTGATCGTTACGCGAGCCACCTTGTGATCATACTGGCCCGTTTCATCATGAAAGACGCCATGTCAGCTGCCATGGTGATGATGGCTGCGGCATTTCTGGCCTTGATTTTGCCACCGTTCAGTCTGGTCGGCGCCGGCGCCTTGGCCTTGGTCACCTTGCGCCAGGGCGCGGCTTTTGGCCTGAAAGTGCTGGGCATTGCCGGACTGGCGTCAGCCACGCTGGCCTGGGCCATTTGGCAACAACCCTGGCTGGCCGGTTCGTTTGTTCTATTTGTCTGGGTGCCGGTTTATCTGATTGCCTTATTGCTTAGAAGCAGTCGGCAATTATCGCTGACGGTTGAAATAACGACCGCCCTCGGCATGCTGGGCGTGCTGGTGTTTTTCGCCATCAATCCTGATGCGCCTGCCTTCTGGCGCGACATGCTGAACGTTTTGTTGACCCCTGTACTGGGCGAAACATCGGTACCCTGGCTGGACAAAATTGCCGATTACATGACCGGCATCATCATCGCAGGGTCCGTGTTCAGCTTGCTGTTGGCGTTAATGCTGGGCCGTTGGTGGCAAGCGTCGCTATACAACCCCGGCGGCTTTGCCGAGGAATATTTTGCGCTGCGCACTCACCGAGGCTTCAGTCTGGCCGTGATCATCATGGCCGCCATCGCCGCTATAAGCGCAGGCATGGTCGGGCTGATTGCCAGTAACATGGCCATTCTGGCCTTAACTTTATACGGACTGGTCGGTTCGGCGGTGGTTCATGTGGTATTGAAACGTCAGCGCCAGGCGCGTTTCTGGTTACCAATATTTTATGTGCTGTTGTTTCTGGTGCCCCAGATGCTGATTCCGGTCACGCTGATCGGGTTAGGTGATAGCTGGTTTAACTGGCGCATTAAGTCAATCGATTCTTAAAAAATTTTAGAGGTAGTTGTAATGGAAGTTATTCTGTTGGAAAAAGTCGCGAACTTAGGTAATTTCGGCGACCGTGTCAAAATCAAGTCCGGCTTCGGCCGCAACTTTCTGATTCCGCAAGGCAAGGCGGTCATGGCCACCGCATCGCGTATCGCGGAATTTGAAGCCCGCCGTGCCGAGCTGGAAAAAGCCGCTCAGGAAAAATTATCCGCTGCCGAACAAAAAGCCAATGCCCTGGCCGATTTGAAAGTAGTGATTCAACATAAAGCCGGTGAAGAAGGCAAATTGTTCGGTTCGGTTACCGCCCAACAAATCGCTGAAGCGGTAACTGCCGCCGGTGTTACCTTGACCAAACAAGCCATTCGTTTGCCGGAAGGGGCGCTGCGTCACGTTGGCGACCATCAAGTCAGCGTGCATCTGCATGCCGATGTCGATGCCGATGCCGAATTTACCGTCACTATCCAAGCGGAAAGCTGATTGGTCTGATCTATACCCTGGCCTGGTGGCTGGCCTTGCCAGGGTTATGGTTGCGTCTGCTATGGCGGCCAGGTTACCGTAAACGTTGGCCTGAGCGCTTTGGCTTTTACAACACCCAATCCACGCCCGTTGATCTGTGGCTGCATGCCGTGTCGGTTGGTGAGGTCGAAGCCGCCGCCCCATTGCTGGAAGCCTTACTGGCCCATGGCCAACGTCTGCTGGTCACCACCACCACTCCCACCGGCGCCGCCCGCGTCAGGGCTCGCTTCGCATCTCGCGTCACCCATATTTATCTTCCCTACGACATCAGCTTCGCGGTTAAACGCTTTTTAAGCGCTTTTCAGCCACGTTTGGCGTTGATCATGGAAACCGAGCTATGGCCAACACTGTATCAACACTGTGCCCGGCACAAGATACCTGTCTGTGTAGTCAATGCCAGACTATCGCAACGTTCATGGCGCGGCTACCAAAAATTATCCGGTCTGATCCAACCCCTGTTGCAATCGGTCGCTGCCATTGGTGCGCAAAGTTCCGCCGACGCCCAGCGTTTTATCGAACTAGGCGCGATACCGGAACGTGTACAGCTAACAGGCAACATAAAATTTAACGTCAACCTGAACGCGTCAGAAACCGCTCTAGGCCAACAATTCAAGGCCACTTTAGCGGGCCGCTTTACCTTACTATTAGGCAGTAGCCATCCCGGTGAAGAAGCCCTAATACTGCGTTGCCTGCGGCGCTGGCGGCAATCAGGTCACCACTGGCTGTTAATCATCGCGCCACGACACCCGGAGCGCTTTACCGAGGTCGCGCAATTAAGCGCACAGCACGGCTTTAACAGCCAACGGCGCAGCTCAGGGCAGCCCATCGCCGCCGACACTGACGTTTATATACTGGACACCTTAGGCGAATTAAAAGCCTTTTATGCGGCTACTGACATCGCCGTGGTCGGCGGCAGTTTCGTACCGGTAGGTGGCCATAATCTACTGGAACCGGCCAAAATCCCGGTGCCCATTTTATTCGGGCCGCATACCGACAATATTCAAGCACTAGCCGACGGACTTACCGCGGTCGGCGGCGCCCTGCAATGCCCTGATGAAGACAAGCTGGTTCAAGCCATACATACCCTGCACCGATACCCGCAACAGGCCTCTGATATGGCTGAACAAGCGCTGCGTTTTGCACACAGCCAGCAAGAGGCATTAGCCAATATCCTCAACCTTACCCCAGTCAAACTCCACTTACAGCTAACGCGCCATGACCGCTAACCTGTGTCACTGTTCATGGGGTTAACCCGAAAGATACGTTAATTGACAGGATGTGCCGACAGCAGCAGGCACATTATTCGTTTGCGATCGCTCGGCCATATCTCATAAGACTGGCAACAACCTGCTCTACAGGCTTCCCCTTTTTCCAAAAGAGGATTGAGAGGTATTAAACAGTGACTTAACCTGCGCGTGCCACTACCCACACCTCGACCCGCCCGGCACCCGCTGCCCGCAAGGCAGCTGCCAAAGCATTGGCTGTTGCCCCGGTTGTCATAACATCATCCACAATGGCCACATCAGCGCCCTGTAGATCCTGCTCACAACAAAACGCATTATTCAGATTACGCCAACGCTGTTTAGCTGGTAAATGCGTTTGCTGAGCGGTAGCGCGGATGCGTTTGACTGCCCCGGTCATGACCGGAACCTCCAGGCAAGCAGAAAGTACGCGCGCCAGCTCCAGACTTTGATTAAATTGACGCTGCCTGAAACGCTGACGATGCAGAGGGATGGGAATCAGCAGCGCCGGTCTTGGCACATCTTGCACCCGATCAGCCAATAATTGCCCCAATAACCGCGCCTGTGCAAAATCGCCATGATATTTCAAGCGCACAATACTGTGCCGAATAACGCCTTGATAATGAAATCCAGCGTGAACCCGGTCAAAATGCCATGTCATATTCTGGCATCGCCCGCACAACAAAGGCTCCGGCAAGGGTGTTGCGCAGCATACACAAGCCTTTGATAAAAAAGGCAACTCTGAAAAACAACCTGAACAGATAGCCCGCCTGTCAAGCCCTGAAAATCCACAATACAGGCAAACCTCCGGCCATAACCACGCTTGAATACGGTATAGCTGGTTAAGTAACGAGCGTTTGCTGAGGTGGTTAATCATAAATCAATAAAGTATTTAAATTCATTATTATTACAAGGGCTTTGCAAAGCTGTGGTTAACAGGCTATTTCAGTTAAATTTCATATACTTAAAAAATCAATAAGCATGTAGAGAAGCGTAATAACAAACTGTGGATTATCTGTGCAAAAAACCTACCTTGCTATAACCCGGACGTTATCCACAGGCTTATCCCGAATTTGAACACAGAGTAACGCAGAAGCTGCGTGTAACCGTTCAAAGCTTGAAAAACAATCCCCTCAGAAAAGGGGGAAGCCGGTCAGGCTTGAAGAAATTCCCTCAATCTCCCTTGGGACGTTAAAACAGGTTCTCTATCGCTGAAAATCTTGGAAACGGAGCGCTAGCGAAGTGAAGATTTTTAGTCCTCG
>JAVVEW010000077.1:0-7971 GCA_032251045.1 Methylococcales bacterium
GCCTAAATCCAGTAGTTTGACGTGGCTTGATGTAGGCTGTAAAGCCAGCGCCTGCTCAATCAAGTGTTCGGTTTCGGGGCGGGGAATCAGTACATCGGCGCTGACGTTGAAGGTACGTGACCAGAATTCGCGCTCTCCGATCAGGTAGGCAATTGGCCAGCCGCGCTGACGTTGTTCCAGAAGAGTTGTAAATGTTTCTTGCTCGACATTGTTTACTTGACGTTCCGGCCAGGTGCGTAAATAGACGCGGTTTTTCTTTAATGTGTGGGCGAGTAGGACTTCTGCGTCCAGTCTTGGCGTTTCAGTGCAGTCGCTGAGCAATTGGCTAGCCTGATTGAGCCAATTTTGAATGGTTTGCATATCAGTCACGGTTTAATTGGCTGAGCATTTCCGTGTGATGTTCGTTGAGCAGCGGGTTAATGACTTGCGCTAAGTCACCTTGCAGTACGGTTTCCAGTTTGTACAGGGTCAGGTTAATGCGGTGGTCGGTCAGCCGACCTTGCGGGAAATTGTAGGTGCGAATGCGTTCGGAACGGTCGCCGCTGCCGACTTGCAGTTTTCGATTTTGAGCTTGTTCGCTTTGTTGTTTGCTGCGTTCGTCGGCAAGCAATTTGGCCTGCAACAAGCTGAGTGCGCGGGCGCGGTTTTTGTGTTGCGAGCGCTCGTCCTGACATTCCACCACCAGGCCGGTTGGCAGATGCGTGATGCGGATGGCCGAGTCGGTTTTGTTGACATGTTGACCGCCGGCGCCGGAAGCGCGAAACGTGTCGATGCGTAGCGTATCCGGGCTGAGTGTGATTTGTTCGATTTCATCGAGTTCAGGTAGTACCGCCACGGTACAGGCCGAGGTGTGAATCCTGCCTTGTGATTCGGTTGCCGGCACGCGCTGTACGCGATGGGTGCCGGATTCGAATTTTAATTGTGAATACACGTTTTGCCCCTGAATGCGCAGAATCAGTTCTTTGTGGCCGCCCATTTCGCCAGGGCTGTCGCTGATGGTTTCTGTGCGCCAGTGTTGCATTTCGGCATAGCGCTGATACATTCGCGCCAGATCGCCGGCAAACAGCGCTGCCTCATCGCCGCCTGTGCCTGCACGAATTTCCAGGAATACATTCCGGCCATCGTCGGGGTCTTTAGGGAGTAAGGCAATCTTCAGTGCGTGCTCAAGCTCGCCTAGTTGAGCTTGTAAAGGTGCGATTTCCGCTTTCGCCAGCGCTTTCAGTTCCGGGTCGTCTTCCTGGCTCAGTTCAATGGCCGAGTCCAGTTCCTGTTGCAGTTTTTGGTGGTTGCGAAAATGTTCGACAACGCTATCGAGCTGGGCGTATTCCTGACTTAATGCCTTAAATTGTTCAGTATTATTTTGCACCTCAGGGCTGGCCAGCAGTTGGGTGATTTCTTCAAACCGGTCAGAGAGATTATCGAGTTTGCTTTGAATGCGCGGGTTCATGATGGGGTGTCGAGTTTGAACAGGTGGCGGGCGGCTTCAATCAAGTCGTGACGTTCGTTGGCACCCGCTTCGCGTAACTGAACACTGGCGGTATGGGTCAGGCGGTTGGTTAGGGTGTGCGCCATGCGCGTCAGGACGATTTCCGGGTCGGCACCGGCCTGGAGTTGGCTTAATGCCTTGCGGACGCTTTGCTCACGAAGTGTTTGGGCTTGCAGGCGATATTGGCGAATGGTGTCAAACGCATTTTGGGTTTTTAGCCAGGCTAAAAACCGATCAACCTGGGCATCGATGATTTCTTCGGCTTGTTCGGCGGCTTGGCGACGATTGTGTAGGTTTTCATCAACCGTGTTTTGTAAATCATCAATAGTGTAAAGATAGACATCAGGCAATTGTGCCACCTCCGCTTCGATATCGCGGGGTACAGCCAGATCGACCATGAATACAGGTTTATGCTTGCGCTTTTTGATGGCGCTTTCCATCCGGCCTTTGCCTAGAATCGGCAGGCTGCTGGCCGTTGCCGAAACGACGATGTCGGCCTCGGCTAAATGTTGATTGAGTTCGGACAAGGCAATGGCGTAGCCATTGAACTGCATGGCCAGAGCATGGGCTTTGTCAAATGTGCGATTGGCGATGATGATGCGGCCAATGCCTTTTTGCATTAAATGTCGGGCGGTGAGTTCCATAGTTTCACCCGCGCCGATTAACAGCGCGGTTTGTGCGTCCAGGCGGTCGAAGATCTGTTGCGCTAGTTGCACGGCGGCAAACGCGATGGATACCGGGCTGGAGCCAATCGCCGTGTCGGTACGAATCTTTTTTGCGGCGGCGAAGGTGTGCTGAAATAAGCGCCCTAGGTGTTTGCCCAGGGTTTTTGCCTCTACGGCCGCCTGGTAGGCGGTTTTTAATTGGCCTAGAATCTGGGGTTCACCGAGAATCATGGAGTCTAGGCCGCAGGCTACCCTGAGCATGTGGCGAATACTTTGACTGTCTTGGTGGGTGTATAAAAAAGGTGCGAATTCCCGCGTGTTAAGGTGTTGATTGCGAGCGATCCAGTCAATAAGGATGATGTTATTGGCATCCTCCAGTTCGCAGTAGAATTCGGTGCGATTACAGGTTGACAGAATGGCAGCTGAACGCACGGGTTTTAATTGAATCAATTCACGCAGCGCAGGCGCTAAAGCGGCGTCAGGAACCGCTAAGCGTTCGCGCAATTGGATAGGGGCGGTGGTATGATTGATGCCGAGTGTCAGTAAGGTCATCGCGGTCGATGAGAAAGTGAACCTTGATACGCCGGGCGTGGCAGCTTTGTGCGCGTACCCGGCAATGCTTTAATATACCATTATTTTAACTGTCGTCATTGTTTAACCTGTGTGTGGTTGGCGTGTTCGTGGCCATGCCAAAAAGGGTTGTAACGCATGTCTTAATCGGACAAAAGGATGGGCTGGTGAATAGAAACCTGATTGTAGTAGTGTCTTTGTTGCTCTTGTCCGCATGCGCCAGCGTGCCAGAGCTGCGTGGTAAAACCGAGTCCGATGGCTCCTTAGGCGTGCTTACGCCTATGCCCGATGGTTTGCCAAATACGGAAATTGATCCTGCAGTGATGTATATGCTGTTGGTCGCTGAAATTGCTGGCCAGCGCGAGCAGTATGATATTGCCCTGGAAGGCTATCTGGAGGTGGCAAAGCTGGTTAATGATGCTCAGGTGGCCGAACGGGCTGCAAAAATTGCGCTTTATGTGCGTGATGCGGAGAAGGCGGGACAAGCGGCGGAGCTGTGGCTTAAGCAAGATGAGAGTAACGAAACGGCACGTAAAATTGCGTTGCTGGCGGCATTGAAAACGGAGCGGGTTGATGCGGCATTAACCCATGCCGAGGTGCTGTTGGGCAAGGATGAAGAAGGATTTCAAAATACCGTGCTTGAGCTTGCTCAGGCCTTAGGCGCGGATGTTAATATTGCCGTTGTTTACGAGATGTTGTCAGGTTTAGCTGCCAGTCATTCCGAAAATGCGAGCTTGCCTTACATGCAGGCATTGTTTGCGTTGCGCCTGGACAGTGATGTTTTGGCCTTGCAAAGCATTGAGCGTGCGCTGGCCATTCGTCCTGGCTGGGATAAAGCCCTGTTGCTAAAGGCGCAGCTGTTGCTGCAGGCGGGGGATCTGCAGGAGGCGGATGCCTTGCTGAGTTTACTGGATGAGCGTAACCCTGACGATCTTGGGGTAAAGAAATTACTGGCGCAAGTCACATTGAAGCGCGCCGATTATGGCCGGGCGCAGAAGTTATACCAACAAATGCTTGCCGACAATGATCAGGACGATCAGGCGCGTTTTGCGTTGGCATTGGTGAATTTGCAGTTGGGTCAAATCGATGACGCGCAAGCACAGCTTACGGTTTTAAGTCGTCAGCCGCAGTGGCGAGATCGGGCGTATTTCTATTTAGCGCAGATTGCGTTACAGGATGAGGATCACGAGCGCGCATTGAGTTTTTTTGACAGGGTTCAGGGTGATCAGGACTTGGCGTTCACCGCACGGATCGCGGCGGCGTCCTTGCTGATCAAAAATGCCCAATGGTCGTCCGCCTGGTCACGCATCGAGGCCGTGCAGGCTGTCGAAACGGCTCATCGAGTGCGATTGGTATTGCTTAAGGCCGAGTTCCATGAGGCGCAAAAGCAGTATCAACAAGCATTTGAACAGTTGACCGAGGGATTGGTTGCTTTGCCTGGGCAGTTGGAATTGCTTTATGCGCGCGCCCTGGTCGCAGAGCGAATGGGATCCTTGGCGCAAGTCGAGCAGGACTTAACCCAGTTGCTGGCGCAGGAGCCTGATAATGCCAGTGCGCTCAATGCGTTAGGATATAGCTTGGTGGTGCATAGTGAGCGTTATGACGAGGCAGCGCAGTTGTTGGAAAAAGCGCTGGCTTTACGTCCTGACGAGGCGGTCATACTTGACAGTTATGGCTGGTTGCAATTTAAGCTTGGTCGCCTGGAGCAGGCGCTCACCTATCTCGAAAAAGCTTATGCCATGCTGCAGGAAACAGAAATTGCCGCGCATCTTGCCGAGGTGAAATGGCGATTGGGCCAGAAAGATAGCGCCAGAATGCTGTTGCATCCTTTGTTGAAAGCCCATCCGGATGACGATTATTTACAGGATGTACTGGAAAGACTGCCGGGACTTAGGCCTTGAGTAAAAAAATAGCCACAATGAGGTGGCATTTTTGGTTAAATTTCGCGCTGTCTTGGTTGGGTTGGCTGGTGGTCACTGGTTTATTGGTGGCCTGTTCGAGTGCGCCAGTTATCCGCGATTTCGAAGCGTATTCCGCCGATTCCAGAAAGTCGCTGTTGATGCTCGAGGAGTGGCGATTGCTGGGGCGGGTAGCGGTTCAAACAGCTGAAGAGTCTTGGAATGCTAATCTTGATTGGCGTCGTCATGGCGGCGCGGATCATCTTCGATTTTACGGGCCGCTCGGGCAGGGGGCGGTCAGTGTACAATTGGACGCTGAGGTTGTGGTGATTGATCGCGGTGATGGCGAGGAGCGTTATGGGCTGGATCAGCAGACTGAAATAGCTCGTCGCCTGGGGGTGTCGGTGCCATTGCAAGCACTGCGCTATTGGGTGTTGGGAGTGCCTGAGCCGCAGGCCTCCTATGAGTTGCGCTGGCGCGGCTTTCAACAAGATGACTGGATCGTGACCTATACACAAATGCAGTCTACACAAGTTGGTTCATTGCCGTACAGGGCGCGCATGGAAGGCGCGTCTTTGGTGCTAAAGCTTATTGTCGATCAATGGGAGTTTTATGATGATGCCGGAACGCTGGGCGGCGCCCGCTAAGCTGAATCTGCTGTTAAAGGTGGTGGGGCGTCGTGAAGATGGCTATCATCTGTTGCAGACCGTATTTCAATTTTTAGACTGGTGCGATTGGATAACATTTGAACCTGAGCCTACGGGCATTGTTACCTTGGCTAAGCCATTGTGCGGTGTGGCGGAGGCGGAAGATTTGACCGTGCGTGCAGCGCGATTATTATTGGCAGAAACAGATGTTCGTGCGGGTGTTCGCATCGGTGTGGAAAAGAACTTGCCCATGGGGGGGGGGCTCGGTGGAGGCAGTTCGGATGCGGCGACCACATTAGTAGCATTGAATGCGCTATGGGGACTGGGGCTGTCGAAGGCCGATTTGATGCGTTTGGCTTTGCGGCTGGGTGCCGATGTGCCCGTGTTTGTGTTCGGTCATGCCGCCTGGGCCGAAGGTGTGGGTGAGTTATTGACCGAGATCAAGCCTGATGAGTGTTGGGCTGTGGTGCTGCGGCCAGCATGTCATATTGATACAGGAGAGGTATTTAGGTCGGACCTGTTGACACGCAATAGTAAGCCTGTCACAATAACGGACTTTTCTGAGGGGCTTGCGGATAACGATTGCTTGCCGGCAGTTAAAGTGCTTTATCCAGAAGTTGCCAAGGCAATGTCCGTCTTAAGCAGGTATGGAGAAAGCAGGCTGACAGGTACAGGTAGTTGTGTCTTTGTATTGTTCCCGGAAAAAGAAAAAGCTGCGCAAGCGTTTCAGGAGTTGCGTGCGCAATGGAATGTTTGTCTGGTCAAGACTTTAAATTGCTCACCGTTATACTCCGCAATTTAAGACTTCTGTTTATTGGGCCGTCGCCAAGCGGTAAGGCACGGGGTTTTGATCCCCGCATACCCAGGTTCGAATCCTGGCGGCCCAGCCATTTCCTCGATTAAATCCGTTTTTGGAGTGGTTCATGTCCGACACCCCCTTGATGGTGTTCTCAGGTAACGCCAATTTGGCCTTGGCTGAGGGTATGGTCAGAAAATTAGGTATGCGTCTGGGCATGGCAGCAGTGGGGCGATTTAGCGATGGCGAGGTGGCGGTTGAAGTTGAAGAAAACGTCAGAGGTAAAGACGTTTTTGTTGTTCAGCCAACCAGTGCGCCTACAAATGAAAATTTAATGGAATTGCTGGTCATGATAGATGCTTTTCGTCGTTCATCGGCGGGGCGCATAACGGCGGTGATTCCGTATTACGGCTATTCAAGGCAAGATCGTCGATCCCGATCTGCTAGAGTGCCTATCAGTGCAAAGCTGGTGGCAAAGATGATTACCGAAGCAGGATCGGATCGCGTATTGACGGTTGATTTGCATGCGGATCAAATACAGGGTTTTTTTGATATTCCTGTCGATAATGTTTACGCATCACCCATTTTGCTGGGTGATATTTGGCGTCAGAAATACAAAGATCAAATTGTGGTGTCTCCCGATGTAGGGGGGGTGGTGCGCGCCAGAGCGTTAGCTAAGCGGCTAGATGATGCGGATCTGGCAATTATCGACAAGCGACGGCCTAAGGCAAATGTTGCCGAGGTTATGCATATCATTGGTGATGTAGAAGGGCGTACCTGTTTGCTTGTTGATGATATTGTAGATACCGCAGGTACTTTATGTCAGGCCGCGTCGGCTTTGAAAAAGAAAGGGGCGCTTAAGGTTGTCGCTTATTGTACGCATCCTGTGCTGTCAGGTGCGGCTCTTGGCAACGTCGAGTCCTCTGTGCTGGATGAGCTTGTTGTGACTGATACGATTCCGTTGACGGATGGTGCAAAAAAAATAGCAAAAATTCGGCAATTAAGTGTTGCAGACATGCTTGCTGAAACCATTCGACGCATCGCGGTTGGTGAGTCGGTCAGTTCCTTATATGTTGATTAAAAATACAGATACTTTATCGGGGTAAAAAATGTCCGGGGTTTTTGAGTTCGTTGCCAGTCGGCGTGAAAAAAGTGGCAAGTCAGTGGCGCGTGGTTTGCGAAGAGAAGGTAAGATTCCTGCCATTATTTATGGTGGTGGTCAGGAAGAAGTCTGCTTAAGCCTTGATCATAATGACGTATTGAAGCATCTGCAGCACGAGTCTGTGTATTCGCATATGCTGGATGTTGTTGTGGATGGTGTAAAACACAGTGCTGTGCTAAAGGCTGTGCAGCGGCATCCCGCCAAGCCTATCGTAATGCATATGGATTTTATGCGGGTTGCAGGCAGTGATACCATTCGTATGCATGTACCCTTGCATTTTATTAATGAGGAAGTGTGTGTTGGAGCTAAAGCAGGCGGGGTAATTACGCATAATTTGGTCGATATTGAGGTGGCGTGTCCGGCAAATCAGTTGCCTGAGTTCATAGAAGTGGATTTGGCTGCTTTGGATGTGGGGCATTCGTTGCATTTGTCAGAAATATCATTACCTGCCGGCGTTGAGGTGCTTGCTTTGACGCACGGTGGTGCAGATCAGGCGGTGGTTACCATTTTAGCGGCCAAAAAAGGGCCGGCTGAAGAAGTTGAGCAGGCGCCAGAGTAAATAAAGTGTTGACTTTTTCTCAGTATATATCATAATTGTCCTCTTAACATATTGGAGGGGTTCCCGAGTGGCCAAAGGGATCAGACTGTAAATCTGACGGCTCCGCCTTCGGAGGTTCGAATCCTCCCCCCTCCACCATATATCTTTTGGCTGGCTGGTCTAAATCTGCGGGTGTAGTTCAATGGTAG
>JAVVEW010000078.1:0-7852 GCA_032251045.1 Methylococcales bacterium
GCAAGGTGAGTTATGGAACCGACGCAAAGACGGTACTGACTATCTGGCTCGCTTGGTCATTAGACCTGTGCATGACAAGGCCGGCCAAGTCATCCGGCGGGTGGCGATGTTTTCCAACATCACCGAATACCGGCGAGCCGAAGAAAATCTTCGCAAGCAGGCCAATATCGATCCGCTCACCGGGCTGCCGAATCGGCGCCAGTTTCTGAACCGCCTGCAACGCGCCATCAGTCAATCCCATCGCAGCCATCAAAAAGTGGCGTTGCTGTTTCTGGATCTGGATCATTTCAAGGATATCAACGATACCCTGGGACACGACATCGGTGATCGCTTGCTGCGGGAAACCACTCAACGGCTGATGAACTGCATTCGCGAAACCGATACCCTGGCGCGACCGGGCGGCGACGAATTCACGCTGATAATGGGTGAACTGCAGGAACTCAACAGCATTGAACGGGTGGCGAAAGCCATTTTTCAGGCCATGATGAAGCCGTTTCAGTTGCAAAAGGAACGCTGCTATGTGTCAGTGAGCATCGGGATTGCCTTGTATCCCGACGATGCCGATAGCCTGGAGGACTTGTTGAAGAAAGCCGATCAGGCCATGTATGCCGCCAAGAGATTAGGACGCGGCCGGTTCTGTTATTTCACGCCGGCGATGCAGCGGGCGGCGGAGAAACGACTGCGACTCACCAACGACTTGCGCGACGCCCTGCTCAATAAGCAAATCTGGGTAGCGTATCAACCGATTGTGGACTTGGCTACCGGCGAAATCCGCAAAGCCGAAGCCTTGATGCGCTGGCAGCATCCAAGCCATGGCCTGATCAGTCCGGCTGAATTCATCCCCATCGCCGAAGAAACCGGTTTGATTACCGAGTTGGGTGCCTGGGTGTTTCATCAGGTCGCCGAACAGGTTTCGAACTGGCGCATCCATCATCACGCCCAGTTTCAGATCAGCATCAACAAATCGCCGGCGCAATTTCGCAATAACGCCGACAAGCTGACCGACTGGTTCGCACATCTACAGCGTCTGGGCTTACCGGGCGACTGTATTGCCGTGGAAATTACCGAAAGCCTGTTTCTGGATGCCTCCAGCATCGTTTCGGACAAATTGCGGGCTTTTAAAGACGCCGGCATACAGACCTCGCTGGATGACTTCGGCACCGGCTATTCGTCGCTGTCTTATCTAAAAAAATATCACATCGATTTTTTGAAGATAGACCAGAGCTTTGTTTGCAATCTAAGTGCCGGTTCAACCGATATGGCTTTATGCACGATCATTATCCTGATGGCACATGTGTTGGGTATGAAAGTGATTGCGGAAGGCGTGGAAACCGCGGAACAGCGCGATTTGCTGCTGAAAGCCGGCTGCGATTACGGCCAAGGTTATCTGTTTTCGAAACCGGTGACAGCCGAAGCGTTCGAGAAGTTATTCTAACCGACAAAAAAGATGGGCAGTTCAAGCGACTTCTTGCCTGCCGACATAGCCGATAGCGTAAAGCCTTTTTCCGTAGTGAAAATACGGGCTTATGTTCGGCATCGTACAGACCGGACGTGTTCTGCTCCTTCAGAATCATAAAAGTGATGACCCAAGTTACGACCGTTTTCCGCACGAGATCCATTTTGTCGGACTCGACACACATCTCACAAACACTCTATTCAAGGAACAAGCCATGAAAACCACCTCTGATTCCCCACAAAACTCACTAGCAAACCGGATTCTTGCCATGGGCTGCCTGGCAGCAACATTAGGGCTGATAGCCTGTCAACAGGACGGTTCTGCGGAAAAAACCGGCCAAAGGATCGATAAAGCGGTCGATAGCGTTGGGCAAAAGCTTGCACAAACGACTGACAAGGCCGATAAAAAAATGGATTCCGTTAAAAAGTTC
Source organism: Methylococcales bacterium (assembly GCA_032251045.1). Lineage (GTDB taxonomy): Bacteria > Pseudomonadota > Gammaproteobacteria > Methylococcales > Methylomonadaceae > JAVVEW01. The sequence continues at coordinate 1,887 of JAVVEW010000078.1, forward strand.
GTCGCTCAGCAGGCTGAACAAACCGGCGCCTATATCGATGAGTCGAAAGACTCGGCGAACAGCGAGCTGGAAAAAGCCGGGCAAGCCATTGATAAAGCCATCAACAATACCGGCAAACAACTGGCAGACGCTAAGGAATCGGTCGTCGATGCCGCCGGCACAGCGGGCGAATTTGTCGATGACGCTGTGATTACCACGCGCATCAAAGCGTTGATGATAAAAGACGAGTTTCTTAAAGCCTCTGCCATTGAGGTGACTACCGTGAATGGCGTGGTGACCTTAAAAGGCACCGTGGACTCCGAGCAATGGGTGGGGAGAGCGATAGACTTGGTGAATAGCCAGCGGGGTGTCAAGTCAGTGCAGAACGAACTGATGATCAATGCCAGCGTACCGAGCACACAATGATGGCTTGTCTCTACTGTTCACCTTAACAGGTGTTTTAGCGGCTTGCGCGTCTGAGGCAAAAGTCGATCTGATTCGGTTTTGACCACTGGATAACATTCGCAAACGCGGGCGGCCAGGCCGGATAGTGTTCCAGCGCTTCCGCCCGAGTAACAGTTCATTGGAAATAATCGTTGCTTGAAACGGCCATTTCCAGAGCTTCCTTAACGGTGCCTCAGGCCCAAAATACCCATGACAATCAAATACACGGCCACAAAAATATTTAAAAACTGGGGTACCAGCAAAATCAATATGCCTATCACCAGCGCCAATAACGGTTCGATTGCAAGGTTCATAGGATTTCCTCTTAAAATGAATGAACATACAGCTTAACGTCAAGCTCGCACACGGTCTGTACGTTATCGCACAAAACCTGCCTGTATAACCAAAACGCATCAACTCGCAATCACTATGAACCGCCCCGGATTTAATCAAAGTATCAGATAGGGGGCGCTGCGCGCAGCAGAAAACTGTTGCTTTCTGGTGGACCCGGATATTCAAACCCTGGAAGGGTATAGCCTCAGCAAAGGCCGTTGGTATCTGAAACCCGCCTGGCAGCAAAACGACACGGTCAACGCGCCGCCGTTTGCGCAAGTTACGCTGTAACTTAACGATTTGTCGGCGTCTTGAACGAAACCTCAAAGCCCGTGCTAAAATGACCCATTTTCAGAATGTTAGAGAAACTTTATGGCAGGACACAGTAAGTGGGCGAACATCAAACACCGCAAGGCCGGACAAGACGCCAAGCGCGGTAAGATTTTCACCAAATTGATCCGGGAAATTTCCGTGGCCGCCCGCGCCGGTGGCGGCGACCCGGCAACCAATCCGACGCTGCGCACCGCTATCGATAAAGCGCTGGGTCAGAATATGAAGCGCGATACCATCGATAACACTATCAAAAAAGCCACCGGCGCGGTGGATGCCGATAACTACGAAGCGGTGCGCTACGAGGGCTATGGCCCATCCGGTGTGGCGATCATGGTCGATTGTCTGACCGACAACCGCAACCGCACCGTAGCCGAAGTGCGTCATGCGTTCACCAAGGCCGGTGGCAATCTCGGCACCGATGGCTCAGTCGCGTATTTGTTCAGTCATGTCGGTATTTTGAGCTATGCCCCGGAAACCGATGAAGACCGGTTGATGGAAGCAGCTTTAGAAGCGGGTGCTGACGATGTGGTGACCCATGATGACGGCTCTTTCGATGTCATGGTCACCCCGGAAAATTATCTGGATGTCAAACAGGCGCTGACCGATGCCGGTTTAACGCCGGATAATGCCGAACTCACCCAACAACCGGCCACCACCATCGAGCTTGACGCCGATGATTCGGAAAAACTGATTCGTCTGATCGATAGACTGGAAGACCTGGATGATGTGCAGGATGTTTATAGCAATGCCGAGTTCGCCGACAGCACGATGGCGGAAAGTTGACCGGAGCCTGGCTTGACCCGCATTCTTGGCATTGATCCCGGCTCACGAATCACCGGCTTCGGCTTGATCGATGACAACGGTCGTCTGCGCCGGTATGTCGCTAGCGGTTGTATTCGGGTTCAGGCGGAAAGCTTTCCGGAAAGACTACGGCAAATTTTTCATAATCTGACCGAAATTGTCCAACACTACCAGCCCGACGAAATGGCCATCGAACAAGTATTCATGCATAAAAACGCCGACTCGGCGCTGAAGCTGGGCCAGGCTCGAGGGGCTGCAATTTGCGCGGTGCAGGCGGCGGGCGTGCCGGTTTATGAATACGCGGCCCGGCAGGTCAAGCAAGCGTTGGTCGGCAAAGGCGGCGCCGATAAACACCAGGTGCAACACATGGTTAAAGTTTTGTTAACCTTGTCCGGTGAATTGCAAATTGACGCCAGCGACGCCCTGGGCGTGAGTCTGTGTCATGCCCATTTTCGGCAAACCCAAGACCGGCTGCAGGCCCAGGGGCTGGCATGATTGGCTATCTGTCGGGCATTCTGCGTGGCAAAACCCCGCCCTCGCTGTTGATCGATGTCGGCGGCGTCGGTTATGAACTCGACGCACCGATGACCACGTTTTACGATTTGCCGAATCTGGGCGATAACGTGGTGCTGTACACGCATCTGGTGGTGCGCGAGGATGCCCATCAACTGTATGGCTTTGCCGCTGAAGCCGAGCGCGCGTTGTTCCGCACCCTGATCAAAATCACAGGCGTTGGTCCGCGTCTGGCGCTGACCTTATTGTCCGGACTGAATGCCGAACAGTTTCACAGCGTCATACATCAAGGTGATGTGACGGCGCTGGTGCGCTTGCCCGGGGTCGGCAAAAAAACCGCTGAACGTTTGATTATCGAACTTAAGGATCGGTTGCCGAAGTCCACGGTAGCCAGCCTGGGTGCGACCCCATCAACCCCGGCGGCCCTCTCCGATAACCAGGCACAGACCGAAGCCTTGGGCGCGTTATCGGCGCTGGGCTACAAAGCACAAGAAGCTGAGCGGCTGCTGCAAGCGGTGCCTGACAAAGCCGGAAAATCGGCGGAAACATTGATTCGTCTTGCGCTGACAGGGGCCTTGCAATGATCGAAACCGACCGCTTGATTACCGCCGATGCGGCGCCGGGTGAAGACACTCAGGATAGAGCCATTCGGCCAAAAACCCTGGCCGACTATATCGGCCAACAAGCCTTGCGCGATGAATTGGCCATTTATATTCAAGCGGCCAAGGCGCGTAGCGAAGCGTTGGATCATGTGTTGATTTTTGGTCCGCCGGGCTTGGGTAAAACCACCCTGGCCTACATTCTGGCCAAGGAAATGGGCGTTAACATTCGCCAGACTTCAGGGCCAGTGTTGGAAAAAGCCGGCGACCTGGCCGCGCTGTTGACCAATCTGGACAGCGGCGATGTGTTATTCATCGACGAAATTCACCGCCTGTCGCCGCAGGTCGAGGAAGTGTTGTATCCGGCCATGGAAGATTACCGCATCGATATCATGATCGGCGAAGGGCCGGCAGCGCGCGCCATTCAACTGGAATTAAAGCCGTTCACGCTGGTCGGCGCGACGACCCGAGCCGGCCTTTTGACCTCACCCTTGCGCGACCGCTTTGGCATTGTCCAGCGCTTACAGTTCTACAACCACGCGGAACTGGCCGAGATCGTCCGGCGTTCGGCCAGACTGCTGGGCATGGCGATTGCCGATGACGGCGCCATGGAAATCGCCAAACGCTCGCGTGGCACGCCACGGATTGCCAATCGACTGTTGCGACGAGTGCGTGACTTTGCCGAAGTCAAGGGCGATGGCACCATTACCAGCCCGTTGGCCGATGCCGCATTGGCCATGCTGAACATTGACGCCCAGGGATTCGATCAACAAGACCGCACCTTTTTACGCATGCTGATTGAGCATTTCAGTGGCGGCCCGGTCGGTCTGGATACCCTGGCCGCATCGATGAGCGAGGAGCGTGGCACGCTGGAAGATGTAGTGGAGCCCTATTTATTGCAACAAGGTTTTCTCATGCGCACGCCGCGTGGCCGCATGGCCACGGCCACCGCCTACCGCTATCTGGGCCTGAAAGCACCGGAAAGTCCGCAACTTAATGCGAGTGTATTCGATGTCTGAAGTCTTTCACTGGCCGGTCAGGGTGTACTGGGAAGATACCGACGCCGGTGGCGTGGTGTTTTACGCCAATTACCTGAAATATCTGGAACGCGCCCGCACCGAATGGTTGCGCAGCTTAAATGTGGAACAGGATGTTCTCAAAGATCAACATGGCCTGATATTTGTCGTGCGCCATGTCGCCATCGACTACCTGAAACCAGCGCGCTTCAACGATGCCTTGCAAGTCACCGCAACACTGTCTGGGCGCAGTAAAGCCAGCGCTACGTTTCACCAAACCATACTGCGCGACACACAACGTCTGATCGAAGCTAACGTGCGAATTGTTTGCCTCGATGCCCAGACCTTTCGGCCTAAGCCCCTCCCCTCTTTTCTCTTTTTGGCCTGATTCATGAATAAAGATTTATCGCTGATCGCCCTGATTCAGGATGCGAGCCTGGTGGTGCAACTGGTCATGTTGCTGCTGGTATTAGCTTCGGTTTTGTCCTGGACATATATTTTGCTCAAACATCAGCAAATGCGGCGCTCGGAAACCATTGCCGATGAATTTGAGCAGGAATTCTGGACTGACCAGCCACAAACCATGCACACCAAACTCACCGAGCCGGGTTTTATTGCAGAAGGTATTGAAAAAATTTTCATGGCCGGTTTCACTGAATACACCAGCCTGCACAGCGCCGGTGGCCCGGGGCCGCAAATACAGGTTGAAAACGCCCAGCGCGCCATGCGCATCGAATTGAACCGGGAGCTGGAACGGTTAGATGAACATCTGCCATTTCTGGCCACGGTCGGTTCGATCAGCCCCTATATCGGCTTGTTCGGCACGGTCTGGGGCATCATGAATTCATTCCGCGCCTTAGGCAACGTCCAGCAGGCAACATTGGCACAAGTTGCACCCGGTATTGCCGAAGCCTTGATCGCTACCGCCATCGGTTTATTCGCAGCCATTCCAGCGGTAATTGCCTACAATCGTTTTGCCAGCAAGCTGGAACGGCTGACCAGCCGCTATGAGTTATTTATTGAAGAATTCATTGTGCTGTTACAGCGCCAGGCTCATAAACCATGACCCCACGCAGAAAACCCAAAGCGGAAATCAATGTCGTTCCGTATATCGATGTCACACTGGTATTACTGATTATTTTCATGATCACCGCACCGATGCTCAATACGGGGGTGGAAGTAGACTTACCGACAGCCGATTCCGATGTGGTCAGTCAACAAGACCAAACGCCCATTATCGTAACCGTCGATGTCGATGGCAGGTTTTATCTGACTCTGGATGCCAATGGTGATCAGGGACCTTTGCCAGACCATGCCATGCAGGAAACCGTGCTGAACGCGCTGATAGCAACCCCGAAACGGCCAGTATTGATTCGAGGTGATCGGCAGGTTGATTATGGTTCGGTCATGACCGCCATGACCCTGCTGAAAAGCGCCGGTATCGACAAGGTCGGTTTGTTAACGCAACCTTCAAGCGTGAACTGACGATGGCCAATAAGCCAAAATTCACTATTGCTTTTGTTGGCGCGTTAATACTGCATGGACTTTTGCTGGCTTTACTCCTGGTCAGGTTTGATCAGCACTCACCGCTGATCCACAGTGAGCCGCCGCCGGAAATTTTAACCGCCGAGATCATCGATTCCGCTTCGCTAGAATCCAAACGCAAAGCCGAACAACAAGCCGCGCTGGCCGCCCAGCAACAAGCCGAGGCCGAAGCCAAACGCAAGGCTGAACAGGCGGCCCAGCAGAAGGCTGAAGCTGAGGCCAAACGCAAAGCCGAACAGGCGGCCCAGCAGAAGGCTGAAGCTGAGGCTAAACGCAAGGCCGAACAGGCGGCCCAGCAGAAGGCTGAAGCTGAGGCTAAACGCAAGGCCGAACAGGCGGCCCAGCAGAAGGCTGAAGCTGAGGCTAAACGCAAGGCCGAACAGGCGGCCCAGCAGAAGGCTGA
>JAVVEW010000079.1:0-7513 GCA_032251045.1 Methylococcales bacterium
CTCGCGAATCTCGCGGAAGGTGGCAATGCCGATGGGCAGTTTCTTGCGTTTCATGGCCCAAGCATAGCACAGGGACAGGACGGGCGAATCGATCAACGATTTGGAACGTAATCGTTTTTTTGGTGATGTCTCGCAGTGACAAAGCTTCGGCACGTTTGGCCGCTATCAAGAGTTTCTGAAATTCAAAAACAGATATGTGTACGGCTTGGCACTGTCCGCCGAACAGGCGATTCATCCGGTCATCCGCAAAAAAGATTTTCTGGATTTGTTCAACACCGACGCCGACCTGAGCGGCTTCGATACCGACATTTCCCCATTCATCCGCGACCAAGGCACGCCGCAATTGCGGGTGTTTTGGCGGGACATCGAAAAACCGCGGGCTGACCAACCCCAGCCGCTGCATGACGAGCTTTGTCCGGTCTCGATGGGACAAATCAAAGACTATTTCAAAAAAAACAAGGCGCGAGCCGCGTTTGTCTGGGACGGCTTGGCAAAAACCTGGAAAAAAGTCGATCAGCCATTTCCGGGCATGACCTTGCTGCTGCCAGCCCAACACGGTGGTTACGATCTGGAATCCGGTTTCGACCCTGCCCAAAAACAAGCGGTGCCGGTCGCGCTTGTGGAAACCGGAAAAAAATTAAAAACCGGTGTGCGAGATCAGGAGACAGAAGCTACTCGAACGGTTAAAGCCTTTATCGATAGCGAATGTGACCGTTTTGCTGTTTATCGAGATGTCCTGATACAAATACGGTCATTGCTAACGAAGCATAATTGCCAGGAAGCACCGAAAGCTGAAGCCAAAGACCTGATTCTGCAAATTTTCCGCAATACTTTTCCTGATGCTTTTCTGAGTTGGCTGGATGCCGTTTTGCTGATTGGCACCGATAAAACCTTTTTTCCGCTCCGATCGATTTTTGGCCATTGAAAAACCTGTTAACGGCATTGAATGCAGGCAAGCAATCCGCCGAGGATTCGGTGGCGTTGGTCTGATTTTTTGTGTACCACGATACCAGCGGAAACGCCGGATGCGCTTAACGCTTATCCGACCTACATCCCTGGCGTAGGGTGGATAAGCTTAAGCGCATCCACCGAGCTTGGCGGGCAAGACGGTATCCACGGAATTGTCGCTCCATCTTGTCTTGATCTAAGTTTTCGCATTTTTACTTTCTCAAAGGAGATAAATCATGAACATCGACTTTTCCGCTCTACAGGCCACCCCGAGACTGTTGATCGAGGCTGAATTACAACCTCTGCAAGGTGCGCGCTTTCAGCCCACCGGCTTCCCCGATCTAGGCGCCGCCGTTTACGATGGCCCAGGCGGTAATCGACTGCTGTTGGTGGAATCGGCGCAGAGTATGGCTAACCGGATGGAGACCGTTTGCTGGGACGCGCCGAACGACGACTGGGTGGCCGCGCTAAAAGGTTTGCCGTTGGTGAAAGTGGCGGACAAGCAAGGTAACACCTTGACTAATACCGTACTGGAATCACACCACTTAAATTCGCCGTACCTGCTTGAAAACAAAGACGACAAATCCATTTTCGAAATGCTGAAAAAGGAATTGGCCGATATGGACGAAGGCGCGGTCGATATTCGCAAGCTGGCATCGGTGATTCTGAAATACGACACCAATGCGCTATTGCGTGGTTTGTTTTTGGCCAAAAGCGAGTTAGCCGGAGGCCGGTTGCGGTTGCCTCGGGTCGTGTCGTCGTTCATCGAAGCGGAAGATGTGAATTTGGCGCAAAGCGGCGGCGTCAAAAATGACCACGTTAACCCGTCCGGCGATACCGCTAAAGGTTTCGGTAACGTTCCTTACTCACGTAGCGATTACACCGCGCCAAAAATCATCGCTTACTTCAACATCGATCTGGCCCAAATACGCGGTTTCGGCCTGGGCAATGCGGTCGAGCAATTGCTGATTGCCTTGGCGCTTTACAAAATCCGCGCGGTCTTGGAGTTTGGCTTACGCTTGCGTACTGCCTGCGATCTGGATGTCAAAAAACTGATCGTTACCCGCCCGGCCGGTTGGGATCTGCCTGAACGTAACACCCTGGAAGCCGCGTTACCGGGGTTGATTGCCGCCGTTGCCGCCGAAAACCGCTTTGCCGAGCCGTGCGTTACCACGGTCACCTGGGAAAAAGGCAAAGCTAAAAACGCCAAGGCCAAAACGGAAAGCGAGGATTAAGCCATGCTTACGCTATTGCTCAGCTTTCCCGGCGGGCGTTACCACGCCACGCCGTGGGGTCGGCACGTCAACGAAGCGGACGTGGCCTGGCCGCCGGATGCCTGGCGCTTGACCCGCGCATTCATAGCGACCTGGCACCGTAAACTGGATCATCAGCGTTACCCGGAAACCTTACTGATCCGTTTGCTTGGGTTAATGGCAGCCGAGCCGCCGCACTACCGATTGCCGACGGCAGTACACAGCCATACCCGGCATTACATGCCCAATCGGCAAAAGTCCACGTTGATTTTCGATGCCTTTGCCCGCATCGATCCAACCGACGCTGTCATCGTACACTGGCCCGAATGCCAATTGAATGAAGCGCAAACCGAATTACTGGATGCGCTTTTGGACGGCATCGGCTATCTGGGACGTGCCGAATCCTGGGTAGAGGCAAAACGCCTCAGCGATTGGCATGGCGAACCAAACTGTTTTCCGGGCAGCAGCCAAATCGATAAGGAAACTGGAGAAATTCAGACCGAACCGGTGCAGTTGTACACACCGCTCCCGCCCGAGACTTACGCTAATTTCCGGCAGCACATGCAGACCGGCTTAGCGTTACGCAAGTTGAAAGCCTCGGAATTGAAAAGCATCAACAAAACGCTACCAATCGGTTGGTTGCAAGCGGTTAGCCTGGACACCGCCGACTTACAAAAAGCCGGCTGGAGCGCACCGCCCGCCGCGCAAAAAGTGCTTTATTAACGCCCGATTCAAGCCTTACGCAGCAGCGTTGCCAGTCGCGCCAAACCGAAACCAAGCCCGTCCGCCGACACCGTACGCTTCGCCGTTTATGGCAAGCCATTGATGCGCGAATTGGATACCATCCGCTTTGCCGAGCACATGCGCCGGGCGGTGATGGGTAAAGCCAAATGGACATTGGGCGAGGATGCGATTCCGCCGTTGTTATCCGGACATGGCTTGAATGCCGATAACCGGCATGGTCACGCCTTTTACCTGCCACAGGCCAATTCGGACGGCTTGCTCGATCATGTGCTGATCCATATCCCGGCCGGTATCGACGACAACATTCGCCGGGTTTTAGGCGCGTTAAAAACACTCAAAGGCTTTGACGGCCAACAATGGCGTTTGATGTTGGAGCATCTCGGCCCACGCGAAGATTTTGAACACGTCTCGCCTATCGTCCAAACCGCCAGCGTTTGGCGGTCGCAAACGCCGTATCTGCACCCGTGGCATTGCAAAAAAGATTTCGATGTACCGGCGCAGATTCAGCGGGAATGTCGGGAGCGCCAATTACCGGAACCGACGGACATTCAGCCCGTGCCAACCATCAGGCCGCACGGCCGCGAACTGCGCCCAATCGACTTTCACCGCTTTAGAAGCAAAAGGGGGCAAGTGCAACCGGATACCCGAGGCTCGTTCTGGCAACTGACCTTCACCGAATCGGTCACCGGCCCGCTGGGGCTAGGTTTTGGCTGTCATTTTGGTTTGGGTTTGTTTGCTCCCGTCAATGCAGATGGCTAAAAGCTCACCACAACCCCATCACCCCGCGCAAACGCTTGGCCACCGCCGCCAGCTCCTCGGCGGTGACAGTGGCGATGGGGCCTTCGCCAATGCGCGAGCGGTCGATGGCACGCAGTTGTTCGGCCATGACGTAACTGGTGGCTTTCAAATGGCCTTGCGCGGCAATCGGTATCCGCAATGGTGCCAGGTTGGGTCGAAACTGGCTGGTCAGCGGCACCACCACGATCGTCGGCAGGCCGCCGACAGTCATGGCATCGTCCTGCAACACCAACACCGGCCTGATCTTGCCGATTTCGGCACCCTTGTTGGGATTCAAATTGGCGATCCACACCTCGCCGCGCTTCATCATTCCCACCATTTTTCGTCCGGGTCGATACCGGCGGTGCGCTCTTCGGCAATCAAACGATCCAGGCTATCATCCACCGCGTCGAAATCTTCGGCAATTTGCAGCGCTTCCACTCTGGCCTGCGGATCGTTGGCCAAGGCGCGCGCCGCCGCCACCATTTCCGCCATGAACCGCTCGCGCTCGCGGCGGGCCAGATATTCGGTGATCGCCAAGCGGGCAATTTCCGACTGGTTTTTGCCTTCCAGTTGGGCTTCGGCTTTGAGATGGGCTTGTACATCGTCGGGTAAACGCAGGCTGATAGCAGGCATGGCAGGCTCCATTAAAACGACAAAACGTACTTCAAATTGTATGACAAACCGCATAACAAACCAAGTTTTCCTGCCATAGCCGAGCTTAATGTAGCCGACTGGCCGGAGCAACGGCCTATCCCCTTGCAGCATCTCGGGGTTCCCGATGCCATCCGTCAGGCAGTCGCCCAATTTGCCGCTGTTGCCTTCCATCTGCACCGGATCATCACCGACCAGGGAGTCGAAGGGTGGCTGCTCGATGACGATGGCCAGTTGCTGGAAGCGTTTTGGCTGGAGGATTAAAACCGTGGCCATAAAACGCCGGATGCGCTTAAGCGCATCCGGCCTACAGCCAAGATGTACGTAGGGTGGATAAGCGAAGCGCATCCACCCAGCCCAACGAACACAACCCGCAAAAAAACCAGACCATGACCGAATCCGACAAACAACCACCCATCCAGCTTGAACTGCCGCTGCCGTTTCCGGAACTGTCCGGCGATACGCCACTGCTGCCGGCGCGGATGATCAACGAATATCAATACTGCCCGCGTCTGGCCTATCTGGAATGGGTGCAGGGCGAATGGGCGGCCTCGGCCGACACCGTGGAAGGCGATCATGCGCACCGGCGGGTAGATCAGCCGGGCAAAGGCTTTCCCGAAGCTTCTGAGCTGGAGGAAACCGACCAACTGCATGGCCGCTCGATCACCTTATCTTCAAACCGTTTGGGCCTGATCGCCAAGCTGGATTTGCTGGAAGCCGAAGACGGTAAAGTCACACCCATCGATTACAAACGCGGCAAACGGCCCCATGTCGCACGCGGCGCTTACGACCCCGAGCGCGTGCAACTGTGCGTGCAAGGTTTGATTTTGCGCGAACACGGCTATACCTGCGACGAAGGTCTGTTGTATTACGTCAAAAGCCGCGAGCGCGTTAAAGTGGTGTTCGATGAGGAACTGGAACAACTCACCGCCAACGCCATCTGTGGCCTGCGGCTGATCGCAGACAGCGGCCATATTCCAGCGCCGCTGGCAGACAGCCCCAAATGCCCGGCCTGTTCTCTGGTCGGCATCTGTCTGCCCGACGAAGTCAATTATTTCAGAAACCCCGAACAGCTTCCGCGCCCTTTGGCGGTGCGCGATGACGCGGCGCTGCCGGTTTATGTGCAAACCTACAAAGGCAAAATCGCCAAAAAAGGCGAACGGCTGGAAATCAGCGTCGATGACAAGATCGTCAATCACGCCCGCTTGCAGGAAGTCTCGCAAGTCATCGTCATGGGCAATATCTACATCACCACGCCCTGCATGCAGGATCTGATGAAACGCGGCATTCCCATCAGCTGGCACAGTTTCGGCGGCTGGTTTTTCGGTCACACCATTGGCACCGGCCATAAAAACGTGGAACTGCGCACCGCCCAATACCGCGCCAGCTTCGAACCCGCCACCTGCCTGCGCATCGCCCGCGGTCTGGTGCGCGCCAAAATCAAAAACAGCCGCACCCTGCTGCGGCGCAACTGGCGCGCCCAGGACAAACCCATCGAACAACTCAGTCAACTCAAGTTTTTCATGCGCCAAACCGCCCAGGCCAAAGACCTGGCCCAGCTGCTGGGCACTGAAGGCGCGGCCGCCGCCTTGTATTTCCAACAATTCGACAGCCTGTTAAAAAAACCCGACGACCCCAGGCAACTGCGCTTTGATTTCAAAACGCGCAACCGCAGGCCGCCCACCGATCCGGTCAACGCCTTGCTATCCTTCGCCTATGCCATGCTTACCCGCCAATTCACGGTAACTTTAAGCGCCGTGGGGCTTGACCCCTATCGCGGTTTCTACCATCAACCGCGTTATGGCCGCCCGGCGCTGGCGCTGGATTTGATGGAACCGTTTCGGCCGATCCTGGCCGATTCGGTGGTACTGAAAGCCATCAACAACGGCGAAATCAAACCCACCGACTTCATCAGCGCGGCCGGCAGCGTTGCCCTGAATGAAGCCGGCCGCAAGCGTTTTATTGCCGCTTTTGAACAACGCCTGAGCCAGGAAATCACCCATCCCTTGTTCGGTTATACGGTGGATTACCGGCGGCTGATCGAAATTCAGGCGCGGCTGTTCGGACGCTTTTTATTGGGCGAGTTGCCCGAATACCCCAATTTCACCACCCGATAGCCAGCACAGGAACCTGCCATGGCTGACCAGGCACATCTTTATCTGATAACCTATGACATCAGCGACCCAAAACGCTGGCGGCGGGTTTTCAAACTCATGAACGGCTATGGCGAATGGCTGCAACTGTCGGTATTTCAGTGTCGGCTGAACCGCAAACAACACGCCGAACTGATCGCCCTGCTCGATGGCATCATTCATCACCGGGATGACCACATCTTAAGCATCGACATCGGGCTGGCAGAAAAAGTCGAACCGCTGGTAGTCAGCCTGGGCAAAAACTTTACCCCGATCAAGCGCCAGCCGATCATTGTCTGAATGAAGGGTTGCCGTTGGCTTTCGAGCGCTGCTATGACGCACAAAACCCAGGCAGCGCTCGCACCTGGAATGTTCATTAACAATCAGGAACTTGGAATGTCAGATGGCAATATTCCAGCACCTCTGCTAAACTTTTGCACAGGGTTTGCGGCAGCGCTCGCAAACACCGCCTGCAACCCGCGAACAATCAGCGCTCAAACGCGGGCTGTATTCCCCGGCCTTCCCGCCGGGGCCTCATTAAAACTAGGCGGTAAGGCGGGAATAGTTCGTAAAATCATATTGTATTCCCCGGCCTTCCCGCCGGGGCCTCATTAAAACGGTGACGAACACCTCGCCATGCTGAAACGGGCTCATGTATTCCCCGGCCTTCCCGCCGGGGCCTCATTAAAACATCTCCCTTAGCGGGTAAACTTTGTAGTCCTCCGCCATTGTATTCCCCGGCCTTCCCGCCGGGGCCTCATTAAAACAACCCCAGACCCTTTCGCTTGACCGTACTTTGGGCTTGTCGTATTCCCCGGCCTTCCCGCCGGGACCTCATTGAAGCTCATGCGTCCTCTTTTTCCTGAGCCAGGCGCCGGCATTTGTTGGGCACGCTGCCGCTTTGCCCAACCTACGAACTAAATCCTAAGCTGAAAATCTTGGAAACGGAGCGCTAGCGAAGTGAAGATTTGTAGTCCCCGATAGCCGTAGCGCCGGGTGTTTTGC
>JAVVEW010000007.1:0-65399 GCA_032251045.1 Methylococcales bacterium
GGTGTTATTTGACGAGTTGCTCGATGCGCATAATTGGTATCAACCGCTGACCCGGAATGCGCTGCAGCAAACCCTTGCCGTGGCTCTGGCCAACATTCCCGAAGACGATCTGGAACGCGCCATGATGGTGATGCGCCAATTCAAACACAGCCAGACCTTACGAGTAGCTGCCGCCGATTGTCTGGATATGATCGAGGTCATGGTGGTCAGCGATTACCTGACCTTGATTGCCGAAGTGATCCTGGATCATGCGTTGCGCTGGTGCTGGCGGCTGTTAACACTAAAACACGGCGCTCCCCCAGATACCGATGCCGAACACAATGGCTTCGCCATTTTAGGATTCGGTAAACTGGGCGGGCTGGAATTGAGTTATGGTTCGGACCTGGATTTGGTCTTTATTTATCAAGGTGATAATCATGCCCAGACGGACGGCGACAAACCGGTCAGCGTGGCGCAGTTCTATGGCCGCCTAGGCCAGCGCGTGATGCACATGCTCAATACGCAACTCTTGTCCGGCCTATTGTATGAAGTCGATACCCGCCTCAGGCCCAGCGGCAATGCCGGCTTGCTGGTCAGCCCCATACAGGGCTACCAAAGCTATCTTGAGCATCAAGCCTGGACCTATGAACATCAGGCGCTGACTCGGGCGCGCTGCATCGCCGGAGATGCCAGGTTAAGTCAGGCATTGACCGCGCTGCGCCACGATGTGCTGTGTCGCTCCCGCCAGCCGGACACGCTACGCCAGGACGTTAAGGCCATGCGCCGAAAAATGCGCTCGCATCTGACACCTAAAAGCAAACAACAATTCCACCTCAAACACAGTTTAGGCGGTATTGCCGATATTGAGTTTATAGTACAATTTTTGCTTTTGCGCTGGGCACATCAGCACCCTGACCTTATCACCTGCTCGGATAATATTCGTCAGTTGCAGGCCTTGGCCGAACACGGCATTATCAGCACCGAGGATGCCTGTTTTTTACAGGAAAGTTATCGTCTTTATCGCGACCTTGGCCATCATTTGGTGTTGCAAGGTCTGGACACTCAGGTATCGGGCAAGCAATTCCGGGAACAACGCCTTGGGGTGATACGCATCTGGCGCAAAATTTTACATGCTAACGCTTAAATCGAGAACAACAACATGACAATGGAAGACCGAGATGGTTTTATCTGGATGGATGGACAATGGCTGCCCTGGCGTGACGCTAAAGTCCATGTCCTGACCCACACACTGCACTACGGCGCGGGGGTTTTTGAAGGGCTCAGGGCCTATCACAGCGAACAAGGACCGGCAATTTTCCGGCTTCCCGAACATACCGAGCGATTGTTTCGTTCGGCACGTATTCTCAACATGGCCATCCCCTATGATGCCGACACCTTGAATAAAGCGCATCTTGAGGCCATCAGCAAAAACAATCTGGACACCGCCTATATCCGCAGCATGTGTTTTTATGGTGCTGAAGGCATGGGCCTTAGAGCCGATAACCTCAAAGTTCATGTCATGATTGCTGCCTGGTCCTGGGGCGCATACCTGGGCGCGGAAAATATCGAGCGCGGCATCCGGGTAAGAACCTCATCCTACACCCGTCACCATGTCAACAGCAGCATGCTGAAAGCTAAGGCTAACGGCAATTACCTGAATTCCATTCTGGCCTTGCAAGAAGCGTTAGCTTGTGGCTATGACGAAGCCTTAATGCTGGATCATCAAGGCTTCGCCGCCGAAGGCAGTGGTGAAAATCTGTTCATTATCAGAAATGGCGTGTTGTACACGCCGGAAACCACCTCGTCACTGGAAGGCATTACTCGCGACACGCTGATCGTGCTGGCCCGAGAACTGGGTATCGATGTGGTGGAAAAACGCATCACCCGTGATGAAATCTATATTTGCGATGAAGCCTTCTTTACCGGCTCGGCAGCTGAAGTGACACCGATTCGCGAACTCGATGGCCGCATCATCGGCAACGGCGGGCGCGGCCCGATAACTGAAAAGCTACAGAAGCTGTATTTTGACTGCGTCCACGGCAGGCACCCTAAGCACAAAGACTGGCTGAGTCACGTCAAGTGACGTGTGTACGCCGCGCTCATCCGCAACTGATTGAGGTCTTGGGCGCGGCGCCTATTTTACTCTCTATCGCACTGCTACCGATCGGACGCACGGTCGAGATCAGCACCGCGCTATCAGCGTTACTGGGGCTGGGCGTATTACTTCACCCCCGTTTCAGGGCGCAATTACCACTTGCGACCGTTAAGCATTACACACGGGTTTTTCTCTGCTTCTGGCTCCCCATTGCAACCAGCCTCAGCCAGGCCTTCAAACCAGAACTCACGGCTATCGCGGCGCTGGAATACCTACGCTTTTATTTTGCCGGCCTCTGGCCGCTGTACTGGCTACGCTGTCCGCAACGCCGGGAGCAGCTTTGGCCCATCATCTGCTTGATACTGATGCTCTGGTTGCTGGACAGTCTCTGGCAATGGCGGCACGGTGTCGATCTACTGGGACGCACCTACAACGGCGTGCGTCTAACCGGCCCGTTCAAGGACTATAAATTACCCATCGTACTGATTCTGTTACTGCCCATGTGCCTGAGCTGGCTGTATCACAAAACCCATCACTGGTTACTGGGCAGTTTCACACTAATGGCACTATTGGTCATTGCCTTATCAGGGCAGCGTGCGGTGTGGCTGGACGCTTGTATCGCCCTCATCGTGCTGGGCATCCTGTGTCGGCGCAAACTACGTACCATGCACGTCCTTGGTATTTTACTGGCCGTCACACTCACCTTAAGCGGACTGTACCAAATCAGCTCAGGTTTCAAGCAGCGTGTGGACCGTACCGCTTTAGCGTTACACTTTGATTATCAGGCAATCAACACCGCCAGCGCTTATCGCCTACCCATTTGGGCGACGGGCCTTAATATGGTGGCAAACCATCCGTTAACGGGTGTCGGTACTAAAAACTTTCGCCATGCTTATGTGGATTATGCCTTGCCCAATGACCCCTTTGTTCAGGAAGCAAGCCCTAATGCCATTAGCGTTCATCATCCACATGCGTTTCTTCTGGAAATTGCCGCAGAAACCGGCCTGATAGGTCTTTTAGGT
Source organism: Methylococcales bacterium (assembly GCA_032251045.1). Taxonomy (GTDB): domain Bacteria; phylum Pseudomonadota; class Gammaproteobacteria; order Methylococcales; family Methylomonadaceae; genus JAVVEW01. Next base: position 3,097 of record JAVVEW010000007.1, read on the forward strand.
TATTGCCTGGCCAGTCTGCTGCTGATCCGGCAACTTAAAAAATGCGTGGCGACACCGTACTTTCTGGCCACAGTCACCACCTTGACCATGGCCTTGTTGCCCATCAACATGCACACCGCTTTTTACGGTTCGTTTTACAGCCAGTTACTGTGGTGGCTGATCGCGGTATTGCTGACCCATTTACCCTCAACCACCATTCTGCATGGCAACGCGCCGCTGACCGCCAATGGATCAAAACCATCTTTTGCTTCTGTTACAGAAACCGACCAGGGCCAGCATCAACGGCACTTCGATCAAGACGCCGACCACGGTCGCCAGCGCCGCTCCGGACGACAAGCCGAATAACATCACGGCGGTCGCGATCGCGACTTCGAAATGATTCGACGCGCCGATCAACGCAGAAGGCGCGGCGTTTTCATAGCTGAAACCCCACAATTTCGCGGCCAGATAGGTAATCGCAAAGATCAATAGGGTCTGAATCGTCAGCGGAATCGCAATCCACAGAATCGTCAACGGATTCGCGATGATCACGTCGCCCTTGAACGAGAACAACAGAATCAAGGTCAGCAACAATGCGATAATGGTAATCGGCGTCAGCAGATGCAAGAATTTCTGTTCGAACCAAATCGGCCCTTTGCTGGCGATGATCCATTTGCGCGAAGTGTAGCCGGCGAACAGCGGCAGCGCGACATATATACCGATCGACAAGAGCAGCGCTTCCCAAGGCACCGGCAACTGACCGACGCCGAGCAAAAAACCGCCGATCAAGCCGTACAGCACCAGCATCACCAACGAATTGATCGCGACCATCACCAGCGTGTGACCGGCATTGCCGCGCGCCAGATAACCCCAGACCAGTACCATCGCGGTACAGGGCGCGACGCCCAACAAGATGCAACCGGCCAGATAGCTACGCCAGAGCGGCACTTCGAGCATCTTGACGCCGTCTTGCATCACGACGGTGCCGGAGCCGTACTCGCTGCCGACCGGCAGATCCAGGCCGAACGGCATCTTGACCAGATCGACCGCATCGGCGCCAATCAGCTCAAAGAACAGTCCGCCCAGAAACAACGTGGCGATGCCGTACATCGTGAACGGCTTGATCGCCCAGTTGACGAACAAGGTCAGCGATACCGGTTTGACGCTCTTGCCGGCCTTGACGACTTCGGCGAAATCGATCTTGACCATGATCGGATACATCATGAAGAACAGACATACCGCGATCGGTATCGAGACGACCGGCGCCCCGTTGACATCGATGCTCATGCCGTCCAGCGTCTTCGCGAATTCCGGCGCGAACACACCCAGCAGAATGCCGGCGACGATGCACAACGCCACCCACAGAGTCAAATAACGCTCGAAAAAGCCTATATCGTGTGTTTTTTCGGTCATAACGCCTCCCCGCCGACTGTCAAGCCGACAATTGGCCGATTTCGTTGAGTTTCCGGGTTAATTCCTCGCGCGGCATGGTTTCCAACGGCAGTTCGAGCATTGACTTGACGCGCAACGCCAGCGTCGCGAAGGTTTGCTCGAACGCGGCGATTTTTTCTTCCTCGGTGCCTTCGACATGGCCCGGATCCGACACGCCCCAATGCGCCCGCACCGCCTTGGTCAGATAGACCGGGCAGGTTTCGCCGTGCGCACTGTCGCAAACCGTGATCACGATATCCATCGGTTGATGCTCGAAGTCTTCCCATGACTGGCTTTGATAGCCTTCGGTCGGCAGACGATGGCGTTTTAGCGTCGCCAGTGCGCCCTGGTTGATCCGGCCGATCGGATGACTACCGGACGAAAAGGGCCGGATGCGGCCCTGGCCGTGATGATTGAACAGGGCTTCGCCCATGACGCTGCGGCAGGAATTGCCGGTACAGACAATCAGAATGTTTAGCATCAGAATCCTCGATATTGCTTTATTAAACTCTACGCAGGATGGATAAGCTTGAGCGCATCCACCAAAATTGGCAGCCTTTTCTCAGCTGCAACAAGAAGAAGTACCTGCCTTGGCCGGACGACAGGCGAACGGGTTTTCGCCGTCGGAAGCCGCTTTCGCTTCGTTGAAGGTGGGAATTTCGCTTAAGGAATGAAAAGATTCCCAGGCAATGCCTTGTGGGTCGGTGATCCAGTACTTGTCAGAACGTGCGTAGCAACAAGCCGCGCCTTGCTGGGCTGCAACCGGCGCTTGGGTTGCATCGATTTGGCGCTTGATTTCCGCTAGTTCCTGCTCGTTCTCGGCTTGGATACCTAAGTGATCGAGGCCGGATCGTGCGCCGCGATTGGAAATCGCGAAATTGACGCGTGGGTCATTTAACAGCCATTTCGCGTAATCGTCGTGTTTTACCGTCGGCTCGCAGCCGAATAGTGTGCTGTAAAAGACAATGTTTTTTTCCAGATTGTCGACCGATAGATGGATGTGTAAGCGTTTCACCAGAGCTCCTTAAATTCAAATATATGGATAAGCATATATTAACAGCCTGAAATCAGCAACACACCTCACTATCCGTCCGCCCGACCATGACACGCAAACGCGCCCGATCTTCTTGGCTGCGTGGGTCGGCGCGCACCGCTGCCAGCACCTGATCCAGCAACGGATACGCCCATCCGGGCAAGCTTGGGTTGATCCGATAATACACCCATTGCCCTTCTCGGCTGTCGGTCAGTAAGCCGGTTTGTCTCAGTAGCGCCAAGTGTCTGGAAATTTTTGGCTGCGACAGCGCTAGCGCTGCGGTCAACTCGCAAACGCATAAGCGCCCCTCAAGGTGCAGCAAGGCCACACAACGCAGCCGGGTGTCATCGGCCAGACATTTGAATAACTGTACTGGTGTCAGCATAGGCTTTGATAATTCAGGCCTTGCTTGCTTGTTTCGCCTGTTGCCGGGCTTCGAATGCGGCCAGTTGTTCCGGCGTGGCCGGTTTCTGGTGTTTGTCTTTCCAGTCCGAATACGGCTCGCCGTAGATTTTCTCCCGGGCCTGTTCGTAATCCAGCTCAATGCCGCGCGCCTTGGCGGCCTCGACATACCATTTGGCTAAACAGTTGCGGCAGAAATCGGCCAGAACCATCAGTTCGATATTCTGCACTTCCGGGTGCTGTTGAAAATGCTTGACCAGCCGACGGAGTACTTCGGCTTCCAGTTCGGTTTCAGTTTGTGGGTTCATGTTAGTCTCAGAGATGGATTTGGAGTGGTTAACAGTGGCTCATGATAATTGAATCGCGACAGGCGTCACGCCAGGGTAAACGCATTAAAATAATCAACATATCAATATGTTACCCTGTTACTTATAACGCTTAGTCAATTCGGTTTAACTTATGGTACCCCTCCCTGGGCCCCGTTAGGCCGCGCCGAGCACTGGCGATTTTGCCGAGAATAGCCCGCTAGGGGAGCGGCAGGGATGCCGCTCGTTTTCGGAGGGCTAGGGATAGCCCTTCCGAAAACCCTCGGCAAAATCGTCAGCGCGCAGGATGCAGCGGCCTCCGGGTGTCTGCTGACTCGCGCCATCCGGGCGCTCGCACTTCGTGCGCCTTTGGCGTCCCAATCCGCTCCCGGCGGATTGGTCTTTTGGATACTTTTCTTTGGACAAGCAAAGACAAAATCGCCTGGAGCGATTTTGAACAGCTTTAGCTGGCCCGCAGGACGAAACCCATGGATGGGTTTCGTAGCAGTATCGCGGCTGTCGGTCCGCGAACCGACTACATATAAGCGTCGCGATAGCGACACAAAGCCTTGTTTAGCTTTCAATCAAACTAAATCTTATAATTAACCAGGAAACAAGGAATATTTTCACTATTTGATTTTCTATAGTGTTTTAATGCGTTTGCCCTGGGCGCCACGCCTACAAACACTCAAGGCACGAACGCGCTTTGTTTCGGCCAGTCGCGGTAATTGAACACCTGGCCCTGGTGACGCACGCTGTCGATAGCGGCCCAATCGATGTCGGCATACACCCAGCCTGCCCGGTTCAGTTCGCCTTTGGCCAGCACGCCATCATCGGGAAAGCCCCGATCCACCGGGGTATAAACAGCCGCCGCGCCGATATTGACATCCACCGCTTCCGACCAGGGTGCCTCGCCGACGGTGCAGGATTGCACCACATAAATCTGGTTTTCCAGCGCCCGCGCCTGGCTGCCGATACGCACCCTGTGATAACCGGCGGTAGTGTCGGTGCAACTGGGCACCAGTAACAGCTGCGCGCCCAGCTCGACCTGCCTATGGGCCAGCAGCGGAAATTCGCTGTCGTAGCAAACATTGATGGCAAACCGGCCCCAGTCGCTGTCGAACACTTTCAGCTCCAGACCCGGATGAATCAGCCATTGCTCGTTCTCGAACCGGGTCATGACCAACTTATCCTGATAATTGCTGGAGCCATCCGGCCAGAACACGAACGCCCGGTTGCGGTAATCGCCGGCCGTTTGCCGTACTGGAAATGTTCCGGCCTGAATCAGGCACTGGTAAGTCCTGGCCAGGCGTTGATACAAAGCCAAAAACGGCTCGATCAAAGTCTGCATGGCTTCCAGCTGAGCCGAAAGTGACGCATAAACCGGCTCACCGAAAATCGACGCCAGCTCCATGCTGAAATATTCCGGAAACAGCAAAATCCGGGCGCCACTGCCTGCGGCCTCGGCCACCCACTGTTCGGCTTTTTTTTCGTATTCGGCAAAATTGCTGAAAAAGCCGATTGGGTATTGGGCGCTGGCCAGTTTAACGATCATGTTTAAGCCAAAAAGTCATCAGTTTCGGGGTTTCCTCGCTATCATCCAGGTCTTTCCAGGCATAATGCGTGGTCAGTTCCGGGTGCTTGACATAGCCTCGCTTGTTCCAGAATTGATCCAGTGGTACATAATCGGCTGGCCGGCGCGAATGATCTAAAGGCCGTTCAACACAGCAAAAAGTAATATGCTTGAAACCGCCCAGCTGTTCGGCATGGGCTTCGCGTTCTGCAAAAAAACGCACGCCCAAGCCCCGCCCCCGGTAGTTTTTATCCAGCACCGATTCGCCGCAATAAAACACTTCGTCAACATTGTAGCCATGTTCGATGAACGGCTTTTTGACTTCCTCGGTTTCATAACGCAGCGGAATCGCGGTGGATGCGCCGATGATTTTATCGCCGTCAAACGCCAGCACAATCACGCTTTCCGGACATTCGATATAGGTTTTCAGGTATTTTTGTTCGTAGTCGAAATCGCCGTCATAAAGATAAGGGAAATCGCGAAACACCTGAATCCGCAAACGGGCCAGATCGGCTATGAATTGCTCCAGCGCCTGGCCTGAATAACGCTGGACTCGGATCGTTTCGGTCATAATCGCCTCCTTAAATAATTTCGCTATTGTAACGCAAGGGTAAAATCGCGGAAAATCACTACTATGACAAACAACCTGTTTACTTTGGCTGAAAACTGTTTATTCAATGCTGACATTGAACAAAAACTGACGCTCACCCATCACGCGCAAGCTCAAGCGCTGGCCGGAACGCTGGATTTTCAGACCCTCTCGCCGCCTCAACCGATTCAGCTGACCCGGTTTCCGGAACACCCCATTTGGCAAGCGCCCAGACATCTGGCCAAGCGCTCGCTGCACACAAACGAAGGTCGAGCGGCATTTTTTCATGCCCTGTGCCATATCGAGTTCATCGCTATTTATCTGGCCTGGGATATTCTGTATCGGTTTCGGGGGCTACCGGAAGGCTTTTACCGGGACTGGCTGAAAGTCGCCGACGAAGAAGCTTTGCATTTCGACATGTTGCGCACGCATTTGCGGAATCTGGGCCATGATTACGGCGATTTTCCCGTGCATGGCGGCCTTTGGGCGCATGCCGTGGACACCGAACAGGACTTGCTGGCTCGGCTGGCAATAGTGCCGCGTTGTCTGGAAGCGCGCGGACTGGATGTCACGCCGGGCATGATTGAACATTTCAAAAGCCAGGGCGATAACGTCAGCTGTCAGCTGCTACAGCGGATTCTGGATGATGAAATCGGCCATGTCGCGATCGGCTCGACCTGGTTCCGCTATCTGTGTGAACAAAGCCAACAGGACGGCGAGCAGGTTTATCAAGATCGTCTGGCGCGTTACTTCAAAGGCAAACCGAAAGGGCCGTTCAACCGCAAGTTGCGTATAATGGCCGGCTTTACGGAACAGGAACTTAACTGGTTGGAATATGATGGATAAACACCTTCAAACCGGCTTTAACCGGCCCTTGTTCGCCATCGGCTTTCGGCCGTTTTTCATCATGGCCGGCGGCGCGGCGCTGGCTTTGATGCTGCTCTGGAACGCGCTGCAACGGGGCCAATTGAGCCTGATCGAGTATTACGGCGCCAGTCTCTGGCACGGTCATGAAATGCTGCTTGGTTTTACCAGCGCGGTGATCGCAGGCTTTCTGTTGACCGCCGTGCGGCACTGGAGCGGCCAAAGCACGGTTTCCGGGCCGGGCCTTTCGGCCTTGGTGCTGCTTTGGCTGTACGGGCGAATCCTGCCGTTTTACACCGGGCTGTTGCCCGATGGTTTTATCGCCCTGGTCGAATTCAGTTTCCTGCCGGCCTTAGCTTATGCGACCCTGCCGCAACTTTGGCGCAGCAGCCATGGCCTGGCACTGGCGTTGACCGCGCTGCTGGCCAGTTTGATCATCAGCAATGGCTGGATTCATGCCTCGGTTCTGGAATTGACCGAATCCGTCGCCACCGGCGTCAATCTGGCCGTGGCCACGCTGATTGTGTTGATTCTGGTGGTCGCCGGTAAAGTCATGCCGTTTTTCACCGAACGCGGCGCGGGCACGGTGGCGATTCGCAATCCGGTCTGGGATATTGCCTCGATCACCGGCGCCGTGCTCAGTTTCGCGCTGCTATTGTTTGGCATGGGCGGCTGGTTTTTGACCCTGGTCGCGGCGCTGACGGTGGCCGTCAATGGGCTGAGACTGATCGACTGGTACACGCCGAAAATCTGGTATCTGCCGCTGCTTTGGGTACTTTACTTAGGCTATGGCTGGCTGATCGCAGGGTTTGCCCTGATCGCGGTTGCCGGCATAACCGACATCAGCCAAAGTTTAATCATCCATTGCTTCACCGTCGGCGGCATCGGCGTTATCACGCTGGGTATGATGGCCCGGGTCAGCCTGGGGCATACTGGCCGCCCCTTGAAAGCGCCGAAAATCATCAGCGCCGCATTTATCGCGCTGAATTTGGCCGTTTTGATACGCGCTTTCGCGCCTATTGCAGCGCCCGCCCTGTATGATCTATGCTTGTACTGGGCCGCCCTGGCCTGGTTGTTGGCGTTTGCGCTGTTCGTCGGTTATTACACGCCGATGCTGCTGGCGCCGAGAATTGATGCACAACGCGATTGATGGAGGAGCTGCAAGCCGTTGACATTCACGGCCTGACAGCAATAATCCGGTAGTAAGCAAGGGCACTTTATTGACCCTCACCGACCCTACACTGGAACTCTGACACATAAGGCACTGATAACCCATGACGATCATCGATCAACTGCGTAAACAGGCCGCCAACAAACAGCATCAGCTAGCGACCCATAAACAGCGCGAACAACATCTTGCCGATCAATATCAAAGCGAGCTTCTGCCCTGCATGCAGAGAGTTTTCCAGTTCCTGCAGGAATTGGTCAATCATCTGAATTTTTTAGAACATGTCACTAAAGTTAACAACTACAGCAGTGATTACCCGCAATTGGGCACTTTGATACAAAAGGATTACAAAATTAATACCGATGGCATCAGTGGCCTGGTGAACCTGGATAAACTGATGCAAATCAATGTGTCATATCGTTGTGTCGGGACAGGTACATTTCGGCTGATCCGCGAAGGTAAACTGGCGGTAGACCGTGAAATGGCGTTTCTTTATGACCATAAACTTCGCTTTGAATGGAAATCACTGGCCATGCGCGAAAACATTGCACGCACTGAGTTTATGATCGAGCGCTATGTCCCGGTCATGCTGCGCTTTGAGGTTGACTACGAAAACTCAGCCCTAAAAATGCAGATTCGTAACCATAGCAATTTTAATCATTACGATCAGCTATACGATTCTGCGCAAATTAATGATGCCTTTCTTGATAAGGTGGCACGTTACATTTTGCGCCAAGACGAGGCATTGATTAGATTGCCTATTTCCGAGGCATGTTTGCAACACCTGCGCCAACAACTGAAACTTACTGCTGAAACCGACAACCCGGAGCTGTTAACGCCAACGGAACCATCGCCTCAGCATCCTGCCAAGAAATTACTCGGCAAACTGTTACCGCCTAAAAATTGACATCCTCCCCTACCGACAAGAAGGCGATTCCTAAAGGGCGCTCAGACGGCAATCACCTGAGTCGCTGTGGTGGGTTCTTGGCCCAACGCCCAACAGCCGGGCGAAGTCTCTGCACAAGCTAACCGGGCGTGTCCCGCCCTTAGCACAATAAATCAAGCGCGTCGCGCTCTTCTCAACCCCCTGATACCAAACGCCATCCCTGGCCTGTTTTATCGTTTCCTGGTCAATCAGTTAACACCCAATACCTGTGGCAATTCGCCGCTTTTGTAAAGCTCAATAATAATATCGCAGCCGCCCACCAACTCACCCTTAACATACAATTGTGGATAGGTAGGCCAGTTGGAGTAGCTTTTCAAGGCCTCACGCAGTTCCGGATCTTCGAAAATATTAACGTGGGCGAAATCCGCGTTACAGGCTCTTAACGCCTGAACCACATGACCTGAAAAACCGCACTGCGGAAAATCTGGCGTGCCCTTCATGAACAATACGACATGATTGGTTTCCAGATGCTGTTTGATTCTTTCATTGACGTCCATTTTTAACTCCTTATATTGATAACTACCAAACAATAACCTAGTTATTTTATCAGGAATTGATTGGCAGATATAGTTTGCTGTCGATGGCCTATCTAGCTACTAACGGGGCTACAAAGACTCATGCAGATTTAACTCACGCAAGCCGACCGGAGTCGACACTTAAGGCCAAAAACGTACCTCAGTAATCGCGCCTTGATCGGTGCGCAGGATTTCCAGCGTATGCCCCTGCAGGCGCAGGCTGGTACCCGCATCAGGAATAGTTTCCAGCGTTTCTAAAATCAGGCCATTCAGCGTTTTAGGGCCATCCGTGGGCAGTGACCAATCTGTTTCCCGATTCAGCTCACGCAGCGTAATGCTGGCATCAATGCGATAACTGCCCTCACTCTCGCGCACAATACTGCTTTTTTCCACAGACAATTCACCGACAATTTCCAGCAAAATATCTTCCAGAGTCACCAGCCCCAAGACATCGCCATATTCATCGACCACCAGACCAATGCGCAGGTTCTCAGCGCTGAATTGTTGTAATTGGGTATGCAGCGGCGTGCTTTCCGGAATGAAATAAGGCTTGATCAACTGAGCTTGTAAATCCGAGTGATCATGCGCTGCATTTTCAAACAACCTGACCATGGTATTTTTGGTATGAATAAAGCCCAAAACACGATCGATACTTTTGCGATATACGGGGACAAATGTGTGTGGTGAATTTTCCAAACGCTTGACAATGGTCGCCATATCTTCTTCCAGATCAATACCGACCACTTCGTTACGCGGCGTCATAATGTCTTCCACCGTGGCCGATTCCAGATCCAGTATAGTCAGCAACATGTTGTGGTAGCGCGAAGGAATCAAGCTTTCAGCTTCGGAGACGATACTGCGTAACTCATCCTTATTCAAATCAGCACGTTCCAGTTTGTTAACTCGAACGCCAATCAATCGCAGCAGCAAGTTGCTGAATAGATTGATTATCCAGACTAGAGGATATAGTAGTTTCAGCAGTGGCTGATAAATCCAGGCTGCGGTAAAGGCCAACGGCTCTGGCCTGAGCGCCGCCAGGGTTTTGGGCGTGACTTCGGCAAACACCAGGATGACCAAGGTTAGAATCCCGGCGCCAATAGCAATGGCTGACTCTCCACCCAGACGCAAGGCGATCACCGTCGCCACCGAGGAGGCAATGATATTGACAAAATTATTGCCCAGCAATATCAGGCCGATCAGGCGATCAGGGCGCTTGAGCAGGCGCTGGACCTTGAGTGCAGATTTATGATGTTGACTGGCCAGATGTTGTAACCGGTAGCGGTTCAAGGTCATCAAGGCTGTTTCAGAACCGGAGAAAAATGCTGATAAAACAATCAGCAAAGCCAGGATGGCAAACAGAATATCGAGCGGTATCTCGTTCAAGTGACAGGGATGGGTAGCTAAGCCAGAACGTCTAGTTTCTATGACTGAATATTTTTGTCAACCCTGGAAAATACACCACCGTCTGAATGATGTATACAGGCACTTAAATGGATGGTATTTTTTTGACAAGCCCGAACTGGCCGTTAAGATAGGTGTTTTTGCTACCGGAGCCTGACATGCGTTTACTATGCCTGATTTTATTGTTGGCGTGTCTGCCGCTTAACACCGCCAGCGCCGACACAGCGGCACGCAAATTTGGCCGGGGACTTGCAGCCATGACCACGGGCTTTTTGGAAATACCTGGTAATATCGTCAAGGAAACCGAACGGCAAGGCGCGGTAGGCGTGCCTATTGGTTTGGTTAAGGGAGTGGGTTTGCTGGTGACTCGCGAGTTGGTTGGCGTTTATGAATTTGTCAGTGCGCCGTTTCCCGCACCCGCAGGCTTTCGGCCTATTTTGCAACCGGAATACCCTTGGGGGTATTTCCAATAACCGTGTCCGAACGGGCGCTGCGCTTACAGCTTAAAGGGCGGGTGCAAGGCGTTGGCTTCAGGCCGTTTGTGTATCGCCTGGCACATCGGTTCAAGCTGGACGGTTGGGTTAACAATCAAGGCGGCGAGGTTGTGATTCATATCCAAGGCGCCGCCGCATCACTTAACGCTTTTCAAGATGCGCTGATTCACCTGGCGCCACCCGCCTCGGCACCGGTAGTGCATACTTGTCGCCCGGTTCCGGTCGCCGTCCTCTCAGGCTTTCATATTTTGCCCAGCGACAACCAGGCCGGCAACCGCCCCGAAGTGCCGCCCGACTGGTTCATGTGCGCGGCATGTTTTGACGAGCTGAACGATCCTCGGCAACGCCGCTACCGCTACCCATTCATTAACTGCACCCAGTGCGGCCCGCGCTACACCTTGATCGAACGCCTGCCTTATGACCGGCCCAATACCAGCATGGCCGAATTTCCACTATGCGCTGAATGTCAGGCTGAATACCAGAACCCGCTGGATCGGCGCTTTCACGCCCAGCCCCTGGCCTGCTCGGTCTGCGGCCCGAAACTGACCTGGCAAACACCCGAACACGCCCCCCTTACCGGCAATGAAGCGGCCTTAACGCAGGCGGTGAACTGTATTAAGCAAGGCGGCATTGTCGCGGTCAAAGGCATAGGCGGCTACCATCTGTTTGCCAATGCGCTCGATGCGACCGCTGTGAACTGCCTTCGAGTGCGCAAAAGACGCCCACATCAACCGTTTGCAGTGATGCTGCCCATTTTTCAGGCCGATGATTGGCAGAGGTTCAAAGCCTGGTTTCACGTCGATGACGTCACCTCCCACTTATTAAATTCGGCCAGCCGCCCCATTGTGCTGGTAGAACGACACAAACAATGCCCGTTAGCGCCGGAAATCGCACCTGATCTGGATGAGATCGGCATCATGCTGCCTTACAGTCCGTTGCATGTATTATTGCTACAAGGGTTGGCGCAACCGGTTATCGCCACTTCCGGCAATCTCAGCGGCGAGCCGGTCATCACCGACGCTGACATGGCGGCAAACCGGTTAAGCACGGTGGCCGATGGTTTCTTACACCATGACCGCCCCATTGTCCGGCCTGCCGATGACAGCGTGTTTCGCTCCGTGGCCGGCACGTTAAGGCCGCTGCGCCTGGGGCGGGGGCATGCGCCGCAAGTAATGCCTTTAACCGGGCAAGCGCCCGCCATGTTGGCGGTGGGCGGTCAAGGCAAAAACAGCATTGCACTGCGCCTTGACGATCAAGCTATGATCTCACCGCATATTGGCGACCTGGGAACACCACGTAGTCAGCAGGTGTTTGAACAAGTCATTGCCGATTTATGCCGCCTTTATCAGGGACGCTATCAAATCATTGCCTGCGACGCCCACCCTGGCTACAGCAGCAGCCGCTGGGCATTGACGCAAAACCTTCCGGTTATCAAAATCTGGCATCATCATGCTCATGCCTCGGCATTGGCCGGTGAATACCCCAGCCCCCGGCCATGGTTGATCTTTACGTTCGACGGTGCGGGTTTAGGCGTTGATGGCACATTATGGGGAGGCGAGGCCTTGTTTGGTCAGCCCGGCGATTGGCGGCGCGTGGCCAGTTTGCTGCCTTATCGCCTGCCCGGCGGCGATAAGGCCAGCCGCCAACCCTGGCGCAGTGCGGCAGCTTTGTTATGGCAATGCAACCAGCTTTTACCTGACCGTCACCCTGACCTGGCGTTACTCAAACATGCCTGGCAACAGGATATTAACTGCCACACCAGCCATGCGGCAGGCCGGCTATTCGATGCGGCATGGGTTTTGTTGGGCTTAGGGCGAGACGTCAGCCATGAAGCTGAAGCACCCATGCAACTGGAACAATTGGCCAGGCAAAGCCCAAGCGTTTGTCCGCCGGTGCTGCCGTTACTTGACCACGCCCCGACCTTAATCGACTGGCGGCCTTTATTGAACTTTTTACGCGATGAGACGTTCAGTATCGCGCAGCGGGCCTTAGGTTTGCACCTAAGTCTTGCTCAAGCGATCTGTAATGTTGTGCAAACGATGGCCAAACAACAGACAGTGGGTCAAATTGGCCTGACCGGTGGGGTTTTTCAGAATCGACTGTTAAGCCAGCAGACTCAGAAGTTGCTGGAAGCGGCAGGCTTTAAGGTGTATTTACCGAAACGACTACCGATGAACGATGGTGGATTAAGCTACGGCCAACTGGTTGAGGCGGCCGCGCTTTGGGCAAAAAAAACGCCGGACTAAGCCGGCGTTTTTGGTTTGTCCTTTGGATTTAGACCGCGGTGACGTTTTCCGCCTGTGGGCCTTTAGGACTTTGACTGACTTCCATGGTTACTGTCTGCCCTTCTCTTAAGGTCTTGCGGCCAGCGCCGTTAATTGCGCTGTAATGAACGAAAACATCTTTTCCGCCGGCTTGTTCAATGAAGCCAAAACCTTTCTCATCATTAAACCATTTAACGGTGCCTGTTACTGTGTCTGACATATCTATCTCTTAAAAATTAAAACTACTAGCCGCAATAAAACAGCCATGGGAGATTTCATGATAAGCCGCACTTGCCAGATTGGCAAACGAATATTACATCCGGCCCTGATATTTTTTTTCGCCCACCAAACAAAGAATATAAAATATTGTTTTTAATGGACTTATTTTTCAAGCCTAAAAATAAAGCCGGTTCATGACCAGGTCATCAACGCCTGTTTTTTTATTTCAGATTGATGACAAGCACCGCCTTATGCCCCGACAACCAAATCAGCAGGAGCAAAATCATCAACCTTGATCGCGGCCCGCCGGGCGGCTTCTGTATTACGTAAGCATTCTGCTTCTTCGTTCGTTAGGAGTTTTTTGGCCAGCGCCTGATCGATCAGTGCATCCCTGGTTAAGGTCGGCGTCAACTGCCCTGTTTTTTTCAACTGTTTGAGTTTTTGCCAGACCGGTTCAGTCGCCAGCACGGCGGTAAACGCGATCTCAATGCGCCCGGTTGGGTCATCCGGCTTGTGATTGACATAAATACCCGCGGTTAAACGCTCGCGGGCAGGATGATCGGTGGTCAGTATCTGGGTCAGCGGCTTGCATAACGCCTGATCCGGTTCCGTCGGCAAAGATGGTAATAACAGTCTGAAGACACAACCGGCTGGAATCTGCTTCAGCGCGCTGGCCAGGCCATCCTGCGCCTGACTGAACGCGTAGTGCATGGCCCAGTCCAGCAGCGGACGGTCTTCCGGAAGACCGCCTTGCGTTTCATAATGTTTCAGCGCGCAGGAAGCCAGGTACAGATGACTCAACACATCGGCCAACGCGCCGGAAAGCCGCTCTTTTCGTTTCAGGCCGCCGCCAAAAGTCATCAAGGCCAGATCGGCAACGGTCGCAAACACGGTAGTCAATTGCTGCAACCGTTGATAATCGCGGTGGGTGTCACGGTCGCCCGGTGTTTGCGCCAGCCGCCAGCCGCCCAGCCGATAGCACAGCCCACGCCCGACATGACCGGCAAAACTCAAGGCATGACCGGTCAAAACCCGGTCAAACGCGAGCAGTCCTTGCGTTTCATCAGGGTCTGCCAACGCTTGCCACTCTTTCTGGATAAACGGATGACAACGCACCGAGCCTTGTCCGAACACCATCAGCGTCCGGGTCAGGATATTGGCGCCTTCAACGGTGATGCCGACCGGAATGATCTGGTACAAACGACCGAGAAAATTACTCGGTCCCAAACAAATCCCCGAGCCGCCGATCACGTCCATGCCGTCGTTGAGAATTTTACGCATGCCTTCGGTCAGCTGGTATTTCAACAGCGCGGAAATCACCGCCGGTCGCTGGCCGTTATCCAGCGCCGCCAAGGTCACTTGCCGCCCGGCGTCCATCAGATAGGTTAATCCGGCCATGCGCGCCAGAACCGCCTCGATGCCTTCAAAGGCGGCGATCGGTAAATTGAACTGCTCGCGCACCCTGGCATACGCGCCGACATTGCGGCAGGCGTATTTGGCCCCGCCAACACTGAGCGCGGGCAAGGACAAGGCCCGGCCGGTGGCCAGTGACTGCATCAACATGGTCCAACCCCGGCCAACGCCGTCCTGGCCGCCGATCACCCAATCCAGAGGAATAAACACATCTTTACCCCAGTTCGGGCCGTTCTGAAAGCCGGAATCCAACGGAAAATGCCGCCGTCCGATACTGACGCCCGGAGTTTGCGTCGGAATCAAGGCCAGGGTAATGCCCATGTCTTCGGTTTCGCCCAGCAAATGCTCGGGATCGAACAATTTGAACGCCAAGCCCAGTACCGTGGCTACCGGCCCCAGGGTGATATAGCGTTTTTCCCAGTTCAATCGTATGCCCAGCTCGCCGTTTTCATTCCGGCACACCACGCCATTATCGGGCATGGCGCTGGCGTCACTGCCGGCGTTTGGTCCGGTCAGCGCGAAAGCCGGCACGTCCTCGCCTGTTGCCAGACGCGGCAGGTAATAATCACGTTGCTGTTGATTACCGTGATCCAGCAACAATTTCGCTGGCCCTAAAGAATTGGGCACCATCACCGTGACCGCCGCCGTGGTCGAGCGGCTAGCCAGTTTCATCACCACCTGCGAATGGGCGTATTCGGAAAATTCCAGACCGCCGTAAGTTTTGGGAATAATCATGGCAAAAAATCGTTGCCGCTTGATAAAGTCCCAAACTTCCGGCGGCAGGTCGCGTCGTTGGTGGGTGATGTCCCAATCATCAAGCATGGCGCACAGCTCATTCACCGGCCCGTCGAGAAAGGCTTGTTCTTCCGTCGATAATTGCGGTTTCGGCAGATCAGACAACACCCGCCAGTCAGGCTTGCCTTTGAACAGCTCGGCATCCCACCAGGTATTACCGGCCTCCAGCGCTTCGCGCTCGGTATCCGACATGGGCGGCAGCGCCTTTTTCAAGCGCCGGTACACCGGTTTGATCAGCATCGTGCGGCGCAGCGGCGGCAAGCTTAAGGTCAGCACTACGACTGCCGCGATGGTTAACATGACCCAACTCATAGGATTCCCCTCCCGGTGTACCGAAGATAAAAAATTCACGAACGTTAAATGGTTTCTTTTGTTTTTGTATCTTTTAAGATACATTCCAGGCTATGGAATACGATCTGGAGCAAACAGCGCTTGTGTTGGGCACGTCGCTTTTTGCTCCTTTGCCCAACCTACAACACTGGCGTCGCTGTTAGCCAATCATTGACGGTCAATTCCGCAGCGGCTTGCCGGTTTCCAGCAAATGTTTCAGCCGCTGTTGTGTGCCTTTTTGTTTGACCAGGTGTAAAAACGCATCGTGTTCCAGATCGAGCAACGCCTGTTCAGTCAACGGTCGGGTGATGTCGGCATCACCGCCGCTGAGCACGGTGGCCAATTGTTCGGCGATGACTTGATCATAGGCGGTAATTTTGCCCGCTTTGCGCATTTGCTCAACGGCCAGCAACAAGGCGGTTCGCCCGGAACGACCCGGCAAGGGGTAAACATAAGGCTCAGGCGGATGGTAGCCGTCGGCCAGTTTCAGCACCCTAGCCTTGGCGGCTGATAAAATACGGTCTTTATTGGCGATGATGCCGGTATCGGCGCGGAAAAATTTCAGCTTTTTGGCCTCTTGCGCCGATTGCGAAACTTTGGCCAGGGCGATGGTTTCAAACGCTTGGGCAATGGCCGGCATCGGCCCTTGCGGGCGTTTTTTCTCGAACAGCCAGCGGCCCAGCAATTCCTTGCAGCCGCCCCAGCCCGGCACCAGACCAACCCCGGCTTCGACTAGGCCGACGTAGCTTTCCGCATGCGCCTCGATGGCGTCGCAATGCAGCAATAATTCACAGCCGCCGCCCAAGGCCATGCCGGTCGGCGCGCCAACCACCGGGAACGGCGCGTATTTGATTTGTCGATAGGTTTCCTGCCCCAGGCGAATGATTCCGCTCAGCGCCGCCCAGTCACCGGCCATCAACGCCGGCGCGAACCGGGCCAGATTGGCGCCGGCGGAAAACAGCTCGTCTTCCGAATAAAGCACCAGACCGTGGCTGTTTTCGCTGACCGCCTCCAGGGTTTGTTGCAAAAGTTCCAACGCTTCCGGCGCGATGGTGTTCATTTTGCCGTGCAAGGTGAAACACAGCACGCCATCGCCGATATCCCAAACACTGGCGGTAGCGCAATGGAGTAGCGGCCCTTGTTGCCTACGGCGGTCATCGGCCAGCCATTGCACGCCTTCGGCACGGGTGACGTTACCGTAAGCGCCGGTTTCGTTTTTGGCCTGCAGCTGGCCATCGCGGGTTCGATAACAAGGCCGTTTGTCGGCCAAAAGTGCGGGTACCGGCGCTTCGACCTGTTGCCTGAGCCAATCCACGCCCAACAGATCGATCAACTCAAACGGCCCCAGTTTCCAGTTGAATCCCAAACGCATGGCCTGATCGACATCGGCGATGCTATCGGCGATGGCCGGCGCGCATTCCGCCGCATAACGCAGGGTCGGCAACATGACTTTGGCGGCATAAGCGTTGTTTCTAAGAAATTCGTGCAAGCTTTCAGTTTCCAAAGCGATGCCTTTGAAAGCAAAACGCTGACTGTCGCGGTAGCTTTGGCTGCCAAGATCCAGTGCCTGTTTGATTTTATCCGGGACATTCGGTTTCAGCCGGTAAAACCCGCCTTGACCTTTGCGTCCGGTCAGCCCCTGGTCGATCAAGTCTTGCAGAAACGAAGGCGGCCTGGCGATGGCTTTCAGCCGGTCGCCGCCGGGCAAAGCCTGCTCAAACGAGTTTAGAATGGCCGGTAACAAATCCAGGCCGATCAAATCCAGCAGCGCGAATATACCGGTTTTCGGCATGCCGAACACCCGCATCGCGGCATCGGCTTGTTCGATGGCCAGGTTTTGTTCCATGGCGGCCAACAATCCGGTTTGCAGCCAGAAGGTGCCGATACGGTTGGCGATAAAACCGGGCGTATCCTGACAGTGTACGCAGCCTTTGCCCAGCGCTTGGTCGGCGAAATCCAATACCCGGTCGCGTAACTCAGGGTCAACATCTTCCGCCGCCACCCATTCCAGCAACCGCATGTAACGCGGCGGATTGAAAAAATGGCTGATCATGAAGCGCTGCCGGAAGCTGTCGGGAAACCCCTGACACAAACGCTTCAGCGGCAAGGTCGAAGTATTGGACGAAATCATCGTATCGGCGCGGCAAGCCTGTTCCAGTTTGCGGTAAACGTCCTGCTTGATATCAAGGTCTTCCAGCACCGCCTCGATCACCCAATCCACCTCTTTCAGCCGCCCCAGATCATCTTCGATATTGCCGGGCCGGATCAGCACCGCTGCTTTCGGCGTCATCAGCGCCGGCGGCCGGCTTTGCTGGAGTTTGGCCAACGCCGTTTCCGCCCTGAGGTTGCGGTTTTCACCCGTTTCCGGAACATCCAACAGCCAAACGGGCACTCCGGCGTTGGCGATATGCCCGGCTATGGCGCTGCCCATTTGCCCGGCGCCGATCACGGCTACCTGTTGAATATTCATGACACGGCCTCCAGCACGGTGGCGATGCCTTGCCCGCCGCCGATACATTGCGTGGCCAAGGCGTAACGTTTGCCTTCGCGCTTGAGCAAACTGGCCGCCTTGCCGGTGATGCGTGCGCCGGTAGCACCGAGAGGATGGCCCAGGGCAATCGCGCCGCCGTCGAGATTGAGTTTGTCCTCAGGGATCGGTAAGTCTTTCAACACCGCCAGAGCCTGTGCGGCAAACGCTTCATTAAGCTCCACGATGTCGATATCGGCCAAGGTCAAACCGGCCCGTGCCAGCGCTTTCTGGCTGGCCGCGACCGGGCCGATGCCCATGATTTCCGGGGCGCAGGCACTGACCGCAAACGACTTGATACGCGCCAGCTTGGGCAAGCCATGGCGGTCGGCGAACGCTTCGCTGACCACCAGCACCGCCGCCGCGCCATCGGTCAAGGGCGAAGACGTGGCGGCGGTGACGCTGCCGGTTTCCAGAAACGCCGGTTTGAGTTCCGCCATGGTTTCCAGGGTTGAGTCCGCTCTCGGGCAGCCGTCTTCAGTCACGCTCAATGCGTCCTGACCAATGGGCACCAATTCCACCTGGAACCGGCCCTGCGCCATGGCGGCCAAGGTTTTTTGCTGACTGGTCAGTGCGAAGCGTTCCTGATCGGCACGGGGAATGTGATATTTTCTGGCCAGATTCTCGGCGGTTTCGCCCATGCCCATGTAAGCGCCGGGTAATTTTTGATAAAGATCGGGATGCGGCAAGGTGTTGTAACCGCCCATCGGTACCCGAGTCATGGATTCGATACCGGCGCAGATAAACGCTTCGCCGCAGCCCAGGGCAATCGCGCCGGCGGCGTTATGAATCGCCTGCATGGACGAGCCGCAGAACCGGTTGACGGTCACGCCCGCCACCGATAGCGGCAAACCGGCCAGATGCACCACCAACCGGGCGATATTAAGCCCTTGTTCGCCCTCGGGGAACGCGCAGCCCATGATCAAGTCCTCGATGGTCTCCGGTGGCAAACCCGATTCCTCGACCAGCGCACTAACCACCTGCGCGGCCAACGTATCCGGACGCACGCCAGCCAGTTGGCCCTTGTGCGCCAGGGTGAACGGCGAACGTTTGAAACCTGCGATAATGGCGCTTTGTGGATTCATGATGTCACCTCCTTAAGGTTCGGGTAAGACGGCTTGCGCCTTCAATAAGTGCGCTTGCTGCAGAAACTGATCGATTTTCTGCCAGCAGTCATCCAGATTTTCCATCAACACGCCATGACGGTTGGCGCTGAGAATGTTCGTGGCAAGCGTTGCCGCCAAGAGTTTTTCTTTCAGAATTTCGAGACTGTTTAGCGCGACAATCGGGTCTTGATCGCCTTGCAGCAGATAAACCGGGCAATTGATTTCACCCAGATGCGATTCCATATGCTCGATCAGGCGGCGCAGTTCGTACAGAGCCCTGACCGGAACATGATGATAGTTAATATCCGGATGCTCGGCATCGTTTTCCAGAAACGGCTTGATGCCCTCGTAGGAGGATACCCAATGCACCAGACTGTTGGCATTGTGTAACAGCGGAACCAGCATGAACGCCGGGTTGGCAAACCTGACCGGCACCGCCGCCGCGACCACGCCGACGATTTCCGGATGTCGCTGCGCTGCCAGATTCAACGCCAATGCGCCGCCGGTGGAAAAGCCGACTAAAAACACTTTCGGACAATGCAGTTTAAGCACGGCAAAACCTCGTTGCACACTATGCCCCCAGTCTTCAAACGCACTATCCCTGAGCGCATAAGGCGATGTGCCATGTCCGGGCAGCCGGACACCGAGCACGGTATAGCCTTGACCGGCCAGATAATGTCCATAATCGCGTAGCTCCGCCGGCGAGGCCAAAAGGCCATGAATCAGCAGCACGCCAACGCCATTGGCTTTTTTCGGTTTGAGGAAAAACGGCGCCGGATTGGCGGTTGCCGTTTCAAGTGCCTTGATTTCGGCGAACTCCAGCGAGGCATACCGCTCTTGCTCGAAGGCCAAGGCCAGATGTTCGTCATCCAGATGCCAGGCCGCCAGCTTGAACGGGTCGATACGTTGATAATCGCGATTGGCTTTTTCCAGTGCCTCGCGCACTTGCCGAACCGGTGCGGCTTCGTTGTTGTAGACCGCGATCGGGTTTTCCAGCCGGATGCGATCAAATTCGGATTGCTCGCATAACTTCGGCAGAAAATGATAACAATCATCCATTTCCGCCATCAGTTCCAGTTCCTTGGCGGTATGAATAAACTCCTCGAAGCGGGCGTTGCGCTCGGACAGAAGATCGCCGTAATCTTCGGGATTGAGCAAACTTTCGTGTAAATGAATGTCAGGGTTTTTCTGCAGCGACTTGATAGCAAGGTACAGCACGGTGTAGAAACGCCCTTTTTCGATTCGAGTCTGTGCTTGCTCAATCATCATCACGATCAAGGTCGAGGCCAGATGGCTGAGATTGATGGTGACCAGCGCGTACATCGCCTCCATGTAATGATTACGTGCACACCCGGCATTGCTGACCAAGGTCAGTCCCAACAGTTTTTGCAGCCAGCTTCCGGGCCGGGTATTCAAGGCAAACACTGCGTCGGTGGACTTGAAGCTCGGCGCGGTTCTGGCCATCAACCAGCGGGTACGCCAACCCCAGACGCAACACGGATCGATAGCATCCCCCATGCGAATATCCATGTCGGTGTTCTTCAGCAAAATGTTACCTTCGACCACCAGCTCCTCGGCCTGACGGATAGACATATCTTTGTTCAACCACTCGGCCAGCCTGGACAGCAGGTTTTCCGAGGCGCGCATGGGATAAAAGGTGATATTGCAGGGAACAATCAAGGTGGGTTTGTTGGCCGCGACCATCAATTCATCGAGACTGTCAAAGCCCAGCTGTTCCTTCCATTGCTGCAAACGCAGGTAATCATTGACGCTGAAACCATGCCGGATGGCAGCTTTCAAGGCATCCACGCCCTGACCGAGCACCGAAGGCCCGGTATGTTGCTTGCGCCGCTCGCCCTTGATACGTGAATAAATACTGTATTGGCCTTGCCGGTCGATCACCCGCCGATCTTTGACCATGCCGCCCTCGGGAAAAATAATCACTTTGCGGCCGCGCAGAATTTGCCCTGCCAGCATCGGAAACAAACGCGGGTGGTCGTGCGGAAAAACGCCGACATGCTTTAAGTAATTGGCCAGCAAGTTCTCTTCGTGAAAAAATTCGCCGGAAGCAATGGCGCAACTGAATGCGCCGGTTTTTTC
Source organism: Methylococcales bacterium (assembly GCA_032251045.1). Taxonomy (GTDB): domain Bacteria; phylum Pseudomonadota; class Gammaproteobacteria; order Methylococcales; family Methylomonadaceae; genus JAVVEW01. Next base: position 24,551 of record JAVVEW010000007.1, read on the forward strand.
GAAAATCAGAAACTGCGGAATGAAGGTTTCAAAGCGGGAAAAGTGATTGAACAGAAAAATATCACCCTGCACGGCCTGGTGATCGGCATGCAGTTTCAGCTGCACGCCCAAATGGCTTTTAATGGCTCTGAACCAACGCACCGAACGTTGATACAGCGCGGGGTCGATATCCGGCCACTGTTCTGGGTAGCGCGTATTTTTTTTCATTCACCCCTCCTCGTTCACAGTGCTTTGCCGCACTATTAAAGGTAGGGTACCGAACAGGGCGAAACTGTCAACTTTAAGTCATCACTGAGGACACCTCAGATAAATAATGGCCGCGAAATTGCCGTATCTTGGTAAGTGTTTTTTGCAAGCAACCAGAGCGATCGTCAGCTTGGCTCCATACTGGCGATAAACGCATTGGCTTCATCTATGGAAGTCTGCATCGCCTTGATTAACCTGGAAACATCGCCTTCGATACTGTCTAGCTCACTGCGTAACGCGGCAATTGCCTGGGCATTGAGGTTATGTTTCAAAAACAGCACATGATCTTTGAAAACAACCAAAATAGGCTCTAGCTTGGCTTCTGCCGCTTTCATGGCGGTAAGCAAACGCTGATAACGCTGTCGGGTCGCGGTTAATTTGTCCTGACTGTCACGACGAAATTTAGGATTCTGATATTGTGCGATTTCATCGCGCCATTCCTCAAACAATGCCTCGGCGACATCTTCGATAGCACTGATTTTATCGTGTACCTCTTCGGCCTGGTCGAGGCTGTTCTGGTAATCCTTGTTCAATTGGTTATAGACCGTTTCCAGCTCGCCGCCTTGAAACCGGGTCAATTGCGTGAAGCGTTCTAAGGCCGATTGAAACTGTTGCTTGGTTTCCTCCTGGGTATCGCGTGCTTGCTGCACTCGGTGCACCATCACCTGGCGTTTGGGAATGCCGATTTTTTCCAGACCGCTGTAATACAAGCTTGAGCAGCCCACCAGAAAACTGATAAAAACCAAAGAAAAACAACGCATAATGACTCCGTATCGCTGAAAAATATTGTTAAGCACAATGCCAGAATGTTGGCGATAGCAGCCTGCCCCCGAACGCTGAGGCTGACCGCAGCAGCCGTGCCGGCAGTTTTATAGCTATCGCACATGAAATTCCGGTGGCATGGTGTTTGGCAAAGGACGCTGGAATATATCCCTATAAGCTCTGCGCCAGCATCCATGCCGGCGAAGCCTTTACCAAACACCCCGCCACCTCCTTAAGGCTGTGCCGAATGTTGAAGTGCGAAAAGTATATTTTAATAGCTTCGTCCATCAACCCCGAAACAATTGGGCTATCATAGGCACTGTTCCGAACGGTTTTACCATGTATGGCCCGATACCCTGCAACAGGGCTTTTGCTGCGCCTTGAGAGCTTTGTCCATGAAGAAAAAACCTTCTTACTTATGCCTGCTGCTCAGCCTGTTGCCTGGCTCGATGGCCTTCGCACAGCCCGGCCTGCTGGACGAATCGGTTTTGTTTGAGGAAATTCCGTCGGTGTATACGGCCTCCAAACACGAACAACCGGTCACCCAGGCGCCGGCCATGGTCAGCGTAGTCACCTACGATGAAATCCAGAAATTCGGTTATCGCTCGCTGGCCGATATTCTGGCCAGCATGACTGGCGTGTTTACTAGCTATGACCGGGTCTATCAGCGCGTGGGCATTCGCGGTTTCAACCGGCCTGGCGATTTCAATTACCGCCTGTTGATGATGGTCGATGGCCACCGCATCAACGATAACATTGTCGATTACAATGCCGTTGGCAATGAGTTCGTCATCGATGTGGATGATATTCAACGGGTTGAGCTAGTGCGCGGACCGGCATCATCGCTGTATGGCAGTAACGCCTTTTTCGGCGTGGTCAATATCATCACCCGGCAGGGCCGCGATATTCAAGGCGCCAATGTCACCGGCGTCTTCGCCAGTCAGGACACCTACAAAGGCAAATTCACCTACGGCGATAAATTCGCCAATGGCGCTGAAGTCTATGTTTCAGGTTCACATTTTCAGAGCCAAAACGACGACCGGCTGCCGGTGGCGGGCCTGGGCACGGCATTCAACATGGACAGGGAACATGCCCAGCGCGGTTTCATGAAACTGTCCTGGCAGAATTTCACCTTAAGCGGCGGCCACGTCAGCCGCGACAAACGACCGGCCATACCCATTGCAGGCACCACGCTGAATGACTCCCGCTCCAACTTTGCCGACGCACATACTTATCTGGACTTACATTACCAGCATCGCTACGACAACGGCTTAGATGTCGATAGCCGACTGTATTACGACTATATCGAATTCGATGGCGACTATGCCACTGTCCCGGAAACGCTGTATAACGACAAATTCGACGGTCAGTGGGTGGGCGGCGAGCTGAAACTGATGCAAACGCTGTTCCAGCATCACCTGACCGGCGGCGTTGAATACCGCTACAATTTTCAGCAGCGCATGACCAGCCGGGAAGCAGCACCCCTGGAGCACTTCCGTCATGCCGACCAGACATCGCATGTGGTCGGGGTGTATCTGCAAGATGAGTACCCATTGCTGGACAATCTCACTTTGAACGTCGGCGTGCGTTATGACCATCACAAATTTGTCGGAGGCCGGTTCAGCCCCCGCGCCGCGTTGATTTATCAGCCGTGGACCAAAACCACGCTAAAACTGATTTATGGCAAGGCGTTTCGCGCGCCTAGTGTGTTCGAGCGCTTTTATGCGTTTCTTGATGTTTGGGTGCCCAGTTCCGGGCTTCGGCCTGAAACCATCGAAAATGTCGAATTCAACTGGCGGCAGCAGTTAACCCGCAATATCGATCTGACGGTGGCGCCATTTCACAATTCCACCCGCAATCTGATCGAGCTGCGCGGCGCCGGTACTCCGGATGATCCGGTATTTTTCGTCAACAGCGCCAGCCTGAAAACCACCGGCGTCGATGTTGAGCTTAACGGCCACTGGGCCGACGGCTGGCGGGCCACGATCAGCTACAGCTTCCAACATTCCAATCTGGCCGACGACCCCAGGTTTCCGACCAACTCGCCCAAGCACCTGGCTAAACTCAATCTGAATGCGCCGGTATGGCACGACCGGCTGTTCGCCAGCGTCAATGTCAACTACTTAAGCGGGCGCAATACGTTCGTGTCCTCGGTAGCGGACCGGACGCAGGTCAACCTGTCCTTGCACGCGCCCGATGTATTGCCGGGACTAACTTTGACCGGCACCCTGTTCAACGTATTCGACACCCGCTTTGAAGACCCCTCGACCACCGACCTGGCCGCCGGGCGCATTCTGCAGGACGGGCAATTATTATGGCTGAAAGCCAGTTACAGCTTTTAAGTGGCGATGATACGCACGTTTACCCTGACTGTTTGCCTGCTCGTTTGCTGTACTTTCAGCGCCGCCACTCTGAGCAATTCTGCCTTGGCGATCACCGTCTTGCTCAGCCAGGAAACCGCCCCTTATCGACAGGTGCTGCAAGGCATCAGAGAAAGCTTTGCGATACGCCACCCTGACATTACCATCCACGTCAAACGGCTGGATGATTTGGAGCCTTTATCCCTGACACAGAAAATTCTGGATCAGGCGCCTCAAGTACTGGTACCCATTGGCCAGAAAGCCACCGACTTCGCCCTGACGCATCTACAGCCACTGCCTGTCTGCGCCGCACTGGTGCTCAACGAAAGCACATTGCGCAACGCCGCTAACGCAACCGGTGTCTTACTGCGATTTGCCTTGCCAGATCAAATCCGTGGTATACGCGCCATACTGACGAAAAACCAAAGCCTGGCGCTGCTGTACCGCCCCGAGCAACAGGTCAGGGCACAACGATTTCAAGCACTGGCCAGAGAACAACAGCTGACAGTTACACTGCACCCGGTGACCGACCTGGCCGAGTTACTACCGCTACTGGAAAGCCTGCCCCGCGAAACCGCCTTATTCTACAGTTTTGCCGATAGCGGCATTTTCACCCCGCCGGCCGCCAAAACGCTGTTATTGTTTTCGTTTCGCAACCGTATCCCTCTGTTGGGTTTGTCACGAGAATGGGCCAAGGCTGGCGCGTTATTTGCCCTGGAACGGGATTACATCGATATTGGCCGGCAATGCGGCGAACAAATTCTGGGCCTGTTAAACGGCCAGAGTCCTGCCGAGCTGACACTGGCCTCTCCGCGCCAGATGCGTTTTGCGTTCAATCTTAAAACCGCACGGCATATGAAATTCACGCCGCCTGACACCTTGCTGAGCCATGCCGAACACTTTGACTAAACCTAAACCGCGCCTTAGGCAAGTGCTGAACATCATGGTGGTCAGCGCCATTTTAGGCACCACTGTGGCGATTACGCTTGCCATGAGCTATCGGTTGCTGATGAGTCGTTTCAATTTGCTGGAGCAACAAGCACTCAGCCATGCCCGACTGGTCGCTCTGAACAGTGAATACGGCATTTACACCGGCAATCGCAGCGACCTGACCCGTATCGCCACCACACTGAACGACACCGCGCCATGGCTGGAGCTGTGTTTTTATGACCGCATATCCCGGTTACTGTGCCATCACTACGACAGCCCCACCGCTACCACGCCACACCGCCTGGATTTCCCCACCGAGCTGTCACAAAGACTGGAGCTGGTTTTTCTGAATTGGTTTGCACAGCCGCACCTGACCATTGACCTACCGGTAAACGGCAAAGGCCTGTTCAACGACGATTTAGCAGCCTATACAGACCCTGAAATTGGTTCGATTCGGCTGACTCTGGACTTGACCGAAATCGTTGGTGACCTGCGCCGGGCGCTGCTGGAAGCTGTGCTGATCAGTCTGCTGATCACAGTTTTAGGCATTATCATCACCTTGCGTCTGAGTGGGCGTCTGGTTTCTCCCTTAAGCGCGTTAAGCCATGCCGCCGACACCATTAGCCTGGGCCATCTGGATGTGCAACTGCCGGTACACGGAACCCGCGAAGTGGCGCATTTAATCTGTGTTTTTAACAGGATGACGCAACAACTGGCCGACTACCGGGAACAAGACGCCAAGCACCGGCGTGAACTCGCCGATAAAGTAACCGAGCGCACCGAGCAATTAAAAGCGGCGCTGACCAGAACCGAGCAACTAAAAACGCAAGCAGAAAGCGCCAGTGCCGCCAAATCGCGGTTTTTAGCCACCATCAGCCATGAAATCCGCACGCCCTTACATGCCATCATCGGCTTTACCGAATTGTTGATGAACCTGACCTTGCCAGCCAGGGCGCAACAACACAGCCAGCAAATTTTGCAAGCCGCCAATGCTTTGCTGGAACAAATTAACGATATTCTTGATTTTGCCCGCATGGAAGCCGGCTATGACAACGCCAGCGAACAAACGTTCGCCTTACCCGAGCTGCTCGACCGGGTTATCAACCTGTTTGCCGGGCAAGCACAACAAAAAAACCTAACCCTGCACCAGGTCAGTCAGGGGCTGCCCGCCCATGTGCGAGGTTATCAGCGCTATCTGGAGCGCATTCTGGTCAACCTGCTCAGCAATGCCGTTAAATTCACCCCGCAAGGCCAGGTTACCTTGCAGGTTAGCGTGCAAGACACAACACCCGACACCGTTTTCCTACGATTTGCCGTCCTCGACAGCGGCATTGGCATCGCCGCCGATCAAATAGAACGCATTACCCATCCTTTTGTGCAAGCCGATGATTCCGCCGCACGGCAATTTGCCGGCAGCGGCCTGGGGCTAAGCCTGGTCAGCAAAGCGCTGGCAGCCATGCACAGCGAACTGCATATCGACAGCATACCGGGTGAAGGCTCCACATTCAGCTTTACCGTGCAACTGGCTGTTGCCCCGGATGCCGCCCATCCAGCACTCATGCCATCCCCCGTCCGTTTTGCCGGCGGGGCCAAAGTCCTGGTGGTGGAAGATCATCCTGTCAATCAATGCCTGATCAAGGAAATGCTTGAACATCTCGGTTGCCGGTGCGACCTGGCTGACGACGGCCAGCAAGCCCTGTCGCACGTTAAGCGGCAAGCGTACCAGGTCATTCTGATGGATTGCCAAATGCCCGGGCTGGATGGCTATCAGACCGCACGCGCTATTTTTGACCTGAAACTGCAACCGGCGCCTGTCATCATCGCCCTGACCGGCGACGCCAGTGAAGAAAACCGTCAGCGCTGCCAGGCAGCGGGCATGGCAGGATTTCTGGCCAAACCCTGCCACCTGTCGGTTTTGCATACCGAATTGAGCCATTGGCTGGCGCTGGCGGCAGCACCTGAGCACAACATAACCGTGCGGCACGCAACCTCCACGACAGCCGCAGGCCTGGATGAAGCCACCCTCAAGCAGGTTCGAACATTACCAAATGGCGCCAAAGTGCTCGAACAGGTGATCGAGTTGTTTCTGAGTCGAACACCCGACCAACTTGAACAGCTGCAACAAAACGTAGCCGAGCGCAACTGTCCGGCAACACAAGCACTGGCCCACGCGCTTAAATCCGCCAGCGCCCAACTGGGCGCCAAGGACCTGGCGCAGGCTTGCTGGGAACTGGAACAATATTGCCGAGGCGGTAACACCGAACAGGCGGGAATTTTACTGAACAACATCGTCGATACTTATCAACGTGCCAGCCAAGCGTTACAATCACTTTATACTGACTCCAGAAATCAGCGCCCATCATGAATCCAGTCTCCCTGCCCGCCTCGATTTTGATTGCCGATGACGACCCTGCCGTGTTGCTGTTGGCACAACAGGCGTTGCTCGGCAGCGAGTTTACCGTCACCACCGTCTCGGACGGTAAACAGGCCTTAGACACCGTCATGGCCACCCCGCCCGACCTGGTGCTACTGGATATTCACATGCCCGGCTGCAATGGTTTGGATGTGTGCCGAATGCTACGCAGCCAGAGTTTCGGCCCGTGGTTGCCGATTCTCCTTTTCACCGGCAGTAGCGATGATTCGGCTGTTGACAAGGCGTTTGCCGCCGGCGCCACCGATTTCATTCCCAAACCTGTTAACTGGCAACTGTTGCCGCACCATATCCGCTATATGCTGCGCGCCAGCGACGCGATTCGCCAACAACATCAACATTTACTGCTGCAACGCTTCAGCGCCCGGCTGCAAGCACTCAGCGGCGCACATTATTACCATCTCGATGATGTGATGCGCGATGTCTTGACCCGCATCCTGGAACTTGATGCTCAGGCCCCCTTCCGCTACACCGGCGCGGCCGCCTATGGCAATCATCATGGCCGCCTGCGCCGGGTCAGTGTACAAGGCCCCGACCATTATCCTTTTCCGGAAATCCTGCCCAAGGAAGCTTTGCCGCATCAAACATCGGCCTATGTGCAGCAGTTTGATTTTATCGTCGGCGGTGAGGTGCTGGCCGCAGTGTGTTTGAGCTACCGGCCCAATCAACATCATGCCCCATTTCGCGGCGCATTAACGGCCTTGATTCAGGACAAGGTTCAGCATTTGCTGCTGCATGTCAAGACCGAGTTGGACACGCAATTGACCGCCGAGGTGTTCGCCAACAGCCTGGAAGGCATTGCCATTACCAATACCGAAGGCGAGATCATCAAAATCAACCGTGCCTTCTCGCAAGTGACCGGTTATCAGGAAGCAGAAGTACTCGGCCTGTCGCTGCCCCGGTTAAAACTCGGCCTGGAGAATATTTATCCCGAAGTGGCCCGGCAACTGCAACAACACGGCAGATGGCAAGGCGAAATCTGGAGTTGCCGTAAAAATGGCGAACATTATCCGGAATGGCTAAGCCTTTCAACGTCCTATGACGCCCACCACCAGGCCCAGCATTTCATCGCCGTATTCATGGATATCAGCCAACAAAAGGCGCAGGAGAAACGCATTCATGAGCTGGCACACTACGACACCCTCACCGGACTGGCCAATCAAACCTTGTTGCGCCACCAAATTGAAAAGGCTTTGACAACATGCCAACAGCACATCGGCACAGCAGCCTTGCTGCTGATGGACCTGAATCGTTTCAAACACATCAACGAAACGTTGGGGCATCAAATCGGCGATCAATTGCTAAAGCAGGTCGCAGAACGGCTCAAGCCCTGGGTCAGGCTCGGCGACACTCTGGCCCGACAAGGCGGTGATGAATTCCTGCTGTTGATCACCGGATTGCCTGCCGATAACGCCACGGCCATCGAGCGTGCCACAGCCACCGCCGAACAGCTTCTACGCACCCTGGACGACCCTTTTCAGTTAAACCGGCAACCCATCAAGGTCGATGCGGCGCTTGGCATTGCCCTGGCGCCCAAAGACGCGAACACCGTGGACGACCTGATCAAGGCGACGGACACCGCCATGTATGATGCCAAAGCCAGTCCGCATCAGCAATACGCCTGGTTTGACCCGGCCAGGGCGGCGGCAGGCTATCACCGCTTCAATCTGGAAAGCGCGCTGCGCCAGGCGATCAATCATCAGGATTTTTCCGTGGTTATCCAGCCGCAAGTGAGCGCCGGCAAGCATCAATTGATCGGCGGTGAATGTTTACTACGCTGGCACCATGCCGAACATGGCTGGATTTCACCCGTCACCTTCATTCCGCTGGCCGAAGAAACCGGCCTGATCGATCAACTGAGTCAGTGGTTGATGCGGGTAGTTTTTCAGACCCTGCAAGATTGGCGACAGCGACAGTTGCTGCATAAAGACTTTCGCGGCCTGTCCATTAACATCTCACCCTTGCATTTTCGCAAAAGCAGTTTTCTAACGGAATTTGAAACGGCGCTGCGCGATAGCGGCCTCAGCAACTGGAATCTGCTGGAACTGGAATTGACCGAAGGCTGTTTATTAAACCTGGATGGCGACACCTTAAACAGCCTGGCATTATTGCGCGAAAGAGGTGTGCGTATCGCGATTGATGACTTTGGCACCGGCTTTTCCAGCTTAAGCTATCTGAAAAACTTGCCGCTGGATATTTTGAAGATTGATCAAAGCTTTGTGCGCGCTTGTGAAAATGACGGCAAATCCCTGGCCATCATTCAAGCCATTATCGCCATGGCCGAGGGCCTGGGCCTTGAAACCATTGCTGAAGGCGTTGAAACCGAACAGGAATTACAGGTGTTGGAATTTCATCGCTGCGATAATTTTCAAGGTTATTTTTTTGCCAAACCCATGTCTATCGCCGCGTTCGAACAATATTTACAGTCTCAGGCGTAATACAAACTCAGCTTCATCACCAGAGCATCTTCACGCCCTTGCTGGGCCGGATAGTAATCTTTACGCAGCCCCACCTGCTCAAAACCCAGGCTTTGATATAAAGCAATAGCGCCTGGATTGGATGGACGCACTTCCAAAAACACCGCCTCGATCTTCCGATGACGCGCCTGGGCAATTTGATGTTGCAACAATTTGCGGCCAAAGCCCTGCCCTTGAGCGTCTGGATGGATAGATACATTGAGAATATGCGCTTCACCGGCGGCCATGGAGGTAATGCCATAGCCTAATACCTCCTCCTCTTCCACCAAGACCCAGCACTGATACCCCGCCTTGAAACAATCGCGAAACACCCCCTCCGACCAGGGAAAGTGATAATTGCGCTGCTCGATCACCTGCACTTGTTTAAGGTCAGTATCGAACATGTGGCGAATACGGATTAAATCAGCACGGCTGACCGAGTCGGGAAACACCTTGGCATAAAAATCGCGGTCAGCGTCGTAACTGACCCATTCTTTCAGCCGATGCAAGAAAAGGCGCATAGCTTAATGGCTCCGGAAAGTTTTTAGGGCAAATTGCCAATCATCCCAGGCCTTTTTTTTGTCGAGTAAGCGCCTGAGCAAATAAGCCGGATGATAACTCACCACCACCGGCACGGTATCGCGATAAAACACCTGTTGCCTGAGCTGGCCCAATGGGCTATCGGTGCTCAGCAAATTGTGCGCCGCCACTTTGCCCAAAGCCAGTATCAACTTCGGCTTGAGCAAAGCGGTCTGACGATCAAGAAAGGTTCGGCAGGCCGCCGCCTCCTCGGCATTCGGATTGCGGTTATCGGGTGGCCGACATTTGACAATATTGGCGATATACACCGACTCCGGCGACAGCCCCGCCGCTTTCAGCATTTCATCCAGCAGTTTCCCGGCCGGGCCGACAAACGGTTGACCTTGCAGGTCTTCCTGCTGGCCGGGCGCTTCGCCGATAATCAGCCAGTCGGCCGTTTCGCTGCCCTTACCGAATACTGTCTGGGTGCGGCTTTCAGCCAGCGGGCAGCGGGTACACGCCGCCACCTCGGCACGCAAGGCAGGCCAGTCGGACGCGGTGGGCATAACCTCTGAGGCCACCTTAAGCATCTGATCGGGTAAAGATGCCGCAACAGCTGCCGGGCTGGGCGCCATGCTCTCCGTTGGCCTTGGCGGCTGAACACGGCTGTCTGCCGCACCGTCAGAGCGAACAACCTTTTGTTCCCGACTGCGCCACACCGTGATGCCCATCGCCTGCAAACAGGCCAGGCGATCGCTTTCGTTCATGGCTTAAACATCGCCCTGCTGGGGATGGCGGCGGCCAGCCGGGGTTTGCAGCTTGTTGACCGCGTTGACATAGGCTTTGGCCGAAGCGATAACAATATCGGTATCCGCACCCAGGCCGTTGACGATGCGCCCGGCTTTATCCAGGCGCACGGTGACTTCGCCTTGCGAATCGGTGCCGGTGGTGATGTTGTTGACCGAGTAAAGCTCAAGCCTAGCGCCGGTATTGACCAAGGCCTCGATCGCTTTCAGACTGGCGTCTACCGCGCCGCTGCCCACGCCGTGGCCGATCACTTCCTGGCCGTTGATACGCAGGGTAACTTTGGCCTTGGGCGTTTCACCGGTTTCCGAGCACACGCTTAAGCCAATCAGCTGTACCGTGTCTTCCTCACTACTAAGCGCGACTTCCGACATCAAGGCTTGCAGGTCTTCATCAAAAATCTCGTGTTTTTTGTCGGCCAGTTGCTTGAAGCGGAAAAATGCCTCATTCAGTTCCGCCTCTGAATCAAACTCAAAGCCCAGCTCGGTCATGCGGGTTCGGAACGCATTACGCCCGGAATGCTTGCCCAGCACCATCCGGTTGGCCGACCAGCCGACATCCTCGGCGCGCATGATTTCATAGGTTTCCCGACTTTTCAGCACGCCATCCTGGTGAATACCGGATTCATGGGCAAAAGCATTGGCACCGACAATGGCTTTGTTCGGTTGCACCGGAAAACCGGTGATGCTGGCGACCAACCGCGAACAGGTGACGATTTCCCGGGTGTCGATGCGGGTATCGCAGGGGAAGAAATCCTGCCGGGTGCGCACCGCCATGACCACTTCTTCCAGTGCGGCGTTACCAGCGCGCTCGCCCAGGCCATTGATGGTGCATTCCACCTGGCGCGCACCATTGGCGACTGCGGCCAGGGAATTGGCCACCGCCAGACCCAGATCATTATGGCAATGCACGGAAAAAACCGCCTGATCGGAATTGGGAATGCGTTCGCGCAGGCGTTTGATCAATTGGCCAAATTGTTGCGGCACACTGTAACCGACGGTGTCGGGAATATTCAATGTGCCAGCACCGGCGTCGATCACCGCTTCCAGAATCCGGCACAGAAAATCTTCCTCGGAACGGCCAGCATCCTCGGGCGAGAACTCGACATCATCGGTAAATTGCCGGGCCTGTCTGACCGCTTTCACCGCATGTTCGATGACCTGATCCGGGGTCATTTTCAGCTTCATCTGCATGTGAATCGGCGACGTGGCGATGAAGGTGTGAATTCTGGCCTGCTGGGCGCCGGCCAGGGCCTCACCGGCGCGGTTGATATCGCGTTCCAGCGCCCGCGCCAGGCCGCAAACGGTGCTGGTCTTGATGGCCTTGGCCACCGCTTTGACGGACTCGAAATCGCCTTCGCTGGCGGCCGGAAAACCGGCCTCGATGACATTGACTTGCAGTTTTTCCAGCGCTTTGGCGATGCGGACTTTTTCGTCCCGGGTCATGGATGCGCCCGGACTTTGTTCGCCATCGCGCAGCGTGGTGTCAAATATAATCAGTGAATCGTTCATGCAAACGTCCCCTGCCGCTTAGGTGCGGCGTGTTTAGAATGATTGGAGGTGAGCGAACAGCAGGTGAGATGAAAGAATTATGCCCCAAAGGGCAACAGCCGGAGACGGCACGCGAAGCGCATGGAGAAATGATTGTTTGAGGTTGTCATAGCGCTAAATCTACCCTATCAAATGCCTTGACTCAAGTGCTTTGTCAGATCAGGACGCCACCTGCACACTCGACAATGTGGCAACGTGACCTGCATGACCGCACGGATGGCCGGCGCGTTGCGTAGCCCGGGTGAACTACCACGCCGGCATCATGTTATTTCCGGCCATGAACCTCGCCAGAAAAACAAGCCTGTTGCAGATCATTGCCCCTTATTTCAAGGCTTTGAACCGCTCAGAACAACCGAAGTGCTGATGTTACAGCGCGTTACGATAATACTCCAACGCCGCCGCCACACCGCTGCCAGCCTTGATGGCAAAACCATGATCCAGCAAAGCCATTTCCACGCCCGCTATCGCGCCCAGCATGGACACCTCATTCATATCGCCCATATGACCGATGCGGAATACCTTGCCTGCCACTTCGGACAAACCGCCACCTAAGGAAATATGATATTTCTTGAACGCGGTACCAATCACATCGCGGGCATCCTTGTCAGCAGGCACCACAGCCGCAGTCACGGTATTCGATTCAAAGCCAGGTCTAGCGCAAATATCAAGACCCCAAGCCTTGACTGCCGCACGGGTACCTGCGCCCAACCGCTGATGACGGGCAAATACATTGTCCAACCCCTCTTCCAACAACAAATCCAGCGCCGCACGCAAACCATACAACAACGGAATGGACGGTGTATAAGGTGTGTAACCATCCTTATTGCTATTCAGCATGTCGCGCAAATCAAAGAAACAGCGCGGAAAGCCAGCCTCATCCAGCTTGCTCAAAGCTTTAGGGCTGAAGGCCACCAAAGCCAGGCCAGCAGGCAGCATAAAGCCTTTTTGCGAGCCGGAAATAATGCCATCCACGCCCCATTCGTCCATGCGAAAATCAATACTGGCCACGGAACTGACGCCATCGACAAACAACAATGCCGGATGTTGCGCCGCATCCAACGCCTTACGCACGCCAGCGATATCGCTGGTTACCCCGGTAGAAGTTTCATTATGCGTGGCCAGCACCGCTTTATAGGTATGGGCGCTATCAGCCTTCAAGCGTTGTTCCAGATCATCCAACGCAATGCCCTCACCCCATGGACGCTCGACCACCGTGACATCCAAACCCAAACGCTGCGCCATATTCGCCCACAAATGCCCGAACTGGCCAAAACGATAAATCAAGACTTTATCGCCCGGGCTTAAGGTGTTGGTAAAAGCAATTTCCCAGCCGGCAGTGCCGGTAGCCGGAAAAATAAACGCCGTACCGGCTTCAGTTTTGAAGACTTTTTTCAAATCCGCCAGCAAGGGTTTCAGCAAATCGGGGAAAACCGGTGAACGGTGATCGACGCTTTGCACATGCATTGCATTCATCACCCGCTCGGGCAAATTGGTGGGACCTGGAACATACAAATGATTACGACCTGCCATAACAACCTCGGGTTAAAAGCGATGAGAAACAGACACCATCCGCCAAAGCGCGGACACTGACGAAAAACCGGATATCTTCCCATAGGCCGCAGCCTTCGGCAAGTGCAGACCCTGCAAGCAGCCATTCTCAATTTGCAGTCTAAGTTAAGGACATCAGAGGCACTTAGCGAGACTGTCGGCAGCATCAAGGCTGTCGTTCATTCCCTACAGATGGTTCTCGACACTTTCCTTAGGAGGCTTTTGCTCTTGCCGCTGGCTTTTCCCATTTTCCTGCGTTACTGTTTAAGCCAGGCTGGACGTTCTTGGAATGTAAGATTTCAGCGTGCGACCATTTTTATTGCTGCCATGAACCACGATGGCATAACCGGAGACTTGCGATGGGATTGTTTGATTTTGTTAAAGACATTGGCCATAAACTGTTCACCAGCGATGCCGAGGCGGCACAGGCCATTACCGATCACATCAATGCCAATAATCCTGGCATTGACAGCTTAAGTGTGATTTTCAAAGAGGGCAAGGCAACACTGATTGGCATCACCCGCAGCGAAGAAGCTGCCCAGAAAGCGGTGTTAATGGCCGGCAATGTTAAAGGCGTTGAGGAGGTTGTGCCCAAAATCGACATTTTGCTTGAGGCCCCCTCTGAAACGGCCATCACGACCCCGCTAACCGAGCCGGATAATGTGACCTTTCACATCATCAAATCGGGCGACACACTGTCCAAAATCGCTAAAGACGTGTATGGCAATGCCAATCTCTATCCAAAAATCTTCGAGGCCAATCGTGAAGTCATCAAAGACCCTAATCTGATTTTTCCAGGCCAGAAAATTCGCTTGCCGAAATAAAAAACGGGGCGCAGGCTTTGCGCCCGACGCCCCGTTTATCAACGCTGAGCGCTGATTTTTCGCCTGGTTAGTTTTTCGCTTTATCAACGATTTTATTGGCACTGATCCAAGGCATCATGGCACGCAACTTGGCGCCGACTTGTTCGATCGGATGCTCCGCGTTCAAACGTCTGCGTGCGGTCATTTCAGGGTAACCGGTAGCGCCTTCCAGAATGAAACGTTTTGCGTATTCGCCTGTCTGGATATTTTTCAGCGCTTCACGCATGGCTTTGCGGCTTTCGTCATTGATGACTTTCGGGCCGGAAACATACTCACCATACTCGGCATTGTTGGAAATGGAGTAGTTCATGTTGGCGATGCCGCCTTCGTACATCAAATCGACAATCAGCTTCAGCTCGTGCAGGCATTCAAAATAAGCCATTTCAGGCTCGTATCCAGCTTCGACCAGGGTTTCAAAACCGGCTTTGACCAACTCTACCGCACCACCACACAATACCGTTTGCTCGCCGAACAAATCGGTTTCGGTTTCTTCACGGAAAGTGGTTTCGATAATGCCGGAACGACCACCGCCAATAGCGCTGGCGTAAGACAGACACACCGCTTTGGCGCTACCGGAAGCATCCTGATGCACGGCAATCAGATCGGGAATGCCGCCGCCTTTGGTAAATTCACTGCGCACGGTATGACCAGGCGCTTTGGGCGCGATCATGATCACATCAAGATCGGCGCGGGGTGCGATCTGGTTATACAAAATCGCAAAGCCATGTGCGAACGCCAGCGCCGCGCCTGACTTCAGGTTCGGCTCGATTTCTTGTTGGTAAAGCTGGGCCTGGAACTCATCCGGAGTCAGAATCATCACCACATCAGCTTCTTTAACCGCGCTGGGAACATCTTTTACGGTCAGGCCTGCGGCCTCGGCCTTGGCGACAGACGCGGAACCTGGACGCAATCCCACCACTACGGACACACCGGAGTCTTTCAGATTATTGGCATGGGCATGGCCTTGTGAGCCATAGCCGATGATGGCAACTTTTTTGCTTTGGATGATCGACAGATCGGCGTCTTTATCGTAATAAACTTGCATGAATTTTCTCTGTTTGCAGGTTGAAAAATCAAGATCAGGCAAAAGTGCCTGCATTGAAGTAAGATTAAAGCTGTAAGCTTTTCTCGCCCCGGGAAATTCCGGTCGCACCGGAGCGCACCACTTCGAGAATCGGAAAGTCATTGACCGCCTCGATAAACGCGTCAAGTTTGTCGATTGGACCGGTCAATTCCACGACATAGGTGTTTGGCGAGACATCGATGATTTTACCGCGAAAAATATCCACGGTGCGTTTGATTTCAGCGCGCGTTTCGTGGGTGGTTTTCAGCTTGATCAGCATTAACTCACGCTCGATATGACGCGATTCCGCCAAATCCACCAATTTAACCACATCGATCAGCTTGTTGAGCTGCTTGGTGATCTGTTCGATGATTTGCTCACTGCCGCAGGTGACAAGCGTCATGCGCGACAAGGTTTCATCATCGGTGGGCGCTACGGTTAATGATTCAATGTTATAGCCACGCGCCGAAAACAATCCGGCCACACGCGATAACGCACCCGCTTCGTTTTCAATCAAAATCGAAATAATGTGTCGCATCAGGCCAACTCCCGATCCATCGGCGTGCCATCGGCCACCTGTCTGAGTTTCATGTCATGATGGGCCTTGCCGGCTTCAATCATCGGATAAACGTTTTCCGTACGGTCGGTAATCACATCCAGGAATACGGTTCGGTCTTTCATCGCAAATGCCTCTGCCATGGCCGGTTTCAAGTCTTCAGGTTTTTCGATCAACATGCCTACATGGCCGTAACTTTCCGCCAGTTTGACGAAATCCGGCAAAGTATCCATGTAGGAATGCGAATAACGGCTTTGATAGGAAAACTCCTGCCACTGCCGCACCATGCCCATGTAGCGGTTGTTGAGATTGACAATTTTGATGCCTGTTTGGTACTGCAACGCCGTGGACAATTCCTGGATACACATCTGAATACTGGCTTCGCCGGTCACACACGCCACATCCGCTTCCGGGAAAGCCAGTTTAACGCCAATTGCCGCTGGCATACCGAAACCCATGGTGCCAAGCCCGCCAGAGTTAATCCAGCGCCTTGGCTGATTGAAATGATAATACTGGGCCGCATACATTTGGTGCTGCCCCACATCGGACGTGACATAGGCATTGCCGTTGGTGACCTGGTAAAGCGCTTCGATCACGGACTGAGGCTTGATAATCGGGCTGTTGCGATCATATTCCAAACACTTCACACTGCGCCAAGCCTCGATTTGCTGCCACCAGGCCGACAAGGCCTTTTTATTCGGCTTCGCTTTGCTTTCGTGCAGATAGTCGATCATTTTGCTCAGCACATCTTTCACGCAACCGACGATGGGCACATCTACCAGCACAGTTTTGGAAATCGAAGCGGGGTCGATATCGATATGAATGAATTTGGCATACGGACAAAACTCAGCCAGCTTGCCGGTCACCCGGTCATCGAAACGCGAGCCTACCGCGACAATGACATCCGCTTCGTGCATGGCCATGTTCGCTTCATAGGTACCATGCATACCCAGCATGCCGATAAATTGCTTATCAGTGGCCGGATAACCGCCCAAGCCCATTAAGGTATTGGTGATAGGATGGCCTAACAACCGGGTAAATTCGGTCAATTCCTTGCTGGCATTGCCCAATACCACGCCGCCACCGCTGTAAATCACCGGCTTTTGCGCCGACAATAACAATTCCATCGCTTTTTTGACCTGGCCTTTGTGGCCCTGCACCGAAGGATTGTAGGAGCGCATGGCGATTTTGCGCGGATATTTGTAAGGGACCTTGATATTCGGGTCCGTAATGTCCTTGGGAATATCCACCACCACCGGACCAGGTCGGCCAGTGCTTGCCACGTAGAAGGCTTTTTTAATGGTTTCAGCCAACTTCGTGACATCTTTGACCAGAAAGTTGTGCTTCACGCAAGGACGACTGATGCCGATCATGTCAACTTCCTGAAACGCATCGCTGCCAATCACGCCCGACGACACCTGACCGGACAACACCACCATGGGGATAGAGTCCATGTAAGCGGTGGCAATACCGGTAATGGCGTTGGTTGCGCCTGGCCCCGAAGTGACCAGCACCACACCCGGCTTGCCGGTGGCCCGGGCATAGCCATCGGCCGCATGGGTCGCGGCTTGCTCATGCCTCACCAGAATATGCTTGAACGTATCCTGCTGAAAAATTGCGTCGTAAATGTGTAATACGGCCCCGCCCGGGTAACCGAATATCATTTCAACGCCTTCATCAATCAAACTTTGAACTACAATTTGCGCACCGTTTAGCTCCACGGCATGCCTCCAGGTTGGCTCGATAACAAGTCAGTCAAATTCGCGACTATTTTACTTGGTTTTTGTTCAAAAAAAGGTTAGTTAAACTACTGGGTTTAATCTGTCACGTCAAGGTCATCAGTACTAGCAAGACCCGCCGGCCCCTTGGCATAGACTGGCAAGCAACCTGCCGGCACACGCCACACCGGACATCATTGTAATCGGCATTGCATCCAACAACGACGGGAAACAGACTAATCACCCATTCACTATCTCATCTACTTCACCGCACCCGACGAGGTCGCCATGCAGAATATATCCACAGAAATTTGGCACAATGTTGATTTTTTAAGTCAATTTGGCATCGCTCTGGCGATTATCACCGCGCTGATCGCGCTGGCACTGGGGCTTTGGGCGTTGCTACGCATTCTCAAGCGCCCCTCCGGCAATGACCAGATGAATGAAATCGCCAGCGCCATTCAGGCCGGCGCGAAAGCCTATTTACGCCGACAATACCAGGTTATCAGCATGGTTGGACTGGTATTACTGTTCATCATCGGCGCAACCAGCGGCTGGCTGACCGCGTTAGGGTTCGTGTTGGGCGCGGTTTGTTCCGCTCTGGCCGGCTTCTTGGGCATGAACAATTCGGTCAGAGCTAATGTACGCACCGCACAAGCCGCCTTCGACGGCACTCTGGCGGCATTTCGGTGTGCGTTTTTAGGCGGCTCGGTCACCGGCTTGTTGGTGGTTGGTCTGGGCCTGCTGGTAGTGGCAGGCTATTATGGCGCCTTGCGTCTGGCGGGAATCGAAAACGCCTTGCAACCCATGATTGGCGTTGCTTTCGGTGCCTCGTTAATTTCGATCTTCGCCCGTTTAGGCGGCGGTATTTTTACCAAAGGTGCTGATGTGGGCGCTGATATTGTGGGAAAAATCGAATCCGGCATTCCCGAGGACGATCCCAGAAATCCTGCCGTCATCGCCGACAATGTCGGCGATAATGTCGGCGATTGCGCGGGCATGGCAGCGGATTTGTTTGAATCGTATGCCGTCTCCCTGGTCGCCACCATGCTGCTGGCCAGCTTGTTGTTTCCGGAAAGCCGGGGCGATCTGATCACTTACCCGCTGGCTCTAGGCGGTGTATCCATTCTGGCCTCACTGGCCGGTATCGCGGTAATTCAAAACACCAAAACCCAACACGTTATCCGCGCCTTGTATTGGGGCATGGCGGTTGCCGCCGTGCTGGCCTTGCTGTTGTTTTATCCGGTTACCCAACTTTGGATTGGCGCTAATCTGGTCATCGATGGCCGTTCGGTGTCGTTTCTGGCAATTTATGCCTGCGCCGGTATTGGCGTTTTGCTGATGGCGGGGCTGATGGTGGTCACGGATTATTACACCGACAGCGCTTATAAGCCGGTGCAGCGCATTGCCGAGGCCTCCACCACAGGCGATGGCACTAATGTCATCGCCGGGTTGAGTTTATCCATGCAAGCCACCGCGCTGCCGGTGCTGTTGATTTGTCTGAGTATTGGCCTGACGCATCATCTGGCCGGTTTATTCGGCATGGCCATCGCCGCTACCGCCATGTTGTCGTTGACCGGGCTGATTGTGTCACTAGATGCCTACGGCCCTATTACCGATAACGCTGGCGGCATCGCGGAAATGGCTGGCTTGCCGGATGAGATACGCTCGGTGACTGATCCGCTCGATGCCTTGGGCAACACCACCAAGGCGGTCACCAAAGGTTACGCCATGGGGTCGGCGGGGCTAGCTGCGCTGGTGTTGTTTTCCGATTACAGTCATGCCTTAGGCGACCTGAACAGTGATTTGGCCGATCCAATGGTGTTAATCGGACTGCTGCTGGGCGCGTTGATTCCTTACCTGTTCAGCGCCCTGGCCATGGCCGCCGTGGGCCGTTCCGCCAGCGATATCGTCAATGAAGTTCGCCGTCAGTTCAAGGCCAATCCCGGCATCATGCAAGGCACAGCCAAACCCGATTACAGCAAGGCGGTCGATAGCCTGACAGTGTCGGCGATTCGCAACATGATCTGGCCCTCTTTGTTACCGATTCTGATCACTTTAAGCGTTGGCTTGTTATTAGGCGGCAATGCGCTGGCCGGGGTATTGATCGGCACCATTATTTCAGGGTTGTTCCTGGCTATATCCATGACCATTGGCGGCGGCGCTTGGGACAATGCCAAAAAATATATCGAAGACGGCCATTTTGGCGGCAAGGGTTCGCTCGCACACAAAGCCGCCATCACCGGCGACACGGTGGGCGACCCTTACAAGGACACCGCAGGACCTGCGGTCAATATCATTATCAAAATGGTCAACATTACCGCCGTTTTACTGGCGCCCTTTTTATGACGGAGTCAAACCATGAACACGCCTGTCATTGATTGCCATCTACACGACTATCTGGAAGTGGCCTGTGTGTATCGTTATCAGGTACGAGTAACCTTGAAAAACGGGCGCACCCTGACCGGTACGGCCTGTGACCTGGTCAGCGAACAGGGGCAGGAGTTTTTACTGCTCGATAGCCAAACACGGGTAGCGCTGCTGGAATTAACAACCCTGGATGTGCTGACTCCCGGCGCTCAATTTGAAACAGTCAGGTTTGACAGCTAAGCCCACCTTGCAAAGGCGCTCTAGGCGCCTGGCCATCCAGCGCCAGGACAGTCAGAGCGCCGGGTTCAGGTTGCAAAGTGCAGCCGCTCATTCAGCCCGCTGAATACCGGCTTCCGCCAGTTTTGCCAGATACATGGGCCATAACACAGCATATTCGGCACCCAACTGATACAGATAACCGAATCGATAAATGCCGGTATTGTGGCCATCGCTGAAAATGGGTTTGATAGCATACCGCCCCACCGGCTCGATTGCGGTAATCTGCACCTTTTCTTTGCCCGTTTGCAGCACCTCCTGACCCGGCCCATGCCCCATGGCTTCGGCAGAGGGTGTGTACACACGCAGATATTCAAACGGCAAACTGAAAGTTTGGCCATCATCAAACTGAATTTTCAATACCTTGGATTCAGTTAACAACTGAATTTCCACTGGCCAGGGGTTTTCGTAGTCAGGTTGAACGGTCATCGTTTAAGTCTCTTACAGTTAAGGTTGGATGGCCATATTACACGCTTAGGCGCTAACGGCGCTCGATGGTCAGATAAAGCGCCGGAATCAGCAGTAAAGTAATTAACGTGGCGAACACTACACCAAAGCCGATGGACAACGCCATCGGAATCAGAATCCGCGCTTGTCTTGAGGTTTCCAGAATCATCGGCATCAGGCCGCCGAAGGTGGTCAAGGTGGTCAGAATGATCGGCCGAAAGCGCTGAATGCCGGCGTTTCTGATCGCCGACAGCGCGCTTTGGCCTTGCCTACGCAGCTCGCCGGCGTAGGCGATCAACACCAAAGCGTCGTTGACCACGATGCCGGACAAGGCAACCACGCCCAGCATGCTGACGATGCTTAACGAATAGCCCAAGAGCAAATGGCCGAGAATCGCGCCGATTATGCCGAACGGAATGCTGATAATCACCACGAACGGCAGCCAGTAACTGCGGAACGGAATCGCCAGCAGAATGTAAATGCCCATCAGGGCGAACAAAAAACCGGTTTTCAGGCTGCCCAGGCTTTCCGCCATGTCCGCTTGTCGGCCCTGAAAACTGTATTCAAGCCCCGGATAGCTTTGTTGCAGTCGCGGCAGCTCGGTTTTTTCAAGATCAGCGAGAATCATCTGTGCTTGACTGCGGTTGCTCAAATCACCGGTGACATTGACGCTGCGCCGGCCGGCGCGGCGGTTGATCGCGGTGTACGAGCGTTCCTGCTTGACTCCGGCCACTTCTCTAAGCGGCACGGCCACGCCGGCCGGCGTCCACAGCAAAAGATTGCGTACCTGAAACAGTGACTGACGCTCAGCTTCCGGCAGGCGCACCACGATTTTGACTTCATTGCGGCCGCGCTGCAATCTCAGCACTTCGGCGCCGTAATAAGCGTTACGCACTTGCCGGGCGACGCTTTGCGCGTTCAGACCTAAGCTTTTGCCTTCCGGCAATACCGAGAAGGTCAGTTGTTCTTTGCCCGGACTGAAACCGTCGTTGACATCCTGCACATTGGGATAATTTTTCAGTGCCTTGGCCAGGTCGGCGCTGGCTTGTTCCAGAACATCGAGATCGCGGTGGCTGAGTTCGATGGTCAACGCCGCGCCGGAGCCGGGGCCGCCGGAGTCGGAGGCAAAGCTTAACGTTTCGATACCCGGCATTTCGCCGAAACGCTGCCGCCAGTCGCGACTGAAGGCATCGGTGCTGATGATGCGTTCACGGATTTCCGGCGGCGCCAGATAAACCCGGACCGAAGCCAGATGACTGCCGGTGTTCAGGCCGTGGTCGATGGTGCCCATTTCGGTGAAAATGCCTTTTACCAAGACTTCGGCCTGGCCGGTAGCCTCGGCCGTCTCCCGTGCGGTGGCGATCAAGCGCTGGGCGATGCGTTCCGTTTCCGCCATCGGCGTGCCGAACGGCAACGTTAACGAAGCCTGGGCATAATCGGACTCGGTTCTGGGGAAAAAGGTGATGCCCATGCGTCCCGAAGCCACATACGTCAAAACCAGCACCATCAACGCCACCGCGGCGAGGATGGTGAAGCCACGATGCCTTAACACGAAATCCAGCACGGCTCCGTAATAGGTCTGAACCCAGTTGCGGAACGCATGGCTGAACCGCTGCTGGGCGTGATGCAGGCCGGTCAACGGCCCCAGGCGCTGCTTGCGCGGCAAGTGCCCCAGGTGCATCGGCAACACGAACAGACTTTCCAAAAGCGACAGTAAAAACACGGTGATCACCACCAGCGGAATCACGCCGAAAATCTTGCCGGTGAAGCCGGGAATGAACAGCAGCGGCAGAAAGGTGACCACGTTGGTCAGAATGCTGAAGGTAACCGGCGAGGCCATGTCTTTGGCGCCTTGAATCGCCGCTTGCAGCGGCGACCAACCTTCCTGCCGGTAGTGATAAACATTTTCGCCGATGACAATGGCGTCATCGACGACAATGCCCAGGGCGATGATGAACGCGAACAGGGAAATCATGTTCAGACTGACACCGAGCAGGGGCAAAACCAGAAACGCGCCTAAAAACGCGGTCGGGATACCCATCATCACCCAGAACGCCAGCCGGATTTCCAGAAACAGCGCCAGAAACCCGAATACCAGAATCAGGCCCAGACCGCTGTTGCGCAACAACAGGTCAATACGTTGTTGATAGACCAGCGAATCATCCTGTTCGATGGCCGCAGCTATGCCGGCAGGCAATTGGGCGTTGTCAACAAAGGCGCGCACGGTTGCGGCGATTTCGATCGGCGTTTGCCCGCCGACCCGGAACACATCGACCATCACCGCCGGCAGGCCGTTGTAGGTGGCATAATAATCGCTGTCATCATAGCCGTCGATGATGGTGGCGATATCACCTAAGCGCACCTGACTGCCGTCGGCGGTGGTGATCACCGGCAACTCAAGATACTCGGCGCCCCGGTCTTTGCGTTCCTTGACTCTAAGCAGAATTTCACCGCCCGAGGCTTTGATGCTGCCGCCGGGCAGATCGATATTGGCCTGGGTCAGCCGGTCAGCGATCTGGCCTATGGAAAGCTGATAACGGCGCAGGTTTTCCTCGGGGATTTCAATGCTGATCTGCATCGGCTTGACGCCGGACAACTCCACCTGAGTGATATCCGGCAATTGCAACAACTGGTCACGAAAGCGTTCGGCGATTTCCTGCAACACCCGGTCGGTGGCTTGGCCATAAATCACCACCGACACCACTTGCCGCTTACGCGCCATGACCGTCACTTGCGGTTTTTCGGCATCTTCCGGGAACGTGGTGATGCGGTCAACTTCCCGTTCGACATCCTGCGCCAGGCGCTGCAAATCCGCGCCCAGCAAGGCTTCGACCGTGACCGAGCCCATGCCTTCACGCGCCGTGGCGGTGACTTCATCGATGCCTTCAAGGCCGGACACCGCATCCTCGATAGCCAGCACAATGCCGGATTCCACTTCTTCCGGGCTGGCGCCGGGATAGGCCACCGACACACTGACCCTATCGATTTCAAATTCTGGGAAGACCTCCTGTTTGACCGTTTTCAGCATCAACAAGCCGCCGACCAGCATCAACAACATCAACAGGTTGGCAGCGACTTTATGCCCTGCCATCCAGGCAATCGGGCCGGTTTTTGCTGTCACGGGCGTCGTCATTGGACTCTCAAGGTCATGCCTTGCACCGGTGCCGCCAGTCTTGAGGTGATCACTCGGGCATTTTGCGGCAGATCATTATGGGTGATGAACAGCATGCCGTTTTCGGTCCAGACCGGTTCGATGGCACGGATGTCCAGGGTTGAATCGTTGGCCAGTAACCATAAATAGCGGCCATCGTGCAGTGCGCTTTCCGGCAGCCGATAAACTTTAGTCAAGGTTTGCCCGGTCAGTTCCACTTTAACCAAAGTGCCCAGGGTCAATACCGGTTGGCCTTGATGGTTCGGCTCAAGCGCCAAGGGGTCATCGACCTGGACAATGAGTTTGGCCATGCGTCCGCTGGGTTCGACTTCGGCTTTCAGCCGTTTGACATAACCTTGCCGAAATTGCCCATCGCGCCACGCTTGTTCGTAGCGCACCTTGACCTTAGAGCCACGCGGCTGATCGGTATTGATGCCGGGAATGGTCAGCCAGCGCACCTGGTTCATCGGTACCGAGACATCGATCCAGAAATAATCGGTGCCGGCCAGTTTGACCAGCGGCGTGCCGGTGGAAAAGGTTGACACCCAGGAGCCGACATTGGCGTTACGTTGCAGAATAATGGCATTGAACGGCGCGAATGGTTGGGTGCGCTCCAGATTCAGCCTGGCTTGTTCAAGCGCCGCGCGGGCAGCATCGACCCGGGCTTTGGCCGAACGCAGATGCGGCCGGCGCAGCACCAGTTCGCGCGCCTGATCGTCCAGATTCTGGCCTAACAGCTCAAATTCCTGGCGGGCGATGGCTTGCTGACCTTGCTCCAGCTTCAGGTCGAATTCGGCCTTAGCCAAGTCGCTTTGCCGCTCGCGCACCCGAAGTTCATAATCGACCGGATCGAGCTGGACAATTTTCTCGCCTTGTTTCAGCAGGCCGCCATCGATGAAATTGTCGGTGACATCGATCACCATGCCATCGACCCGGGCGTTCAGATTGACGCTTTGCGCGGCCATTACATTACCGAACGCGGTGATGGTGATCGGGTGTTCGGTCAGCTCAAGGCTGATCGTTTCCACCAGGGGCGCGGGGTCCTGGGCGGGTTTACGCATCGGCTTGGGTTTGTTGGTTAACCAGAATGCCGAGGTGCCGATCACCACCAGCGTCAGGGCCAGGGCCAGCAAGAGTAAGCTATATTTTTTCAAAATTTGCGGCATGGTTTTATATGAGTCACTGTTTTGGAGTTCAGTCTACGAACGGGTGGATGCGCTACGCTTATCCACCCCCGCCATGGAGGTAGGCCGGATAAGCGTTAAGCGCATCCGGCATTTGCAAATCGTTTAGCCAGCAATTCTCAGTTTGAGCATTTTCACTGTGCGCAGGACATGGGTAGCACTGGTCGAGGAACGCCGTGAACCCATCCATGGGGGCTTGATGGCAGCATCCATGCTGCCAACATCCTCGACCAGTGCTCCCCATATCCTTTTTAGACTCCAAATTTAGAATTGCTGTCGTTTAGCCGCCTTGCAACCAAGAGACTTCTTGTTCATTCGCCGGCAAGCGCGTTGCCAGCCATCTGTGGCCCGCCGGCCAGCGCCCGGTACAGATCGATGCGAAATTGAATCCGCTCGCGCTCGGCGCTGATCAGCGCCCGCTCGGTGCTTTGCAGGCTGGTGATGCTGGTCAAAAGCCGTAAGAAATCGATCGCGCCGTAGATATAGCGCAGAAAGATTTGTTTATTGGCGTCACTCAGGAATTTGACCTGACGCTCGATACTGTGCCAGCGCAACACTTGTTGCTGTTCCTGACTTAAAGCATTTTCCACTTCCTGTAACGCGCTCAAGACCTGCTGACTGTAATCATGCCAGGCTTCGTGCATCTGCGCTTCGCGGCGCTGGACTTCGGCAATCCGGCGGCCGCCATCGATCACCGGCAGCACCAGATTGGCGGCCAGGGTCGCCAGCCAGTTATTGAAAAAATCACGCAAATCCGGCGCCGTGGTGTTCAGGCTGGCGTTCAGGCCCAGCCTGGGAAAGCGGTCGGCGACGGCCGAGGCAATGCGTAAATCGGCCGCTTTAAGTCTTTGCAACTGGCGTTGTAAATCCGGGCGGCGGGTGATCAGATCGGAAGTCAAGCCGGTTTCCGGCAACGCCGGTACTTTGGGGAAAGTGACCTGATCCGGCAACGGAAGTTCGCCAGGCGGCAGTCCTGAGAGCACCGCCAACTGATGTTCCAGCACGTTCAGGTTGGCCAAGGTTCGATGCCGGTCGGCGATGGTGCCTTCCAGAACCTGCTGTTGCTGGAACAAATCCGCCGCCGTCGCCTGTCCGCCCTGAAAGCGCACCTTGAGAATCCGGACAAACTTTTCATTGGTGTCGATTTGCTGCTCCAGCAAGGCCAGTTGCAAGCGTTGTTCCACCCATTGATACCAGGCGCTGGCGATCTGCCCGGACAGCGACAGCGCCGCCGCTTGCCAATCCGCTTGTGAAGCCATGGCGTCCCGTTCGGCGGCCTGGGTATTGGCGCGAATCCGGCCCCACAGATCGACTTCATAACTGGCGGCAAGCCCCAGGGTGAAGGTTTCGGTATTGAAGCCTTCAAGATCGTTGTCATGTTGGATACCCGAGGAAGCATTCAACGCCGGAATCAATTCGGAACCGGCGATACCGGCCGCCGCCCAGGCTTGCCTGACCCGTTCAGCGGCGGCTTTAAGGGTGAAATTGTCCGCTAACGCATGGTCGATCAGGCGTTGTAGCGCCGGGTCGTCGAAATGCCGCCACCACTGATCCAAACGCGCCGTCTGGCCAGTGGCGGAAAATTGCTTGGGCGGTTCGATTTCCGGTTGAAAATCAGTCGGCGCCACCGCACAGCCTGACAACATCGCCGCCAACAGCCAAATGGGCAGGGTGGATAAGCGAACGCGCCTAAGATCAGCGGTAAACGCCAGAGGCCTAAACTTTGCCATCACCAAAGTCCTTGACCGCCTCGACCCCGGCCAGGGAAAAGCGCACCACATGCTCGGCGAAGGCATGGGCATCGGCCAAGGCCGGCAGCGCCGAAGGGCAAAGGCCGTTTTGCGTCAGTCGATGCATTTTCAGCCAATACAAACATTGCCCGATGATGCTGGCATGACAGAAAGCAACAGCCCGGTCAGAAGCATTTTCGCCCAGACAGGCTTGCAGCAAGGCGTGCATCGCCTCGCGCAGCGGCAGGATTTCCTTGTCGATAATTTCCGCCAACAAATGCGTGGGCTGGGTCATTTCCTGATCGACAATGGCGAAAAAAATGCACTCAGGATCGGCCATGCGTGCCAGCAGCGCCCGAACCCGCCCGGCCAGGCGCGCCTCAGGCTGCGCGCTGTTATCGACGCCGCCATCGGGCGGATGCCTGGCCAGATCGTCGGCCAGCGCCTTGCGCCAGGTTTCGCGGTACAGGTTTTCCTTGTCGCCGAAATGATAATTGACCGCGGCGATGTTCGAGCGCGCGCGCTCGCAGATTTCGGCGACGGTGGTGGCCTGAAAGCCTTTGGCGGCGAACAATTCGCCGGCCGCGTTCAGCAAACGGGTTTTGGTGTTGGCTAGGGACATAGAAATTAAATTAACACTTGAATCGAATATTTCAAATGTTTATTTTAATTTCTGCAAAAAAATCCCCGCCCAGGGAACTGTCGAGCGCAGGTTCGTGCCTTATCAGATTTTTACCAAGGAGAAGTCATGGCCAGAAAACGCAACAACAAACCCGCACCGCGCAACTGGGTCGCCAAACACGCCGCCCAGCTTCAGCGCGCCCAGGTGTTCGACGACAAAACCCGCTATCACCGCCACGACAAACACAAACGCCAGCCTGAGCCGCCTTAAAACCTCAAGGCTGACGATTTAATGACTTGACCACCATTGATAGCACCCCGCCAACACGATGCCTATCACCACCAGCCAGCCAATTTTATCGATGGATGCACGCAAACGGGTTTCCATGCCCTGCCCGCCCATGCGTAACAAGAACGCCACTAAAAAAAACCGCCCGCCTCGCCCCAGCAAAGAAGCTAACACGAACGGCGCCATCGCCATGTGCAGGGCACCTGCGCTAATAGTAAAGATTTTATAGGGTATCGGGGAAAAACCTGCTGCCAGAACGGCCCAAACGCCATAGTCTGTAAACCAGGCACGCGCCTTGAGCATGGCGGGCCAATAATGGCTTTGCTGTAGCCAGGGCTCAACAAATTCATACAAAAAAAAGCCCAGCCCATAACCCAGCACGCCCCCCAACACTGAGCTGATGGTTGTCCAGGCTGCATAGCGATAGGCTTTTTCAGGCGTAGCCATGGCCATTGGCGCCAACATGACATCCGGCGGCACAGGGAAAAATGCCGATTCCGCAAAGCTCAGCAAACATAAATAACGCAAAGCATGTCGGTGACGAGCCGCGTTTAGTGCCAGGTCGTAGTATTTTTTAATCATGATCCTTCAAGCATCGCAGCCATAACGGTGCAGACTCAGCAATTCTCAACTTGAAGTCTAAACAGGCTATTGGGAGCGCTTTTTGATATTGAGGAGGGTTCACCCTGCAGAACCTTGCTGAGCCGGATAGACGACGCTGATCAGTAGCCCGGGACTGATTTTCTGCTGCCACCAACACCAGGCCGCTGGCTGCCCCCGCATGACATCCGGTATCGCGACCGGATGAGGTGGTGCAGTCAAATCGAATTGGCAGTGCTGAAGACCCGCCTGAATACCAAGCCCCGCTGCCTTGACCAGCGCCTCTTTCAAAGTCCAGAATTGCAAAAACACCTCTTCCCGCCGATGCTCGGGTTGCTTTTGCCAGTATTCCAGTTCTGCTGTGGCAAAGCAGCGCCTTGCCAGCCGCGATAAATGCAGGGTGCGCCGGCGATGATAACTTTCCAGGTCAACACCCACCTCGCCCTCATCGCTTAGCGCCAAGGCGAAATATTGATGACTATGACTGAGATTGTAAAACAAGGGCTGGCCAAGCAATGAGGGCTTGCCATGCCTGCCTCGGTCAATGCGCAGTGTTGCCGGCGGCAAGCCCAAGCGCCGGGCCAACACACGGCGGGTCAGCGCATGTAAGGCAATGTAGCGGCCTCGCGCCTCCGGCTGGCTGATGCGCCCCGCCCGTTGGCGTTCGTGACTGTCCAGCAAGGCCCAGTCTTGCGCATCCGCATGTGCCGGAGCGAGACCGTAAACAACCTCAATGGCCATTCCGGCTCAGCGCCAGACCTTCGCCGCGCGGGTCCGAAGCAGCCTGGTACTGTGCGGTCAGTTTATTGTATAAAACCGCCTGCATGTTGCCGTATTCGCGGGTCAAAGGTTTCAGCCTGTGGCCCATGGCATTCAGCGCGTTTTGTTCGGCAAGGGTCAGGCCGCCGCGTTCAAACTGAACCTCATCGGGCAGAAATTGGTGATGAAAGCGTTTCACCCTGACCCAGGATTCAGGATCATGCCCTTGGGCGAAATCCAGCACGCCAAGCAGCACCATGGAGATAATCCGGCTGCCACCAGGCGTACCCAGCACGGCGATGCGGTTGCTATCTTCCAGAAAAGTCGGCGTCATGCTTGATAACATGCGCTTGCCCGGCTCGATGCGATTGGCCGCGCTACCAGTCAGACCATAACCATTGCCGGCGCCGGGCTGGCTGACAAAATCGTCCATTTCGTTGTTCAGCACCACGCCGGTGCCTCGGGCGACAAAACCCGAGCCGAATGGAAAATTGATGCTCAAGGTCGCCGCCACCCGGTTGCCTTGGCTGTCGATAATCGAAAAATGGGTGGTATCGGCGCCGGTGCCAGATGCCGGTAAAGGATGCGGCGCCAAAGTCGCGCTGGCTGTGGCCTGATGTAAATCGATGCCGGCACGCAAATCCGCCGCGTAACCGGGGCTGATCAGCCGCTGCACCGGTACCTTGACAAAATCACTGTCGCCCAGATGATGGGCGCGGTCACGATATGCCCGGCGCAGACTTTCGACAATCAGATGTTTGCGGCTGACTTCAGACCGTTCATCAAGCTTGAAGCCGGACAAAATGTTCAACGCCTGGCTGAGCACGATACCGCCCGAGGACGGCAGCGGCGCGCTGGTAATTTTGATGCCCTGATAGTCACTGTATAGCACCGGACGTTCGACCACCCGGTAACGGGCCAGATCGGACAGCGTCCAGATGCCGCCGTGATCGCGTACCGAGTTGACCAGTTTATTGGCGATTGGGCCGTGATAAAAACCGTGGTGACCTTTGTTGGCGATTTGTTTCAGGGTTTGCGCCAGATCAGGCTGTTTCAGCACCCAGCCGATTTCGGGCACGTTACCGTCAGCCAGAAAAACCGCGCTGTCGGGATAGCTTTGCAGAATGGGACGGCGAAATTCGATCAGTTTGCGGTAATGTTCGCTGATCGGAAAGCCTTGCTCGGCATAGCCGATGGCAGGCGCCAGCAGGGTGGTCAGCGGCAACGTGGCGTAGTGTTCGGCCAGATGCACCAACGCCGCCGGCAGTCCGGGAATAGCCGCCGCTAACGGGCCATTGCGCGATAAATTGCTGTTTGCCTGACCATTTTTGTCCAGATACATGTCGGCATGGGCGGCTTTTGGTGCGGTCTCCCGGCCATCGATGAAATGATCCGTTTGTTTCTGCTGATCGTGCAGCAGCCAGAATCCGCCGCCGCCTAAGCCCGAACCGGACGGCTCGACCACCGCCAGCGCCGCGCTGACCGCGACCGCGGCATCAAACGCCGTACCGCCCTGGTACAGCATTTCCAGTCCGGCGTAAGTGGCTAACGGGTGGGCGCTGGCAATGGCCCAGCCGGAGGCTTTGTTATCGGCGTGTACTGCCGAATGAATCAGAACCAAAAAGGCCAGACACAAATAACGGATCATCGGCGTTTATCCCGGTATCGCCAGGCCACGCTGTACCGCCGGGCGTAGCCTCAGCCGGTCATGCCAGCGTTTGATATGGGCAAAACGCTCCAACACCCAGGTGTGCTCAAAAACCACAGCGGGTAAAGCGGCGATATCGGCGATGCTGTAGCCTGAGGCAGATAAAAATTCCTGGTCGGCCAGACGTTGGTCAAATTCCCGGTAGCGCTCAAGATGGCGCTGCCGTAACAAACCGGCGGCGGCCGGTTGCGGTTCCGGGGCACGGTAGCTGAGGTAATAAACCGATTGAATGGATGGGGCAATATCGGTGGCGTGAAAGCTCAGCCATTCCAGCACCCGATAACGTTCAATGCCGGATTCAGGCAACAACTGGCCGGTTTTTTCCGCCAGATAAAGCAGAATGGCTGCCGATTGGCTCAAAATAAAAGGCTCGCCATCCGGGCCTTCGGTATCGATGATCACCGGAATTTTACCGCCCGGATTGAGCGCCAGGAAATCCGGCCGCCGGTGCTCGCCTTGCTTGAGATCCAGCGCGTTAAGCTGATAATCAAGGCCGGTTTCTTCCAGCATGATCGCTATCCGGTGGCCGTTAAACGTTTGCGCGGTGTAAAACTCAATCATGATGCAAGCCAATCGTTCAGGGCGTCGATAATGCCTTGGGCTTGCGCGGCGCTGGAAATGTTGAACTTGGATTTTTGCTGATACTGGCCATTGCGTTTTTGATAACGCCGAATGCTGTATTTGTCCGGACCATAGTCGTCTTTTTTGTTATCCCATTCCTGATAACGGAACATCACCGTGGTCCAGGCGCCTTTGCTTAATACTTTCTTATCCAGCTCCTTGACCGTTTCCAGGCCGTTTTCTTCATAGCTGATGGTGAGGTCTTCAGGGGTTTCTGCCATAGTCAAAATCCAAAGTATTTCAGTGAATGAAACGACCGAACGCCCGGCTGCCGTCGCCGGTAGCAATCGTGTCGGTCACGGTCAAGGTTTCGGTATCGATCACCGACACGGAGTTGTCAAACCAGTTGGCGACATACACTTGCCGGTCGTCGGGATGGGTGCTGATGCCCTCTGGTTTCTCGCCGACCTCAAGCACGGCAATTTCAGTCAGGGTTTGGGTGTCGATCACCGACACCGAGGCATCGTCCTGATTGGTGACCAACAGTAATCGGCCATTTTGCGCCAGGGTGGCGGCGTAAGGCAGCGATTTAACTTTGACCCGACCTGTGCGCTTCAGGCCGTTGGTGGCCAGTACCGTGACATCATCACTTTCAACATTGGCGGTGTACAAGGTGGCGCCGCCGGCATCCAGGGTCAGGCCAAACGGGTGTTGGCCGACCTTGGTGGTGTGACGGATGCTGAAATCGGTCAGATCGATTTTGGAGACGCTGTCATCCAGTCGGTTAGCGACATAAAGCCAGCGATCATCCGGGCTGACCGCCATGCCGGAAGGCGAGCGGCCGACTTTGATCCGGGTTTTGACGGTGAAACTTTCGGCATCGACCACGGTGACCGTGTTTTGATACCAGTTGGCGACAAAAACCAGATCACCCTGGTGTGTGGCAGTCACGCCTAAAGCCCCCGCGGCCAAAGCCAGCCGGTCAAGCTTATGGCTTTCCGGAACATAGCGAACCAGGTCACCGGATTCCGGTGCGGTGAAATATACGCTTTCGCCCGCATCGGTCACCCACACGCCAGCGGGCTTACCGGTGACGGTCAGGGTATCGACGATGTTCTGTGCTTCAAGGTCGATCACCGAGACGGTTTCCGCCAACTGATTGGTGATGTAGGCGAAAGGCTCAGCCGATAAAGCCGGGCTGGCCAGTAAGCCAACCCAAAACATTAATACGCAGCGCTTCATTCCGCCAGTTTTTTCAGATTTTGCAAGCCCGCCTGAAAAATGCCTTTAACCGCGCTGTTAGCGGCTTCTTCGTTCATTTCTTCGGGTGGATTGTTGTTCATGTAAGCGCGGTAATAACCGGCTTTCCAGATCACTTCCGCTTTGCCTTTTTTGTCTTTCACCTGAATGGTGGCGGCATAATTGCTGACCGGAACCACCGGCACATTTTCTTCCTTACCGGAGTGAGTGATGGTCTGGGCCGTGCTCATGTCGGTGATTTTGTATTGATACAGCATTTTTTTGCCGTCATATTTTTTCAGCTGTTCGGTGATGATGCCGCCATCTTCCAGGGTCAGTACCCGGGTTGAACCTTTTTTGTTGCCGGTTGAGCTTTCCGTAGATTTAATCGCAGGATGCCAGGACATGTCATCATAGTTTTTGATGATGTCCCAGACTTTTTCAGCCGGTGCGTTAATAGTGATTTTCTCGGAGACTTTCTGACGTACCGGGCCATGCGCAAATGCGGAACTGGCCGCGATGAAAGTGAGCGCACTGATAAATAGAGTCAGTTTTTTCATGATTTGCTTCCTTTTCCTTATATTGAGTGATGAAACATGTGATTATAGAGAAAGACGCCAATGGCGGCCAGCACCTCAAAAAGGCCCTGACCACCTGTGCCGCAGGTTATGAAATCCAGGCTGACGGTATCATCTTTTTACCGCTAGGCGCCTGCATCAGGCACAGCAGCCTTCAAATTAAGGAAATTTTCCCGCTGCAAGGCCAGCCATTGCAGAGCAATGATCGGAATCGCCGAATGGATTTCGCCGTTGGCCAGCATGGTCATGGCTTGAGCGAAGCTGACCGGGGTTACCAAAATATCTTCATGTTCGTGATCGAGACCAAACACCCCGCCGGCTTGGCGGCTATCCACTATGCCAAGGTATAAACTCAGCCATTCCGAGGCACCGCCGGGCGAAGTATAAAACCGATGAATCAGCCGCAAATCCCGGATTTCACAGCCGGCTTCTTCCATGGCCTCGCGCCGGGCCACTGCTTCCTCGGTTTCCGAAGGCTCCACCGCACCGGCGACGATTTCCCACAACCAGGGTGATTGGCCCGGCCTAAGTGCCGCGCCAATACGAAACTGCTCCTGCAAAATCACGCAATCGCGTTCGGGGTCATACAGTAAAACTGCCACGCAATCACCCCGACGGAACAGCTCTCGCTCGATGGCTTCGGTCCAGCCACCCCGGAACAGGGTGTGGCGTAGCCGGTAGCGTTCCAGCCGGAAAAAACCACGATACAGCATGTCGCGGTTTAGTAGCTCAAAATTGCGCTTCATAATGCACGCGGTAAATCACGCCCAGCCGATCATCGCTGATCAATAAATCGCCATTGGGTAATTCCAGAATATCCACCGGTCTGCCCAGCACCTCACCGCTGGCGGTCAGCCAGCCGCTGATAAAAGTCTGCTCGGTCACGGTATGACTGTCCTTGAAACTCACCACCGCCACCTGATACCCCTGTGGTTCGCTGCGATTCCAGGAGCCGTGCTGAGCCACAAACAACTGTTGTTGATATTGCACCGGAAACTGCTGCCCCCGGTAAAAACGCATCCCCAGCGGCGCCACATGCGCGCCATAACGATGTACCGGCGCGGTGTAGGTGCTGCAATCGATGCCACTGCCGAACTTAGGGTCTTGAATATCGCCGGCATGGCAGAATGGATAGCCATAATGAGCGCCGATTTCACTGACCCGATTCAGTTCGTCCGGGGGAATATCATCGCCTAAATAATCACGGCCATTGTCATGAAAATACAAGTCGTTCGTTTCAGGTTGCCAGTCAAAACCAACCGAGTTGCGCACGCCACGCGCCACCACCTGCAGATTGGCACCATCGACGGTCAAGCGAACCAGGGTCGCGTATATGGGCTGTTTCGGGTTGCAGATATTGCACGGCGCGCCAACGGCGGTGTATAGCTTGCCATCGGGGCCGAAGCGCAGGTATTTCCAGCCATGATGCCGGTCATTGGGTAGCTGGTCATAAATGACGCTGGCTTCGGGTGGATCATCGAGCTTGGCCAGGATATTGTTAAAACGCAAGATCTTGTCAACTTCGGCAACATACAAGGTGCCATCACGATACGCCACGCCATTGGGCACATTCAGTTGTTGAGCGATCATAAAACGGGCATCGGCCTTGCCATCCTGATTTTTATCCTGCACGGCATACACCGCGCCACTACGGGTGCCGACAAATACCACACCTTCTTCAGCCAGTGCCAGCGAACGCGCATTAGGCACATTATCGGCAAACAAACTGATGCTAAAGCCTGGCGGCAAACGCAGTTGTTGCAGCACCGCCTCAGCGCCCTGATTAGCCAGTACCAACGACGGCACCAACCATAACCACCAAAATAACGCTTGTTTCATGTCATACCTCCGGATAAAAGAACTCACCAGATAATGCCTGGCGATAGACGCGCCCAAGATAGCACCTTAAGTGAAGACTTTATACCTTTTGCACTTCACATCGGCAGTGTCCAAAGATGCACGCACTCAATTGCCAAGACTGAGCAGATATTGACCATATTCACTTTTCAGCAGCGGCTCGGCCAGCACACTGAGCTGAGCATCGCTAATCCAGCCGTGCCGCCAGGCGATTTCCTCGGGACAGGCAATTTTTAAGCCCTGACGATGCTCGATAGTCTGAATGAATTGTGAGGCTGCCAACAGTGAATCATGCGTACCGGTATCCAGCCACGCCATGCCCCGACCCAGCTGTTGCACGGTCAACTGCTGCTGTTCAAGATAAAGCCGGTTGACATCAGTAATTTCCAGTTCACCACGCGCCGAAGGCCGAATGGCCTGGGCAAAATCCAGCACCTGAGTGTCGTAAAAATACAGCCCGGTCACAGCAAAACGTGATTTCGGCTGCGCCGGCTTTTCCTCCAGCGACAGCGCCACTCCGTCAGCGTCAAACGCCACCACGCCATAACGTTCTGGATCATGAACCGGGTATGCAAACACTGTGGCACCGTGTGGCTGTGTGTTGGCCTGGGCCAGCAAATGCTCGAATTGATGACCATAAAACAGATTATCGCCTAAAATCAGCGCCGACGGATTGTTGCCAACAAACTCGCGACCGATGATAAATGCCTGCGCCAAACCATCGGGTGACGGTTGTTCGGCATAGCTTAAATTCAGCCCCCATTGCCCGCCATCATCCAGCAACGAGGCAAAACGCGGCAAGTCATGAGGCGTGGAAATAATCAGAATGTCGCGGATACCGGCCAGCATCAGCGTGCTCAGCGGGTAATAAATCATCGGCTTGTCGTAAATCGGCAACAATTGTTTGGACAAGCCTCGGGTTACAGGATGTAAACGGGTACCCGAGCCACCCGCAAGGATAATGCCTTTTCTCATATCAATTCCGGTAGTAGTCTGCCATGCACAGGCGCAGAGCATGATGCCAATGCGGCAAAATCAGATGATAATCGGCCTTAAGCTTCTGACAGTCCAGTCGCGAATTGGCCGGACGCGGCGCGGCTGTGGGGTACTCCGCCGTGGTGATGGGGTCGACCGCATGGGTCAATAACGGGCTTGGTGCTAACGAACGCGCCAACTCGATAATCGCTTCGGCAAAACCATGCCAGCTGGTCACATCCTGACACGTCAGATGATACAAGCCGCTCTTGAACGTCCCCGCCTGTCGCTGTCGCTCGGCCTGATGCAAAATCAACGCCGTGCTATCGGCGATCACTCGCGCCCAGGTGGGCGCGCCGAACTGATCGGCTACCACGGTCAAGCGTTCGCGGCTGGCGGCAAGGCGTAACATGGTCAGCAAGAAATTGCGACCACGGGCAGCGTACACCCATGAGGTACGCAAAATCAACGCATCACAACCACTGTCCAAAATGGCCAGTTCGCCGGCGCGCTTACTGGCACCATAAACGCCTAATGGCACACAGGCATCGCTTTCCCGATACGGCGCGCTGCTGTGGCCATCGAAGACATAATCGGTGGAAAAATGCACCAACAAGGCTTGCTGGCGGCGTGCATAGTCCGCCAGTAACGCAGGCGCATCGCTGTTCACACAGCTTGCCACATCCGACTCTTGCTCGGCTTGGTCAACCGCTGTGTAGGCCGCCGGGTTGATAATCACCCGGGGCCGGTGCAAATCCAGATAGCGCTGCATGCCATCGAGGTCGGTCAAATCCAACTCCAGACGCGATGGCGTCAGCAAAACGCCTGTCTGCGCCAATAAGGCCCGCGCCAGCTCCCACCCTACCTGGCCACCTGCCCCAGTCAGCAAGATACTCATGCAAACACCTCGGCCTCCGCCAAGGACAGGCCCTGCTGATCTTTAGCCGACAACAACGGTGGCGTGGTCAAAGGCCAATCGATACCGATCTGAGCATCATTCCAGAGAATACAGCGCTCATGTTCCGGCGCATAATAATCGGTGGTTTTGTACAAGACTTCGGCCTGTTCGGATGTGACCACAAAACCATGCCCAAAACCGGCCGGTATCCATAACTGCTGGCGATTTTCCGCCGACAAGTGATAGCCCACCCAACGCCCGAACGTCGGCGATTGGCGGCGCAAGTCGACGGCCACATCAAAAATCTCGCCCGCCACCACCCGCACCAACTTGCCTTGTGGCTGACGGATTTGATAATGCAGGCCGCGCAACACGCCGGCCTGGGAGCGAGAATGGTTATCCTGGACAAAAGCACAGCTCACTCCCGTCAGTGTGGCGAAAGTACGCGCATTAAAGCTTTCCATAAAAAAGCCTCGCGCATCGCCAAAAACTTTCGGCATCAGCAATAGCACACCGTCCAGCGGCGTTGTTTCTACATTCATCACCATGACCTTGAGAAAACGAAAAAAATCATTGCGTCGGCGCGGCATCAGCCCAGCGGTGCCAGGCCAAAAGGCTGATCACGGCAATATCCGCCTGCCGCGCCTGACCGCGTTCAGACTCGGTATTATAGCCCCAGTCGGCCAGGTAAAGCGCCACGCCCGCCAGCTCCGGGCACGCCTTAACGCTGAGTAATGCCGCCAACCGATCCTCCAGAAAGTGGATAACATGCCCAGGATATGCGGCCTGTAACTCACGCAGCAGTGCCGTTTTTGGTAGCTTGCGCTCCAGACCGAAAATCTCCGACATCGGCCAATCAACACCTTGCCCGGCCAATATGCGTTGCGCAAAGCGGGCCTGCTTGGTAGTGACCAGATAACACGGTCCCAGTTGACGCAGTGTGCGCAAGGTTTCAACCACGCCCGGAAACAGCGGATTCAGCGCCAACCATTGCTCGGGCTGTTCCGCAATCCAACGGTCACGGGTTTGCGCAAAGGCCTGTTTCAGCGCCTCCTGTGACATGCCGGTCGCCGCCAGAGCCTGCTGCAGATGGCCAGCATAATCGGCCAGCAAGGTCTCGGCACTATAGCCCTGCTTTAACAAACGCATGATTAACACCGCCTCGTAGCCAGTTTCCAGCGCCGGCCGAACGCGCCGGAATGCATCCAGCAATTCAGGCTGAGGCGAACCTGAAAAGCCCGGCCACAAACGACCTGCGGCCAGCCAGCCGGCCAGACCGGTTTCCTGGGCGCTATCACACAGAACACCATCAAAGTCCAGGGCATATAACAACGAATTCATGGCAATCTCTCTAACATTAAATGGATTTAACCTGACATTGTGCCTCAACCTGCCATAAACGGCATTACCTAAACCGCCCGCGCAGCCATGCTACATGTCCAGTGACTTACGGCCAGACTGCGCAAATTGATACTGGCTGGCCCGCACGCCAGCACCATTTCAGCAAGATGGCACAAACAAGGTCAACAACTCATCCAGAAAGCGCCAGCCCAACTCGGTCGCACGGTACTGCTGACCTTGTCGCTGTAACAAACCTTGTTGCAACGCATGCTCAAGCCCAGGTTGCAAAACGCTATCTGGCAGCCCGGTTTGTCGGGTAAAGTCCATTAACGCAAAGCCCTCGCGCAGCCGCAAATGATTCATCATAAATTCCAGTGGCAATTCGTCTTCAGTCACGACACGAATGTCGGTATGCCTAGGCGCGGCCAGATACGCTGCCGGATGTTTGGCCTTAACTGTGCGCACAATCTGCCCGGGCCTGGCCAGACTGATTTTGCCGTGAGCTCCCGCGCCGATACCCAGATAATCACCAAAACGCCAGTAATTGCCATTATGCCGACAAGCCTGGCCGGGTTTGGCATAGGCGGATACTTCGTATTGCTGGTAACCTGCGGCAGCTAATAACGCCTGCCCGCGCTGCTGTAATATGAAATTATGTTGATCATCCGGCAACTGGGGGGGTGGGTAGCGGTGGAAATAGGTATTTGGTTCCAAGGTTAATTGATACCAGGACAGATGCTCTGGCGCCAAGTCCAGCGCGATTTGCAAATCGGTCAGCGCGTCATACTCTGGAACCTTGGGCAAGCCAAACATCAAATCCAGATTCAGCCGGGTAAAACCGGCCTCCCGCGCCTGCTCTGCCGCCATGCGCGCCGCCGCACCATCATGCACCCGCCCCAGCCGGCTCAGCTGCGCGTCGCAAAAACTTTGCACACCGATCGACAAACGATTGATGCCTAAAGCGCGATACGCTGCGAATTTGGCGCTCTCAAAGGTACCGGGATTGGCTTCCAGCGTGATTTCCACATCCTCTGTCAAAGCCAGCAGAGTATCGATTCCAGCCAACAATTGCCGGTAGCTGTCAGCGCTGAATAAACTGGGCGTGCCGCCACCGATAAAAATACTAACCAGCTTGGGGTTGAAAGCGAAAGTCTCCAATTGCCCGGCCAAATCAGCTAACAACGCTTCGATATACGTCTGTTCGGGCAACGCGGTTTTCACTTCGTGTGAGTTAAAATCACAATACGGACATTTGCGTAAGCACCAAGGCATGTGAACATATAAACTCAATGGAGACATAGGAGAACAGATGTTAATAATCGAACAACTACCGGTCTTGGCCGATAACTATGTGTATTTGCTGCAAGACAGCGCCACTTCACAAACGGCGGTGGTTGACCCGGCTATCGCTAAACCGGTGCAGGATGCTTTGGCAGCCCGGGGCTGGACGCTGCATTATATTCTCAATACCCATCACCATGGCGATCATGTTGGCGCGAATCTGGCGCTGCAACAAGCCACCGGCTGCCAAATTGTAGGCTTTGCCGATGACCGCGCACGCATTCCAGGCCTGACCCTGCCCGTGAACGATGGTGCCAGCATCGCTCTAGGCGACACCGTATTTGAGGTCATAGCCACGCCCGGCCATACGTTGGGCCATTGCTGTTATTACTGCCCGGAACACCAGGCGCTGTTTTGCGGCGATACGTTGTTTGTCATGGGCTGTGGCCGTGTGTTTGAAGGCACGCCCGGCCAGCTTTGGCAGTCCTTGTGCAAGCTGCGCCAGCTACCCGAATCCACCCGGGTGTTTTGCGCGCACGAGTACACGCTGAACAATGCCCGTTTTGCCCTCTCACTGACGCCAGCCTCAACCGCCTTGCAACAACGCCTGCAACACATACAACAACGCCGCAGCCAACGCCACAGCACCGTGCCCAGCACACTGGCCGAGGAGCGTCAATTCAATCCGTTCATGAACGCCGATGACCCGGCTTGGCGCACGCGATTGAACATGCCCGGCGCCGATGATATGGCAATTTTCACCCGGCTGCGGGCATTGAAAGATACTTTTTAGCCTCTGACATGACCGGGCCGACATACGGCAGTATTATTCAACCACGCAGGCTTTACGCCGCTGACATCGGCA
Source organism: Methylococcales bacterium (assembly GCA_032251045.1). Lineage (GTDB taxonomy): Bacteria > Pseudomonadota > Gammaproteobacteria > Methylococcales > Methylomonadaceae > JAVVEW01. The sequence continues at coordinate 65,087 of JAVVEW010000007.1, forward strand.
AAGTCCTAACTTTCATAGCGCAATAGCCTGGGTAATTCTTCAGGAATCAGTAAACAAGTGTGTCAAGGTATCGGCGCTCAGGATGCGCTCAGACCAATGTTTTAACTGCGCAATATCCGCTTGGGCTATATTTTCAGGCAACTCACCATATTTGAGAGTTATCAGGTGTTCTAACAAGACACGCTGCCCTTCGGCTCGCCCCTCCTCACGTCCCTCCTCGCGCCCTTCTTCGCGGGCGGTATCGATGACATTTTTCAAATCGCGATAATACTTCAGGCTGGATTCATAGGCCTGACGCTCTTCGGGTTGAAAG
>JAVVEW010000080.1:0-7160 GCA_032251045.1 Methylococcales bacterium
CGGAAACGTTGGCGCTGTTGCCACACTTTACCCCGGCCAACGCATCGCTGCATGAACATCCGCGGGTGCATCTGCACGCTGCCGACGCCCGGCGCTTCGTGCGTGCCGATCAAGCCTTATACGATGTCGTAATTGGCGATCTGTTCCACCCCGGCCGGGACGGTGGCGGCCTGTTATACACGGTTGAGCATTTCACAGCGATACGAGAACGCTTGGCCAAAGCAGGGCTGTATTGCCAGTGGCTGCCGCTGTATCAGATGGATGTCGAGTTGCTGCGTGACATTACCGCCAGTTTCCTTGAGGTTTTTCCAGACAGCGAAGCCTGGCTGGCCGGTTTTGATCTTGATTATCCGGCGCTGGCGTTGATCGGTTATCGGCAAACGCCAGGCAACGCAGGCTCGATCGACCGGCGTCTGGCAGCCAATGCTGACCTGCGTGGTCAATTGGCCACCGCCGCCGTGCGTGATTCGGTGCAACTGCTCGGGCATTTTATCGCTGACGCCAAGACCTTGGCGCGTTTTGCCGATCAAGGTCGGCTGAATACCGACGACCTGCCTGGGGTGTTGTTCGCCGCGCCTCGTTTCAGTCATCGGCGTGCTCTGGCATCGCATCAGACGCTGGCCGATCTGCGCCGGATCATCGGCGACGTGGCGGGTCAACAACGACCGAAAACGGCGCAATCAGCCTCGACACAGTTCCATGCCCGGTTGACGGCTTTCATCACCGCCCGGGAAACGTATCTCGATACTCGGCTTGAGCACCGGCAAGTCAATGACCAAGCGATTGATCGTTATTTGCAAGCGGTGGCGATCAGCCCCGACTTTACCCTGGCTTATGCCGAAATCGTTCAGCAAGCGCTGCACGTTGCACCGCGTGATATTTCACTGGCTCGCCGCTGGTTAACCCGACTGGACGCTGTTCGACCCGAAATCAGCGGCGCACGACGGCTGTTGGCACGTCTCGATCACCCTTAACACTATGACTCGACTGATTTTACTTTTACTGTTGTCAAGCGCAGGCTTAGCCGCGCAGGAAGCACCGGTTATGCTGGACAATCTGGTGGTCGAGGCCAGCCGGCCCAATAATTTACATCTTGATATTCTGGACGGTGACGCGCTGCGTCTGCGCGCTGCCAGCACCCTGGGCAAGACTCTGGAGCGTGAGCCGGGCGTCAATAATTTGTCCTACGGCCCCGGTGTCGGTCAGCCGGTCATTCGGGGGCTATCCGGCCCCAGGGTCAGGGTGATGCAAGGTGGCATGGGCGTGCATGATGCCTCGACCATGAGCCCGGATCATGCCATCGCTACCGAATCCCTGCTGGCCGACCGTATCACCGTGGAACGCGGCCCTGCCACATTGCGTTATGGCGGTTCGGCGGTCGGCGGTGCGGTCAATATCGAACACCAGCGCATTCCCGATAAAATCCTGGAAAACGGTATCGAAGGCCGGACCGAATATCGTTTTGATCATAACAACAATGAACACGCCGGCATGGTCGGTGTCGATTTGGGCCATGACCGCGTGGCCGTGCATCTGGATTATTTCCAGCGGGGCAATCAAGACATGCGCATTCCTGGCGCCGCGCTCGATGAGTCCGCCATTATCGAACAATTCCGCATCCGCCCCGAACGCAACCGTTCCGGCAAGGTCGAAAACACCGATGGCGACAGCCAGGGGGGTTCCGCCGGCATCGCCTGGATTGGCGAACAGGGGCGCATCGGCGTGGGCTATTACCAGATGACCAAGGACTATGGCGTGCCGCCGGGCGTACCCGGACATGGCCATGCCGATGTCGATGGCACCGGCGCACCGGGCGAGAGTGTGCGCGTTGACATGGAGCAGCAGCGTTACGAGCTGGAGGCGGAACTGTTCGCGCCGATGCCGATGATTGACAACGTGGTTGGTAAACTGAGTTACAGCGACTACCGGCACGATGAAATCGATCGCGGTCAGCCGTTCACCCGGTTTGATAATGAAGTGCTGGAATCGCGAGTTGAAGTGGATCACGGTCTGGCCGAATGGTTGACCGGTCGAGTGGGCTTTCAGTGGCAGGATCGCGATTTTTCAGCGGTTGGCGTGGAAACCTTTGTCCCGGCCTCGGCCATCGACAACTTAGGGATTTTTCTGACCGAAGCCGTCGAGCCTATAGACGGCGTGAAGCTGGAATTTGGCCTGCGCCAGGAATGGCAGCATACCGTGCCGGAAGCGCGAACACTGGCGATACCGGGCATCCGTGGCAGCACACCGCTGCCCAAACAACTGACCCACAGCCCGTTTTCCGTCGCTGCCGGCCTGGAATTGACCCCGATTGACGGCGGCGTGGTATATTTTTCCTGGCAACGCGCCCAGCGCGCCCCGGAAGTGCAGGAACTGTTATCGGCCGGCCCGCATTTGTCCACCCGCACTTTTGAAATCGGCCGACTGGACCTTAACAATGAAACCAGCTGGCACCATGAATTGGGCCTGCGCTTCGACAACGCCCTGTGGTCGCTGGACGCCAGCGCATTCTGGAAGCCGGTAGATAATTACATTGTGCTGGAAAACCAAGGCTTCTTCTTTAATTTCGCGCCCGATCCGCCGCGCCCGCAAGCTGAATGCGCCAACTTGCAAAGCTGCTTGCCGGTGTTTGCCTATCAAGGTCGGGATGCCAATTTCTGGGGTTACGAAGCCAACATCAGCCTGCATCCCGATTATGCCTGGGGCAGTCCGCATCTGACCTTGTTTTCTGATTTTGTGCGCGGCTATTTCAAGGAGTCCGGCGCTGGTGACGTGCCACGTTTGCCGCCGTTGCGTTTTGGTTTTGAGGTCGGTTTGCAACGGGGCGGCTGGCAAAGCGCCTTGCGTTACACCCGTGCCCTGAGGCAACACCGTCCCGGCTTGAATGAAACCGAAACCCCGGCGTATGACCGGCTGGATCTGGATATTGCCTACACCCTGGATTGGACCGATGGCAAAACCTTGATGGTGTTCGGCAAAGCGTCGAACATCGGCGACTCGTCTATTCGTAACGCGACCTCGTTTTTGCGCAGTTTTGCACCGGAAGCGGGTTTAAGCCTTCAAGCGGGTTTTCGGGCGCAGTTTTAAGCCTTGATACCAGGTATCACGGTTCACCCAACCCGGTCTGCGACTACTGACAACGACATAAAAACAGCCGTCATTCCGCCATGAACTGGCGGAATCCAGAGCCAAGGACGGCAACGCTGAATGCTCACAAACACTGTTCAACACAGGAGACAAATCATGACTCTAAAACTCATCCCGCTGGCCTTTCTGGCTGCTTTGTTCAGTTCGGCCATCCAGGCTCAATCGTTCCATCAGGACATCGCGCTGACCGCCCAGGGCGAGCGTATCGTCGCTGATTTTTGCACCGACCCCGAGGCTGGCTGCGACATGATCGGTATCGAACAGTTGGGTTTGCCGACCGGGACTGTCCCCACCGATTACCTGACCGGTAATAAACTGTTTATCAGCGGGTTTAGCGAATTTCCCAGCACGATATCGACCGATAACCCAGGCTTCCAGGCGTTTCCCGGCGCACTGCAAGGCGGAGAGCGAATCAGTTATCGGGCGCGTGGCCACCTGAATTATTTTGACCCCGAACAAAACACCTGGACGGCAGCGCCCGACACGATGCAGGTTCGTTTGGCGGGCGGTCTCGATGTTCAACCCAATCAGGACTGTGGCCTGGTGTTTTGTCCACCTAATGTTCAGGAAAGTTTTACCGTATTCACCGCCACCGGCATCAGCGGCGCCCAGTCTTTGATTGTTAATGAAGTGCCTCAAAACGGCGCGTTTCATTCGCACCTGGACTGGTTTCTGGAATCACAGACCGGCACAGTTGGTGGACCGGACGGCGCTTATCTGGTGGAATTGAATCTGTTTTCCGACCAGCGCAGCGAAGACTCTGAACCGCTGTCGGTGCTGCTCAGCCATCGTCTGCCAGACGATGTTTTGGCTGATGCCGTGGCCCGGCGCGTGTTGCCGCATCTGGAAGGGCGAGTTGATGCTTTGTTTGACTGGGCACAGGCGCAATTTCCGCAGTTATTCCCGCATCCGGCAGCATCGGAATATCTGTTTGGTTATTATGCCCGTTGTTATAACAACGCCGTGTGCGTGGGCGTGCGCGATGGCGCGGCCTGGGCAACTGGCGGTGCCTTTGGCGTGGGCGTAGTTCGCCTCGGCGCACTGGCTGAATTGCTTGACCTTTCCGGTTTGTAATCCGCTATCCGGCCGGTATTTTTTGCCAAACCGCTTGAAAACAGGCGGTTCTCCCCCAAATCCAGTAGCAGATACCCTTACAAATTAAAGAGGTTTTTATGCGAATGGATAAACTCACCAGCCAGTTTCAACTGGCTTTGGCCGACGCCCAGAGTCTGGCCAATGGCAAGGACCATCAATTCATCGAGCCGGCGCATGTATTGTCGGCATTGTTGGCCCAGCAGGGCGGCGGCGTCAGGCCGCTATTGGCGCAGGCAGGCGCCAATGTCAATGTCATCGATAACGAAATCAACCGCTATCTGGAGCGGCTGCCTGAGGTTTCCGGCACCCAGGGCGATATACAAATCTCCAACGATCTGGGCCGGGTGCTGAATGTCTGTGACAAACTGGCGCAAAAACGCGGTGATGCTTATATTTCCAGCGAACTGTTCGTGCTGGCGCTGCTGCAGATCAAAAGCACCCTGACCGACATCTTAAGCAAAGCCGGCCTGAGCGAACAAGCGCTGACCGCCGCCATCGAGCAGGTACGCGGCGGTGACAGCGTGCAAGACGCAAATGCCGAGGAACAGCGTCAGGCGCTGAAAAAATACACCCTGGACCTAACCGAACGCGCGGCCCAGAACAAGCTGGACCCGGTGATCGGCCGCGACGATGAAATCCGCCGCACCATTCAGGTATTGCAACGGCGCACCAAAAACAATCCGGTGCTGATCGGCGAGCCCGGCGTCGGTAAAACCGCCATTGCCGAAGGTCTGGCCCAGCGTATCGTCAACGGCGAAGTGCCGGAAGGCATCAAAGGCAAAAAGTTGCTGGCGCTGGACATGGCGGCGCTGATTGCCGGCGCGAAATTTCGCGGTGATTTCGAAGAGCGACTGAAAGCGGTGCTGAACGACATCGGCAAACAACAAGGCCAGGTGATTCTGTTCATCGACGAGCTGCATACCATGGTCGGCGCGGGCAAGGCGGAAGGCGCGATGGACGCCGGTAACATGCTCAAACCGGCGCTGGCCCGGGGCGAGCTGCATTGCATCGGCGCGACCACGCTGGATGAATACCGAAAGTACATCGAGAAAGACGCGGCGCTGGAACGCCGCTTCCAGAAAGTGCTGGTGAATGAGCCGAATGTCGAGGACACCATTGCCATTTTGCGCGGCCTCAAGGAAAAATATGAAGTCCACCATGGCGTTGAAGTCACCGACCCGGCCATTGTCGCCGCCGCGACGCTGTCGCACCGTTACATCAGCGACCGGCAACTGCCGGATAAGGCCATCGATCTGGTCGATGAAGCCGCCAGCCGTATCCGCATGGAAATCGACTCCAAACCGGAAGCGTTGGATAAACTGGAGCGGCGCTTGATCCAACTGAAAATCGAGCGTGAGGCGCTGATCAAGGAAACCGACGAAGCCTCGAAAAAACGGTTGGATATCTTGCAGGAAGCGATTACCAACATGGAAAAAGAATACGCGGATTTGGAAGAAATCTGGAACGCGGAAAAAGTGGCCCTACAAGGCACCGCCTCGATCAAGGAGCGACTGGACAAGGCCCGGCAGGAAATGGACGTGGCGCGCCGGGCATCCGATCTGACCCGCATGTCCGAGCTGCAATACGGCCTGATTCCAAGCCTTGAAAAAGAACTGGATCTGGCCACGCAGGCGGAAATGCAGGAAATGAAACTGCTGCGCAACAAAGTCACCGAGGAAGAAATCGCCGAAGTGGTCTCTAAATGGACCGGCATTCCGGTCTCGAAAATGATGGAAGGCGAGCGCGCCAAACTGCTGAATATGGAGCAGAATATCGCCGAACGGGTGATCGGCCAGACTGAAGCCCTGAAATCGGTGGCCAACGCCATCCGCCGTTCCCGCGCCGGGCTGTCCGACCCGAACCGGCCCAACGGCTCGTTTTTGTTCTTAGGCCCGACCGGGGTCGGCAAAACCGAGCTGTGCAAGGCCTTGGCGGCGTTTTTGTTCGACACCGAAGAAGCCATGGTGCGCATCGACATGTCCGAATTCATGGAAAAACATTCGGTGGCCCGCCTGATTGGCGCGCCGCCGGGGTATGTCGGCTATGAAGAAGGCGGCTACCTGACCGAAGCCGTGCGCCGCAAACCGTATTCGGTGATTTTGCTCGATGAAGTGGAAAAAGCCCACCCGGACGTGTTCAACGTGCTGCTGCAAGTATTGGACGACGGCCGCTTGACCGACGGCCAGGGCCGCACCGTGGATTTTCGCAATACCGTGGTGGTGATGACCTCGAATCTCGCCTCCGACCGCATTCAGGAACTGGCCGGCGAGGATAATTATCAGGCCATGAAAGCGTCGGTGATGGACGTGGTCAGCCAGTATTTCCGGCCCGAGTTCATTAACCGGGTTGACGATGTGGTGGTGTTTCATCCTCTCGGACAAGCGGAAATCCGCGCCATCAGCCAGATTCAGATTCGCTATCTCAAAGACCGGCTTGGTCAGCGCGACATCGCCCTGGAGGTCTCGGAAAGCGCACTGGATAAACTGGGCGAAGCCGGTTTCGATCCGGTTTACGGCGCCAGACCGCTGAAACGGGCGATTCAACAACAACTGGAAAACCCGCTGGCCCAGGAAATGCTGGCCGGTCATTTCACCGCCGGCGATACCATCCGGGTTGATGTGGACGGCGCGCAATTTCGCTTTGAAAAAAGCTAAGCCCGATCCAGCATGATAAAAGCCCCGCCAGTGGACGCTGGCGGTTTTTTATAGCCGTCATAGGGACTATACTCCTGATGCCCACGATCTTCCGTGAAAACCCATGCGAAACTGGTTGTGTTTCGTTGATTTGACCATCACTATTTACTATTTTGCGATCAGGTAGCCTGACTTATGTCCGGCATTGAAGATTTGGAGCCGATACACCATGAGCCACTCGCGCAAACTGGTCACCTTCGACTGGGCGATTAAACGCCTGCTGCGTAG
>JAVVEW010000081.1:0-6941 GCA_032251045.1 Methylococcales bacterium
CACGTTTAAGCGATAGTACAAATCACTGCGAAACAAGCCGCGCTCGATAAGCTCGGGCAAGGCCTCGTTAGTGGCGGCAATCACGCGTACATTGGCATAACGCGGCTTGATTTCACCCACCGGCAAATAGTCGCCATGCTCCAAAAAGCGCAGTAGCTTACCTTGCACGTCCAGCGGCAAGGAATTGATTTCATCCAAAAACAAGGTGCCGCCATCAGCCGCTTCCAGCAAGCCGGCTTTGGTGTCTTGCGCCCCGGTAAACGCGCCTTTTTTATGGCCGAATAATTCCGACTCCACCAAAGATATCGACAATGCCGCGCAATTGATGGTGATAAACGGCTTGTCGGCGCGTTGGCTGGCTTGTTGAATGGTGCGGGCAAATACCTCCTTACCCGTGCCGGTTTCTCCTTTCAATAGTAAAGTGACATCGGTTGGCGCAATGACTTTGGCATTACGAATCAGCGCTTCAAGCAGCGGTGACTTACCAATAATAGCGGTGAAAGGATCCATTCATATGACCTCAGAAATGTTGCATACGTAAAGGGTTAAGCCATGGTAGCGCCGCCAGAATGGCCAATAAAATCATAAATACCCCGATGGCCCGGCGAAAATTAGGCATGGCCATCAAGCGCGTCACGAGGGACGCGATTATACCGGCGCCGGCAACGGCCGGTAAAGTCCCAAGACCAAACGCCAACATAGTCAAGCCACTGTGTATGAAGCTACCGGTAGCCGCGGCCAACACCAAACCGGTATAGACCAAACCACATGGCAACCAGCCCCAAACCGCGCCGAACAAAAATGCCTGGAAGCGCGTTGTTACCGGCACCAGACGCCGCCCGTAAGGTTCAAGCATGCGCCAGAAATAACGTCCGGTTTTTTCAATATAGGCAAATTTAGGAAACCAGCCCGAAATGTAAAGCCCCGCGCCCGTCATAATCGCAGCCGACAGCAACTGAAGAATACGGTGACCATGACCTTCGCCAAACGGTAACGACAAAAACACCTCAAACAAACCCGCCAACATACCGGCCAGGCTATAGCTGATGATCCGTCCCAGGTTATAGCTGACCACAAATGGAATGAGCCTGGCTTTGTGGCTGCGAACCTCCGGCTTCAGGCTTAAGGTCAAAGTGCCAATAATCGAGCCACACATGCCAAGACAATGCAGGCTACTGAACAATCCCAGCCCGAATGCTACCAGGTAGGAGGTGGCAAAATTCAGCTCGACAGCCATCAGGCAGAGGTAAACACAGCGGCAATCTGGTCTTGAATGGCGCGTGCCGCGGCTTTTGGGTCGGCAGCATCGCGAATGGGCCGACCGACGACAATATAGTCCGCGCCAAAACTCAAAGCATCGGTGACCGTGACCACCCGCTTCTGATCATCCTCGACCCGATTTTCCACCGGCCTGACGCCAGGCGTGACAATCAGCAAACGCGAACCTAAATCTGCACGCAGACGCTTGGCTTCCAGGCCAGACGACACTACACCATCACAGCCTAAGGCCAAAGCTCGTTTGGCGCGGGAATACACCAGCGCCTCAACATCGCACTGAAAACCCAAATCATCCAGGTCGCCACGATCCAGGCTGGTCAGGCAGGTCACGGCCAGCACGCCCAGCCCGCCTTTGTTAGCAACCGCCGCCTCGATAATGGCATCATTGCCATGCACGGTGGCAAAATCCACACCTTTCGCACTTAATGCGGCAATCGCCCGGCCCACCGTGGCTGGAATATCGAAAAACTTCAGATCCACAAACACCTGCTTGCCCTGCGCCTTCAGCCAGTCGATAAAACTGAAGCAATCACCGTTCATGAATAGCTCCATACCGACCTTATAAAAACCAACCTGATCGGCCAAGGCGGTCACCAGATGACGGGCTTGCTGGGTATCAGGCACATCCAGCGCCATGATCAAGCGCTGCTCGGATGCAATCGCGGGGTGATGAGTGTTAGGCATAAGTTACACGTTTGTTCGTCATTTGAATGCAGCACCGAACGCTGCGGGTCGGGTATCATAGCAAAAGCCCTTCAGCTTAAAAACGCAGAATGTTCCATTCTCGCCATTCTCACCGAAGTCTTGCCAAGACACCGGCGGCATGTTTCCCGACGCGCCTGAGCAGGCTCCGCTCCCGCATTCTCCAGCAATTAAAGTACACAATCATGATCGACACCTTAACACAGATGGCCTTGATGATAGCCATTGGCCTGGCCTGGCGCAGCCTGACACCGGCCGGCCTGAGCGCCGAGCGCGTACGTCCGATACTCACCTCTCTGGTATTGTATGTGTTCTTGCCCGCCTTGGTACTGGAGGTGTTGTGGCAGGCGCCGGTGGGGGTGAATTCGGTCAAGTTTTCGATCATTGGCATCACCTGCATAGTTGCCAGCACCGCGCTTGCCGCCATAACAGGCTTGCTGCTGCGTATGCCAAAACCGCGCCTGGGCGCCCTGATTCTGGCCTCTGCCTTTGCCAACGTGACCTACCTGGGTTTGCCAGTATTACAGGAAACATTTGGCCCCTGGGCGCGCTCGGTTGCCATTCAGATGGACTTTTTCGCCGCCTCGCCGATGGTGTTTACTTTAGGCGTTTGGGTGGCCAAGAAACTGGGCACGCATGAAGAGGTCAAAGCGCAAGCCTGGTGGCGTTATTTCAATATTCCGCCGTTCTGGGCGGCAGGCGTTGCAGTGGCGCTGAACATTTACCAGGTGCCCATGCCAACCTGGCTGGCCGGAACGCTGGCCAAACTGGCCGCGGGAGTCACGCCGCTGATGCTGATCGCTTTAGGCCTGGCACTGAATTGGCGCAGCTTGCACGGTCGAGTGGCCGGTTATATGCTGCCTGTGGTGCTGGTCAAGCTTGCGGCCATGCCGGCCATGGCCTGGCTGCTGGTGCAATTCTTGCCCCTACCAGGCGAACAGGCCGCAGCCGCCGTACTGGAAATGGCCATGCCCAGCATGGTACTGGGCCTGGTGTTTTGCGACCGCTACCGACTGGACAGCGAGTTATTCGCCATGGCGGTCACCGTCACCACGGCATTAAGTTTTATCACCTTACCGTTTTGGTATCGCTTGTTGACTTGATATGGACTTTTTACCGATTTTTATGCGCCTCGGTCAGCGTCGCTGCTTGGTGGTTGGCGGCGGCGCGGTGGCCGAGCGCAAACTGCGCCTGTTATTGAAAACCGACGCCCCGGTGCGTGTGGTGGCCGAAACCGTCAGCCCCGAAGTTCGGCAGATGGTCGATGCGCACGGACTGGAACTTTACCAGCGGCGCTTTGCAGCCGATGATGTTGTGGGCTGCGGCCTGATTATTGCCGCAACCAACGATCATGCCAGTAATCTGGCCATTCATCGCATTGCCCGGAAACACAGCATTCCCATCAATGTGGTCGATACTCCGGCGTTGTGTGATTTTATTTTTCCCGCCAATGTTGATCGAACGCCCCTGGTAGTCGCCGTTTCCTCGGGCGGCGCCTCACCCGTACTGGCCCGTTGGCTGCGCGCTAAAATCGAAGCCTGGCTGCCGGCTCGCTATGGCCAACTGGCACGCTTGGCCGAACGGATGCGCGCTCCTGTCAAACAGCGATTACCAGACGAAAAAGCTCGGCGCGCTTTCTGGGAAAAAATCTTACAAGGTCCGATTGCCGAACAGGTGCTGGCCGGGCGCGAACAGGACGCCGAACAAGCACTGAACGAGGCTCTGGCAAACAGTGCGCAAACCGCCACCGGCGAGGTTTATTTAATCGGCGCAGGGCCGGGCGATCCGGATTTATTGACCTTCAAGGCGTTGCGATTGCTGCAACAGGCCGATGTGGTAGTCTATGACCACTTAGTCAACCCGGACATTATCGAGCTGGCACGGCGCGATGCACAGCGCATTTATGCTGGCAAACAACGCCAACAACACACGCTGCCACAACCGCAAATCAACCAACTGCTGATTGATAAAGCCCGATCCGGCCTGAAAGTGGCAAGGCTCAAAGGCGGCGACCCGTTCATTTTTGGACGCGGTGGTGAGGAAATCGAATCCTTGATGGCCTTAGGCATACCGTTCCAGGTGGTTCCAGGCATTACCGCCGCCTCAGGTTGCGCCGCCTATGCCGGCATTCCGCTGACACACCGGGATCATGCACAATCGTGCACCTTCGTGACCGGACACCTTAAGAATGATCAAATCAATCTGGACTGGCAAGACCTGGTCAAGCCAAGGCAAACCGTGGTCATTTACATGGGCCTGGTCGGGCTGGCGCAAATATGCGCCCAATTTATCGCTCATGGTGCGGAACCGGATCGGCCTGCCGCCATTGTGCAACAAGCCACCACCTCCAACCAGAAAGTGGTCATCGGCACTTTGGCCAACTTGCCCGAATTATGTGCGCAAGCGCAGCTGCAAGCGCCAACACTGATTATCATCGGCTCCGTGGTGCGTTTACATAACCACCTCGCCTGGTTCTCAACCGCGCCCGCCATGCCCTAAAATAACCCCGCGCCGCTTAACCAAGCACAAACACGCACTTTCCAACGTTGAGCCTACCATCACCATGATTCGAGTTTTATCTCTGCTCTTGACGGTCACTTTGCTATCGGCATGTGACACCCCGACCGCCAAACAAACCGAACACCTGGCCCCGGAAGGTTTGTTCACCGCGGCGCTGTCTGAACACTATGCCCTGGTGGCCGGTACGCTGGGGCCGGCACGATTATGGCGCATCACGCCTAAGCGCGAAATCGTGCACACCTGGCAGCACACCGAAGCTAACGACGGCATTATTAAAGTCGCCATTTCCGGCGATGAACGTTATGCCATAACCGCCGAACGCCACTCCTTTGCCTGGTGGCGCATCGCCGATGGACAACTGCTGGATGTCTGGAGCCTGCCTGACATCCAAAGCCTGGCCTTGGCACATGACGGCACCTTCGCACTGATTGGCCTGGAAGACAAGGCCGTGTATTTTGCTCTGGAATACGGCCGCACCATTCACGCCTTTACACATGACGCAGCCGTGACCACAGTTGCCTTGTCCGCCAGCGGTCAATTCGCCATCACCGGCTCCGCCGATACCTCCGCCAAATTATGGCGACTGACCGATGGCCAATTACTACACCGCTTTGCCCATAAAAACGCGCTGATGACCGTCGCCATCAGCCCGGATGACCGCTATGTATTCAGTAATGCGGAATTAGGTCGGGCACGGCTATGGCATCTGAAAAGCGGTAAACTCAAAACCACACTCGGCCCGGAATGGCTGACTTTGACCAGCGCGGCGTTTGCCCAGGACGGACTCAAGCTGGTTACCGGCCAAATGGCCGGACGCATCGAGTTATGGCAAACCAGCACCGGCAAGGCCTTAAAACTCTGGCGCACTAAAAAATCCGAACAAGGCCGGGGTGTTGCCGGCACGCCACTGGCGCTGAGCCTGCCCCCTAACAAGGACATCGTCAGTATTAACGGTAACGGCTATCTGCAACGCTGGCGGCAATAATTCAGGCTAAATTCAGATTAAAGCCTGATAATTGAGCCAGTTTCGAGCTAAACGCTCAAACACAATGACAAAAACGGATTGAATTCCCAGCCAAGATTGGCTATAGTCGCACGCTTATTTGCCCCCGGGGCAATCTTAAGTAAATATAATGTCTTAACCGCTGCCTTGATTGGGCGGCTTGTTACCATCACCACGAGAGAGGCTCTATTATGAAAAAAACATTGATTACTCTGGCCAGCGCAGCTGCATTGACTCTTGGCGCTCAAGCCATGGCAGCGGGCGATGCTGAAATCGGCAAAAAAATCTATGACCGCGCTTTTGGCCGCGGCTGTGGCGCTTGCCATGACATTTCTTCCAACCCACAATTGCGCGAATTGATCGCAGCCGGTCAATTAGATCGTGAATCTTTCGGTAAAGTTTTGAAAGAAGGCCGTAATGGCATGCCTAAAGCCATGGAACAAATCATGAAAATCGGCCCTGTTAAAAAAGCTGGCCTGACCGAAGAACAAGCTATCGACGCTGTGTACGAATTCCTGAGCAAATAAACATAAGTTATTCAGACACACCCTAAAGCCAGCTCTGTAGCTTTTACAAGGCTGGCTTTTTTATGCCCTTTTCAAAGGCTTCAAGCGTCAGCGCTTAAACGGGCTAAAATAGCTTGAGCATGACCTTCAGGATTGACGTTATGTTCGCTGTAGGTTAGGACGCCTTGCTTATCGATGATAAATGTCGAGCGCAAAATCGCCATTTTTTTCACACCATCTTTCTCTTTTTCACGCCAGACATCATAAGCCTCACAAACCTGACCGTCGCTGTCGGCTAGTAACTCCACCTGCAGCTGATATTTATCGATAAAGGCCTGATGACTGGCGCAGCTATCTTTGCTGATGCCCAATACCACCGTGTCAAGTGCCGCAAACTCACCAGCTAACTGGGTAAATTGCTGTGCTTCCAGCGTACATCCTGGCGTATCGTCCTTGGGATAAAAATACAAGACAAGGTTTTTTCGGCCCTGAAAGTCAGCCAGTTGCAGCCATTGACCGGCCTGATTTTGCAACCGAAAAGGTGGTGCGGGTTGGTTAAGTGCAATCATGATAAAGTCTCCTGATTATATTGAGGGTACTCTGAATAAGCGGGTTCGAGACTTATCAGAGCAGGAAGAACAAACATGTAACGCTTGCTTTGCTATATTTTCAATCGCTTAGAGCAACTTGAAAATAATGACACCATCCTGTGTCACGAAGCCTTTAGTCTTGAGAAAAGACGCCTTGAATCCATAAATCCTGAGTAATTATATCAGGATTTAGCCAGAAACTTGTAACCGTTCACAACCGATTGCCATATTTGAAGAAGTTGCAGATTATGCAGCCAGCTTGGACGCCTTAGACATCAAAACCTTAAGCATCGTCCCATGCTAGACTTAAGTCTCGTGTTACTGTCCTGCCCTAGGTCATGA
>JAVVEW010000082.1:0-6016 GCA_032251045.1 Methylococcales bacterium
GCAGTTTTTCGCCTGTACGGTCTTTTTACCCAGATCCACCAAAGCTTCCGCCTCGGCCGCCGAGTAAACCTTGCCAAACAATGGTTGGCTATCACCAATTACCGGCTGGAAACGCCCGGTTTGGTCATTTTTCCGGTAATCGAGCTGTTGGTTGATCACGGTATACGCCGGTACCCGGCGCGTGCCGGCCGAGGTTTGGCTTAATGAGTCGAAGGTTAGAAAAATCAAGATGACGAACGCGCCCGCCGTCACCCAGATCGCTATTTTTTTCCAGAATGATTCCGATACCCACCACGGAATGTCAGTCATGAGGCTCCCCCCTATTATTTTTAGTTGAAGTATGCGTCCCTGCCGTTAAACGTCCGATCAAGATTGGCGCCAGCAAATAACCGGTCGCCAAAATCCAGGTCAGCCACTGCCAATGGCCTTGAAAATGCGCAGCCCGGGTCAATACCCAAAGCGCGGCCAATAGCCCCAGATAACAAACCACAGCCCACCCCAAAAAAACGCGGCGTACGGTCAGTTGATAACCTGCCCAGCAAGCCGCGTAACCGGCACCGGTCAGGATAATCAGGGCCGAGGAGAAAAAGGTGACAAAAAAATCTTCCAGCGCGACCGGCTCGATCATAATCAGTTCACACGAATGGGAAAGGTTTTGACTTGAAACCGGCAAGCCTGGCCACCTTGGGCCATGCATTCCAGCTGTTCGATGGGTTTGTCCAGCGCCGCACCGATCAAAGCGCGGTCAAATTCGCACAACTCCGGATTTTTCTGCGCCAAATCATGAAATACGCAATTGATGGCTTTCAAGTCGGAGTCTTCATGCTCAGGCTCAACGCTGGCCAGATAGCCCAGTTGCGTCATCACCTGCACCAGAAGCTCGACGCGCTGGCGGGTGGACTTGCCCTGAAATTGCGGAGCTAGAGATTGCGCCAGTTTACGGCCCATTTTGGTCATCAACTGACGCAATGCCCCCTCACCCATTTCCTCTTTCAACTCGGTCAACAGCAGATTGCCAAACCACGAGTATTGCTTGGTGAAATGATTGATGCCCGCTTCGGTGAGCAGATATTGCCGTGACGGGCGTCCTTTCGTGGCGACCAGCTCGCCTGCTTGAACCAAGCCAAGCTGCTCCAGCGTACTTAAATGCTGTTTGACTGCATTACGAGAAATAGACAATTGTGCCGCCATGATATCGATGCTTAAGCCAACTCGATGTGTTAATAAAAGCCCCAAGAGCTGTTCCTGCCTTGAACCTTCCAGAGTAATGTTCGCCATTGCGCCCTCCCTCGCCAGAATACATACCGGCTATGATACTATTTTTTTACTAATACAATATAAATATTGTAAAAGCGATACAATCTCGCATCATGAGCTAATGTAAAACATGCACAATCTGAAGTAGTCGTTCGTGGGGGGGTAAGCGTCAATTGATAGGATGTGACGAGACCAGGAGGCGCAGGGTTCGGAGTAGAGGTGTTTGGCAACCACGGCGCCAAACACCGATCAGGCTATCAAGATTTTGGGCTACCCAGTTGCTTCAACCAGACCCCAAAACGATACAGCGCCCAGCCTCGCGTAGCCAGATCAAGACTTAAGGCGACACAAATAAACCACAGCGATTTGAAGGGCCACTCCTGCCACAGCAAGACTCCAAGAAATATTGAAATGGCGCCGCCGACAATGGCGGAAATATGATTCGGAAAACGCACCATATAGGCGCCAAGAAGCCGAAACAGCCCTTTGATTACCAAAAATGCCGCTGCCAACAGCATGATCTTGTCCGTCGTTTTATTTAGTTCGGTTAAAAAAAACAGGCCAAAAACAGTATCAAACACGGCAAATTGCAAGTTCAGATAAAATTCCTTGCGCTGCCGAAACAGCAAGGCGTCCAAACCTTCCATGAAGCCTGTGATCATGATCACGATAGCGATCAGCGGTAACCAGGAATTATCTCCAGATAATAAATACACATCGGGCTTCAGCAATGAAAAAAAAGTGAGCAGCAAGCCCACCCCGGTCAGCGCCAACCCGCGCACCCAGATAGTATGGCGCTGGGGTAAAAAGTCATTATATTCAGACTGTTTCATACATTACCTCGATTCATAAGCCCAACTCGGACAAGCCCGGATGATCCTCAGGCCGTGGCCCCTTAGGCCAATGAAACACGCGTGCCGAGGCGTCGATACGCAAGTCATTGATACTCGCCAGCCGGCGTCGCATCAAGCCTAATTCATCAAATTCCCAGTTCTCATTTCCATAAGAACGATACCAGTTGCCGGAATCATCATGCCATTCGTAAGCAAAGCGCACCGCGATGCGGTTATCCTGGCAGGCCCAAAGCTCCTTGATCAGACGGTAATCCAGCTCGCGCTGCCATTTACGGGTCAGAAAAGCGATGATGGCCTCGCGGCCTTGCAAAAATTCATTGCGATTGCGCCATACACTGTCCGCCGAATAGGCCAAAGCAATGTTTTCCGGAACGCTATGGTTCCAGGCATCCTCTGCCTTGCGCACTTTTTGTATGGCGGTTTCGGTCGTAAACGGCGGTAACGGGGGACGGGGTTGTTCTGACATCGTGTTTTCTCCTGTCAATGATAACGAATCAGGTCTTAAGCCTGCCGGTGACTTATGGCGTGGTACATGAATTATGACAAAAAACGCTGTTTTTTAATTATTGATCATCACATAATACACGATTAGTAAACAATCCATAAAACCACAGCACTCTAGTCAAGTATTAGCCAAGTCTATATAGTAGCAAGCGTAGCCAATTGTATGGCTACCTGTTAACTAACTTTATGGAGTTTATTGAAAATGAACAAACTAGCCCAAGACATCCTTTCCGGGATGACATTCATCACCGGCCTGATCAGTTTTTTGTCGGGGGAATTTATTTTATCTTCAGCGCTGTTTGCTTCAGCGACCATCATCAGCCACCTGAACATCAAGTCCCCTAATGAAAGTGAAAATCAGCCATGCGAACAATAATCATTGACCCACTACCTAAAGCCGCCACGGTTTACCGCCCTGGCGGCTTTTTTTATGCCTCAGCCAACAGCAAATCAATCATGCGTTCGGCCTGATATTGATAGCCTGACCCGAACAAATTCAAATGATTGAGTATGTGGTACAGGTTATACAGCGTTTTACGAATCTTAAAACCGGCATCGATGGCCAGATGTTCGCGATAAGCGGCATAAAAATCCGCGCCTGGCCGGCCAAACAATTCCATCATCGCCAAATCCGCTTCATGATCGCCGTAATAACAGGCGGGATCAAAAATCACTGGCGTCCCATCAGCCAGACAGGCTTGATTGCCTGACCATAAGTCACCATGCAGCAAGGCCGATTGCGGCCGGTAGTCCTGAAAAAACACGGGTAATTGTTCCAGCAGGCGTTGACCTGAATCCTGCAACTTACCGCCATAGCCTTGAGCTTTAGCCAGCTTCAACTGAAAGCCCAAGCGCTGTTCCCGCCAGAACGCAACCCAATCTTGATAGAAGGGATTCGGCTGCGGCGTACTGCCGATGCTGTTATCGAGGTGCCAGCCGAAACCAGGCTGTTCAATGGCATGCAGCAGCGCCAATTGTTGCCCCAGCCAACGCTCACTGCCAGAAACCCTGCCGGCAAGCGGCAAATACTCCAGCACTAAATATGCTTGGCCCTCAACCACTCCACAACACAAAGCCTCTGGCACGCGCACTGTTGCAGTGGCGACAAGCTCCTTCAAACCTTTCGCTTCAGCGGCAAACATGGCCTGAAAATGGACCTGATTGAGTTTTACAAAATAGTCCTTAGGCGTGCCGTGCAGTCGATACGCCTGATTGATATCGCCACCGGCAACCGGCACGGCATCGGTCAGCGACGCCGCATGGCCTTGTATTTGACTGATTTGCTGCTGTAAATGACTGATGATGTGATCACTTAACATGATGTGAGGCGTCAGCGTTGATGAAATTAACCCTAAAGACACGTCAATTGATAAGATGTACCCGACCTCAGGAGGCGCAAAGTACCTCTACAGGACTGACAAGGGCCGGCTTTACCGGTTTCCCTCTTTTGTTCAAAGGAGGATTGATGGGAATTTTTCAGGCTGCGAACACTTACCTCGTTGCGTGCTAAACATGCCACCCGAACGCTGTGTTGTCAGCAAAACAAACAACGGAGCTGAAGCCATGCGCTCAATAGCGGCGCACCTCACCTTCTTGCCAGGATGAATCCGGTGAAGCTACAGGCAATTTCGGTGCAACGGATTGGAAGCCCGTCAGTTGCTGGTCAATTTGCTGAGCAACGTCCTCACCTAGGCTTTTGGACACTTGTGCGACCACTTTAGCACGGCCAGGGATAACCTTGGCACCGGGCGTTAAAATACGCATATCCTGACCCTCACCTATGGCACTGAACGCAGCTTTGACTTCATAGGTTCGGGTATCAATTAAGCTAAATTCAGCTGTCAGCATCAGGTTAAAGACAATCGACATGCTATCAGTGCCATATACGGGCTGTTGTTGTTGGCGAAAATCCAGCTCGCTCAGCGTGCCAAACAACACATAATCGGCCCCCGGGTAAAAGCCTTTTTTAATCCGGGCGATAATATCATAGATATTTTCTGAGTCTTGCGCGGTGTAAGGTTTTGCCTGCGTTAAGCGAAACTCGCCGCCACGCAGAATCTCGCCTTTGATATCACCGACAAACTTGCGCAATTCGCCATAGTTAAGATATTGATAGTGATGTTCAACTTCTGTGTAGTCAGTCGCCTGATCTGCTTTCTGCCCACCTTGAGCCGATGCCGCTGCGGCGTTTGACTGCATTTGATATTGCGCGCTTTGTGCTGCCTGGTGATGATAATCAACGTAGCGAAAATACCCACTTAAATGTTCTTTATAAGTCAAGTCAGTAACCGAGATTTTAGGTACTGCCAGCGCATGCGGCGTTACCCCAAGACACAAACTCATGCCAACCAGCCAGCGTAATAAATTCACGGTCGCGACTCCTAAAATAGAGATTTAACAGAGGTTTTGCGGATTTCTTTCTCATCCGCCCACTCCAGGACACCAGATTCGTTATTGATCAACACCAGACTGAATTTGTAATAAACATCTTTTATGCTGTCGGCACGCTTGACAATTGAGCTGATACTCCCTTCGAGACGATAATCAGCGCCCTCCATTTGCCCCATTTTCACGGCCTTACCATGTTTGTAAAGCCCGGTCTGATTTTGTCTGACCAACTCATCGACTTGATTTTGCATGGCATCTTTATCAACCGCGAAACGTACACGGCCACTACGCAATAATTTCGTGCGAATCGACTCTGTAATTGATTTGGTATCAATGTACTCACTGGTACGATTCTTGACGTCCGCCACTGTAACCAGAGGCCGCTGTCCAGTCGCCATCAGCGGCGTGTTCAATAACGAACCCGCCATGGCTTCGGCAATGGTTTGCAAGTCCGTGGAGCCAAACTCATTGGTTAGCGTTTCCACGGCCTGACTGTCACCGTAAGTGGTATTACCAGAACTCACAATGGGCGAAGTTGTCGCACAGCCTCCTAGCAGCAGCGACATCAGCACCATCAGAGGCCAAGCTTTGCATGTAAGGTATTTCATGAGCCATCCTAAAAATTAAAAGTCTAGTAGTTAACCGTATTATCCGGGCTTTGCAGAATCAACCTGAAATCAGCGACAGCTTCGCCAGGCGCAATCGCCTGAAGCGTTTTACGCTGCTGACCATAAATTAACACCGGCTTCCACGGCTCCTCGCCGCCTATGGTAAAGCCCTGTGCATCGAGCCATTTGAACCGGTAATACAGCTGTTGATTATCGATATCAACATTGACCACTTCCACCTGCACGTTCAATAAGCCATCATGCATAATGACGGCCCTGCCGTTTTGGCATTGAAACCATCGTTAATACTTGAACGATGAACCTCACTTTTATCGGATTGCGTGGAAACCCCCGCTGTTCAGGGCGGGGATGGATAGCGCGGACACGATAGTGTCCTGATTGTTA
>JAVVEW010000083.1:0-5440 GCA_032251045.1 Methylococcales bacterium
GCGGCCTTGGCCAGCCGGTTCCATTTGATACGATTGGCGCGGATCAGTTGTTCGTCCGGTTGCTCCACCCAGTCTTTGGCATGGTAGGCCTTGACCGCCCGGTCGTAGGCCGACTCGAATACCGCATCGGCGGCCAGCGCCGGCTGCGCCGCCAGCGCCAGAATGAATAGCAAAAGCCATGTTGATCGTCGTTTGAAAGGTTGCATAGTCATAAGCGCCGCTGGTGCGGTAGCTTTAATAAAATTATTCAGGTGTGACCGGTTTAAGCCGGTATTTCTGGTGTTTGTCGATTTGCACAATTCGGCGGTCGTGGACGATGATTTCCAGTGAGCCGTAGTCAATGTCCTTGAGCAAAGCGATAATCTGCCGGGCATAGTCCGGCAAATCCTGATCTTGCTTGGCATCGAAGGTAACTTGTAAACTCATGACCACTCCTCCTTATAGTGTTGTCGCAATGTCAGTTACGGTGCAAAAATGGTACATCAAGCATGTCTTGCAATTAAACGATAAAATTCGATATCTTTATCTCTAAAAAAGATAAAGACTGAGCTTGCCAGCCTGGCTTTAAGAAACGTGAATTCATAGGATGTACCGACGCCTGGATGCGCAGCATTCGCGATGGCGGCTTTACCGGCTTCACTCTTTTTCAAAGGAAAATGGAGGGAGATTTTTTTCAGGCTATGAACGGCTATCCTTACGATTCACCCCAACCCACTCGAACTTTCAGCATGACAAATGCCAAAAAAAACTTGCATGCAAATCGAAACTGCGTATAATTATCAGGCTTTACAGGGTCGTTAGCTCAGCTGGTAGAGCACCGCACTTTTAATGCGATGGTCGAGCGTTCGAATCGCTCACGACCCACCAAATCCCCTACTAAACCAGCCCCAGGCTGGTTTTTTTATGCCCAAATGTGCAAAATCGCTGGATCGCGCTTCGCTGACCTTACCTCCGTGCCCACTAAAATAACGGGCATTGACGAAACGCGAACAACCGCCACCTAAGGCATCACGCGTTAATAACAGCCATCTTTAAACATTTATGTTCACAGGCATCATCAAAGCTGTTGGCCAAATCGCCCAACTCACGCCACGCGGCAGCGACCTGCGCTTACGCATCGCCACCGGCAAACTGGATTTAAGCGATGCCCAGCCAGGCGACAGCATCGCCGTCAATGGCGTTTGTTTAACCGCTGTCGAACTCGGGACTGCTTTCTTTTGCGCCGATGTCTCCAACGAATCGTTAAGCCGCACCACCTTGGGCAACGCCCAGGCCGGCACGGCAGTCAACCTTGAACTGGCGTTAACGCCGACATCACGCCTTGGCGGCCATATCGTTTCCGGTCATGTTGACGGCATAGGCACCTTGACCGCCATCGAGCCAGACGGCCACTCCTACCGCGTAATCGTGCAAGCCCCATCTAACCTGGCGCGTTATATCGCAGAGAAAGGCTCTATCACCCTCGACGGTATCAGCCTGACGGTGAATCAGGTGCAAGGCGCCTCATTCAGCGTCAACATCGTCCCGCACACCTGGCAGGAAACCAACCTGGCTACCTTACAACCAGGGTGTGAAATCAATCTGGAAGTCGATCTGATTGCCCGCTATCTGGAGCGTTTGCTGCTGGGCGAACGGGCCGCTGATGTCAACGCCACCACGCTGGACTTGGCTTTTTTACAACGCACAGGATTTGCCGAACATGAATAGTATCGAAGACATCATCGCCGATATCGCCGCCGGTCGCATGGTGGTGATCATGGATGATGAAGACCGCGAAAACGAAGGCGATTTGATCATGGCCGCCCGCTATACCCGCCCGCAAGATATCAATTTCATGGCCCGCTACGGACGCGGACTGATTTGCCTGACCTTAACCGAACAACGTTGCCGGCAGCTGCGCCTGCCTTTGATGGTGCGCAACAATCTGGCCGCGCACAGCACCAACTTCACCCTCTCCATCGAAGCCGCCAACGGCGTCACTACCGGTATTTCCGCCGCCGACCGGGCGCACACTATCCAGACAGCCGTAGCCAAAGACGCTGTCCCGGAAGATCTGGTACAACCTGGACATGTGTTTCCGCTGATGGCCAAGCCAGGCGGGGTGCTGAACCGCGCAGGACACACCGAAGCCGGCTGTGATCTGGCGCGACTGGCGGGACTGGAACCTGCTGGCGTGATTGTTGAAATTCTCAATGACGACGGCAGCATGGCGCGCAAGCCTGATTTAGTGAAGTTTGCCCAGCAACACAATCTGAAAATCGGCACCATCGCCGATTTGATTCAATACCGCATCAAACACGAAAACAGCTTAGACCGCATCGGTGACTGCCCGCTGCCCACCGAATTTGGCGAATTTCGTCTGTATGCCTACCAGGATTGCAACGATAACCGCATACATCTGGCTCTGGTCATGGGCCAGGTGGCCGGCGAGGAACCGGTGCTGGTGCGCGTCCATGCCCGCCCCATGCTCGATGACTTGATGGCAGTTAACCGCCCCGGCAGCAGCGTGTCATTACGGCAAGCCATGGCCACCATCGCAAGGCAAGGCAAAGGCGTGATTGTTTTAATTCGGCAAACCGACTGCGACCAGGCCATACTCGACTATCTGCACGACCTGACCTTAAGCACATCAGCCTGGGAGCAATCCGACTGGCGCACCACCGGCACCGGCTCGCGCATCCTCGCAGACCTTGGCGTACATAAACTGAACGTACTGGGTTCGCAAAAAAGATTCTTCGGCCTGTCCGGCTTCGATCTGGAAGTTGTGGATTACGTCTCCACACCGGAAGGCTGACCTACCGCCGACATCCTCGGCCTTGTTTTTTAAGTGACCACCATCATGACTGAACTGACCACCTACGAAGGACACCTGACCGCCACCAATGGCCGTTTCTGCATTGCTGCTGCCCGTTTCAATGCCTTTATTGTCGAACACTTGATCAGTGGCGCCACCGACGCGCTGGTGCGCCATGGTATCACACCCGGCGCCATCGAACTGGTACGCGCCCCAGGCTCCTTTGAACTGCCACAAGTGGTGCAGCGCCTGGCCGCCAGCAAACGCTATCATGGCATTATCGCGCTAGGCGCGGTGATTCGCGGCGGCACGCCGCATTTTGAATATGTCGCCGGCGAATGCGTCAAAGGACTGGCACAAGTGGCATTGCAATATGACATTCCGGTCAGCTTTGGCGTGTTGACCGTTGACAGCATCGAACAAGCCATCGAGCGTGCCGGCACTAAGGCTGGCAACAAAGGCGCGGAAGCGGCTTTGTCGGTGCTGGAAATGGTTAATCTTTACCAAGCACTGGAAAACGAATGAGCCGAAGCAAAAGCCTGGCGCGCCAGGCCGCCGTGCAAGCCCTTTACCAATGGCAAATGGCCGGCGGCCAGGCACCTCGGATCGCAGAACAATTTACCGAACAACACTATCTGGACAAAGCGCATAAAAATTATTTTATGGCCTTGCTCAATGGCGTGATCGAGCACCACGCAACCCTGGACCAAGCGATCAGCCCATTCATCAGTCGGCCACTAGCGCAAATTGACCCGGTAGAGCGGGCGATTCTCCGCCTGGCCACCTATGAACTGCGCTTTCACCCGGAACTACCTTACCGGGTGGTGATCAACGAAAGCGTTACTTTAGCGCGCACCTTTGGCGCCGAAGGCAGTCATAAGTTCATCAACGGCATTTTGGACAAAGTCGCTAAAAACCCGCCGCTTGACCACGATGTCACTAACTGAATTCAACGCCATCGACCGCTTTTGGAAACGCGCCTCGCGCCGTCCGCAAACGGTATTAAGCATTGGCGATGATGGCGCTCTGCTGGCCAATGCACCGGGACAACATTGGGCGCTAACCGTCGATACCCTGGTAGCCGGCGTGCATTTTCTGCCCGATACCGACGCTTTTGATTTAGGGCACAAAATGCTTGCGGTCAATCTCAGCGACCTGGCCGCCATGGGCGCCCAACCGATGGCGGTGACGCTGGCGTTAACATTACCTAAGCTGGATGAGGCCTGGCTGGCGCGTCTGGCCGAAGGCTTTTGGCAGCTGGCCGAGACCTTTGAAATTGATTTAATCGGCGGCGACACTACCCAAGGCCCGTTAACAGCCACCCTGCAAGCCATGGGCCAGGTTCCCGCCGGGCAAGCGCTGACTCGCCGGGGCGCCAAACCGGGTGATGGCATCTATGTCACCGGCACACTGGGCGATGCCGGCCTTGGACTGAACATGCTGCTGGGCAAAACCGCCCTTGCCTGCCCTGACGCCGTGTTACGCCACCACCGGCCAACGCCGCGTGTGCATGAAGGCCTGGCACTGCGCGGCATCGCCAACAGTTGCATCGACATTTCCGATGGTCTGGCGCAAGACTTAGGCCATATTCTCCGGCACAGTGGCGTCGGCGCCACACTACATGAAGCAAATCTGCCCCTGTCCCCAAGTGTCAAACACTACATCCAGGAGAGTGGCGACTGGCAACTGCCGTTGACTGCTGGCGAGGATTACGAACTGTGCTGCACCCTGCCACCGAAACTGGCGCAACACCTCCCTAACAGCTTTACCTGTATCGGCACCATCGACACCGAACCCGGACTGCGTATCCAGCGCGGCACAGCCATCGTGCCCCTCTCGCCCCAAGGTTACCAACATTTTTCGTAAGCATGCACAACCCTAGATAGGGTCGTCACAACAATCCAATCTGTGCGATTCTAAGCAGAATTGAGACCTCCGTGAGAGAGGACAAATGAATTCAGCAGCTCATCGACGTCATGACAGGTAGTGTTCATAATTCTGTGTCATTTCTTTATCCTACTGCAAAAAGAGATGACAAATGACAACACAAAAACCTATCTTCGACATGGAAGCCGCCATCAAAGCCCTGCGTGAAGGCAAGGATCTCACCGGTAAAGAGGGTGTGCTCACCCCGCTTATCAAGCAGTTGACCGAGTCCGCCATTCAGGCTGAGCTGGACAGCCATCTGGCCGAGGACAGCGACATCCCCAACCGCAAGAATGGTAGCACGCCCAAGACCGTCAAAAGCACTTCCGGCGCCTTTGAGCTGCAAACGCCCCGCGACCGTGCCGGTACCTTCGAACCCCAGTTGGTCAAGAAACACCAGACCCACCTGACGGATGAACTGGAGCGCAAAATTATCGCCTTGTTTGCCCTCGGCACCAGCTATCAGGATATTCGGACCCATATCGCTGACTTGTACGGGATCTCGGTTTCCAATGGCACCCTCAATGCCATTACCGACAAGTTGCTACCCGAGCTTCAGGCCTGGCGTGAGCGTGATCTGGACGCCGTCTACCCCATTGTCTGGCTCGATGCCATTCATTACAAGATCAAAGAGCATGGCCGCTATGTCAGCAAGGCCGTCTACACCATTCTCGGCCTGAATATCGAAGGCAAGAAGGAACTGCTCGGTCTTTACCTGTC
>JAVVEW010000084.1:0-5236 GCA_032251045.1 Methylococcales bacterium
ATGCGTTTCCGCTGGAAGCGGAATTGGATCTGCATGGTTTGACCGCGCAACAAGCACAGCTGACATTGCAAGACTTTTTGCGTTACGCGCTACAGCGCGGCAAACGCTGCGTGCGCATTGTGCACGGCAAAGGCTATCGCTCGCCAGACGCCGCGCCCGTGCTGAAAAACCAGGTCAACAGTTGGCTAAGGCAATACGCGGCGGTGCTGGCATTTACCTCGGCCGCGCCCCGCGATGGCGGTACCGGCGCGGTGTGGGTATTGTTGCGGGGGCGGGTCAATCCAGAATAATCTGGCCCAGTTTTTTCAGTTGGCGTTTCAAGTGGCGAAAATCGTTAACTGTTTTTTGTTCACGCAAACAGCGTAAATAACGCACCCGCTGCGCGGCATCTAGGTGCTCCTCGATGGCCAGGCTCACGCCATCGGCCACATTGTAAATCCCCCGCGCCGGCGATAGACACACCGGCACTACCTGCGCCAATGGTAACTGTAATTGTTCGCTGACACTGACGCACACTGCCTGAATGGTTGCTGCCTTGGCATGGTCTGGCGTGGCGATATTATAAGGCGGCTGCCAGTGTTGCAATGGACGCAGTTGGTCGATATGACTGACCACGGCGATGATGACCGGCGGTGCTCGATTAACGCCTTGTTCGGTAAAATAACGCCGCAAGGCATCGATTTGCCGTACATCTTCGGCTCGGTCGGCCTGATTGGCTTTGACCAACCATAAAATCACATCCGCCTGCCGCCATTCCGTGGCCAAACGCGGCTCGCCCGCTGTCGTGTGTTCACCAAATCCCGGACTATCCAGAATCAATGCCGCCAGCTCGCCGTGTTTTTGCAGCTCATAAGGCGTGATGTCGGTCGTGGTCGGCAGGCGGCTTGAGGCGGTGGTGACTTTGCCGAACAACGCATCAATCAGGCTGGACTTGCCGCTGGATACTTGCCCCATCAACAAAATGCGCAGCGGCTCGGACGGCGCTTGCTGTGCTGTGTTAAGGTCAACAGCCGATTGCGCACTCAACGAGCCATCCGGTGGTCGTGCATCCAGCGTTATGTGTCCGCCATATAATTGAATGGCATAATAGCCCAGCCGGTCGATATAGCGATTCAGCAGGCGTTGGCCGATTTCATGTTTGACCTTATCCATGCCTTTAGCCAACACATAATCCTTAGCCTTACCTATAGCCGCGCCCGGCCAGTTGACCAGCCAGCGTGTGCTGCCCACCACTTTGTTGACTTTATCGTAAGCGCTTAAAGCCCGCCTCAGCTGTATGAGATGACTGACTTTCAGTGTATGACTGCCCGGAATGCTCAACATGTCCTGTTCCAAGTCACGCGCGACGTGTTGGATTAAGTGTAATAACTGCGGTAGTGGGAATTCCAGCGCTGGATGACGGCTGTGCTGATGATAGTGTGCGGCCAGAGTGCTCAGGATTTCATCGGATAATGCCGTCAACGCGTCGAGGTCGGTAAAACGCAGCGGCTCGACCTGGCCACGTTGTCGTATTGGCTCCAGGCTGTCCCAGGCGGCGCGGTCTTGTTTCGACCAATTCGGGGCTGCCGGCGTTTTCGGCAACGTTTTTAATAACGGCGCGGTTTTTTCGCCGGGCCAATGTAGTAGCGCGTAAGCTAAAGCGTACAGGAACAGCGCAGCGCCCACGCCATAATAGAACCAGCCTTCAAGCCATAACCAATAACCGCCCAGGCCGATCAGCACCAGCCAGGGCAGGCTCCACAATAGCAACACCGCACCGCCGCGCCAGGTGGTCATGAAGCCGCCTTGTTGTGCAAAAGCTGCCGTCCCTCGCGAAAGGCGGCTTTATACACAGCCCTAAGCTCTCCGGCATCGGGCAAGGCGCCGCGCCCCCGGGCATGTAGATAAGCGCAAAATGCCTTGCCCAGGCCATAGGTCGAAGCCCCCGCCCAAACACCGGCCACTGCCCAGCCGTAACCGGGAATCAACTTGACCGCCTCACGCCCGGCCAGCGCGAAGCCAAAGCCACTGCCCATCAGCGTGGCGAATTCGGTGAACAGGGTTTTGTTTAATTCCAGTTGATAAATCGACGCGATGCTATGCAGCATTTTTGACATGCACGCCATGGTCAACGGTAAGCCGGCGGCAGGTACCGCGCCCAGCCCCAGATTGGCCAGCGCATAGCTTAGAATGTGGCCATGCGCCGCCTGGGCATGATGGTCTTGCCAGTCTTTATGGCTACTGCTGCCACGCAATAACGACAACGCAGCATCGGGCCAGGCCAGGTCGATGGCATCCCATAAGGCATCGAGGCCATAAGCACATGGCGCAAGCCCGTCTTCTGGCAAAGTGAAATCCACCGGCACAAAAGCCAGCGGCTGAAATGGTTTGAACCAACGACGCTGATAGGCCAGCGCTTGAAGTAACTCGGTCGGTGCGTGTCGTATTAAGTCGGCGTGGTCAGCATCCTCACCCGCCGCCGTGCTCAGCCGTTGATAGGGATAGGGGTCAACATGTCTCTCGCCCGGCTGATAGGCTTCGTGCAAACAGGTTTGCACCACCAGTAATGGCCAGTCGGGATGCTGTTTTTTTAACATGCCAACCATCTCCAGCACCGCGCCTTGATTCATGTCCAGCGCCCGCATCACCACCACCAATACGTGTGCTTGCTGACGGCAGGCGGCAATGTCTTCGGCAGGGTCGTAACCCGCCTCTTCCAGACCTCGGGTATCGATAAACCGTAGCAGCGGACGTTGGCGGTCTGGAAAGTCGTAAAGTAATGTTTGTCGGGTGCAGGCTGTGAAACCGTTGCCGATTTCCATATCGCTTTGCCCGGTCAGCGCCCGAATCAACGACGTTTTGCCAACCTGTGTTTTGCCCAACAGCCAAAAGCCTGGCGGCTCCAGCGCCGGAATAGGCAAAGATTCGGCTTTAGGTTTCAACACGGTATCACCTAAACGTTGCCAAAAATTCTTGCTCATCGCATTACCTGAAGGCGTTTACTGAAAAAGGGCGGGCAGCCCTGCTCAGAAGGCGGGGCAGGCGGCCAGTCTGGGGCTGGCGTCAGACGCCCGCGCCGGGCAAGCGACACAGCGCCAGGCGCTCAGAACGTGTGCTGATTGCACGCGAGTATAGCGAATCGACGCTGGATACGCATCAAATCCACAGCATCGCCGGGGATCGGCGCACCTTATTTACCGACAAAACTTGCTGAAATTAGCGGGATTCCTGAAAATAGCGGTTTGAAGTCGTTTGTGAACGGCAGTTCAGGTGGCCGTCAAAACCTGCTTTAGCGCCGGGCGCTTTCGCTACGTTTCGCTGCTGTGTGCCTTGTTTGTACGGATTTCGTGTGCAAGACAGTTTTGGCAAGGTGCGATATATACACCGTGCTTTTTATTTTGTAGTTAACCAACAGGTAGGTCTGTGCCGTTACCATATGAAACCAAACCGGGATATCCCTATCCTGCCGGTGCGACCGCGAATGAAGGGGGGGTTAATTTTTCCATTTTCAGCCGACATGCCACCTATGTGGAATTGTTGCTGTTTGAAAGTGCGGAAAGCCCTGAGCCATTTCAGGTTATTTCGCTGAACGCGGTACTGAATCGAACTTTTTATGCCTGGCATGTGTTTGTGATTCATCTGCAGCCCGGCGTGTGGTACACCTGGCGCGTTGATGGCCCGAGCAATACCCGTGAATCAGGCTTGAGCTTTGATCGGGATAAGCATTTACTGGACCCTTGGGCGCGGGCGGTCAGTCAGAAGCTGTGGCAGAGATCACAGGCTTGTGCGCCGGGGGATAATGGTCATTGTGCGATGCGCGCCATGGTCATTGACCCGGCGTATGATTGGGAAGGCGATACCCCGCTCAATATCCGCAGCGAGCATGTGGTGGTTTATGAACTGCATGTCGGCGGTTTTACCCGACATTCGTCATCGGGCGTCGAGCATCCCGGCACCTTCGCCGGCTTGATCGAGAAAATTCCGTATTTGCAGGCCTTAGGCATTACCCATGTCGAATTATTACCCATTATGGCGTTTGATGAGCAAGATGTACCGCCGGGTACGTCGGAGCTGGGTTTGCTGAATTATTGGGGTTACAGCACCCATAGCTTCTTCAGTCCGCATCCAGGCTATTGCGTCACGCCTGAGCAAGGTACGCATTTGACCGAGTTTCGTGATCTGGTCAAAGCACTGCATCAGGCAGGTATTGGGGTGATTCTGGATGTGGTGTTCAACCATACTGCCGAAGGCGGGGCGGGTGGCGCCTATATCAATTTTCGCGGTATCGACAGCGATATTTTTTATCATATCGATCCTATCGATAAGCGCGTGTTTCGAGATTACACCGGTTGCGGCAATACAGTTAACGCCAACCATCCGTTTGTTACCCATTTCATCATCAGCTGCCTTGAATATTGGGTCGAAGAAATGCACATCGATGGCTTTCGTTTTGACCTGGCCAGCGCCATGGCGCGTGGCGAAGGGGGGATGCCGTTGCATGATCCACCGGTGCTGTGGGCTATCGAGCTGTCGGAAAAGCTGGCGCGCACGAAATTGATTGCCGAGGCCTGGGATGCGGCAGGACTGTATCAGGTAGGCAGCTTTCCCGGGTATCGCTGGGCGGAGTGGAATGGCATTTATCGTGATGCCTCGCGCCGTTTCTTGATCGGTGAACCCGGCTTGATCGGGGAAATTGCCACCCGCCTGTCGGGCAGCAGCGATTTATATCATCCGGAAGGCCGGTTGCCGATTAACAGTGTCAATTTCATTACCTGTCACGACGGCTTTACTCTGGTCGATTTGTTCAGTTACAACCATAAACACAACGATGCGAATGGCGAGAATAACCAAGATGGCTGCAATAATAATCTGAGCTGGAATCTGGGCGTTGAAGGTGAAACCGACGAACCTGTCATTAACGATCTTCGCCTGCGCTCGGTCAAAAATGCCTATGCGCTGCTATTGATCAGTCAGGGCGTCCCTATGTTGCTGGCCGGCGACGAGGTATTGAAAACACAGATGGGCAATAACAACGGCTGGTGTCAGGATAATGAGCTGACCTGGTTTGATTGGCGCTTTGACGACCGACAAAAGGCGTTGTTAACGTTTGTTAAGCGAATGATTGCCTTACGCAAGCGTCATGGTTGCCTGATGCGGCGGCGTTTTTTATCGGGCCAGGCGCCATCTGAGCAGGTGTTTCCGGATATTACCTGGCATGGCGCACGTCTGGATAAGCCGGAATGGGATAATCCAGAGG
>JAVVEW010000085.1:0-5073 GCA_032251045.1 Methylococcales bacterium
ATACAGCATTTTGCGGTATGACAGCCAGGCGGCCATCAGGGATTTGTCGGACATTTCCGCCCCGCCCGCCTGACGGAAAATATCCCGGTCCCTGACCGCTCTCAGCTCAGGGGAACCACCGGTCTCCGGCGAAACTGGCGGACGATTTTGCCACCTGCCCGATGTTGTCGCGCACCCACGGTCAATCGGCGACGCCGACCACGGTAGGCAAGGAAATCGCCAATGTTGTTGTCCGACTTAAGCGTCAGCAGCAGCAATGCCGGAATGTGGCGCTGCTGGGCAAAATCAATGGCGCGGTCGGCAATTACAATGCTCATAAAGTTGCCTACCCCGACATTGACTGGCCGGCGTTCGCCAAGGATTTCGTCGAGTCGCTGGGGCTTGAATTCAACGCTTACACCACGCAAATCGAACCGCATGATTATCTGGCGGAATACTTCGATGCCCTGACCCGCTTTAACACCGTGTTGATCGACTGGTGCCGGGATGTCTGGGGCTATATTTCCCTGGGCTATTTTCGGCAGAAAACCATTGAAGGTGAAGTCGGCTCCTCGACCATGCCGCACAAAGTCAACCCCATCGATTTTGAAAACGCGGAAGGTAATCTGGGCCTGGCTAACGCGGTGCTGGAATTTCTGGCCCGGAAACTGCCCATTTCCCGCTGGCAGCGCGATCTGACCGATTCCACCGTGCTGCGCAATATCGGCGTCGGCATCGCCCACAGCCAGATTGCTTATGGCTCGCTGCAAAAAGGTCTGGGCAAGCTGTCGCTGGCACCTGAAACCTTAGCGCGCGACCTGGACGATAACTGGGAAGTGCTGGCTGAGCCGATTCAAACCGTGATGCGCCGTTACGGCATAGATCAGCCTTACGAAAAGCTCAAAGCTCTGACCCGTGGCCAGAAAATCGATGCCCAACGCCTGAAAGACTTTATCGAAACCCTGGAACTGCCCGCTGACGCCAAGGCCGAATTGGCCACGCTGACCCCGGCAAGCTATATCGGCTATGCCGAAAGCTTGGCCAAACGTAACCTCTCCCAGCCCTAAGTTTATAAAAAAATCCCCCTAATTCCCACCCAATCAAGCCATAAGGCAAATTAGATGTGAACCCGGGGGATTTTAATGGCTCTATTTCCTACAAAATCACTGTTGGTTAAAATCAGAACGGGATGTCGTCATCAAAGTCTTCATAAGCCGGTCCGTTTGCAGCGCCGCCTTGGGCTGGGTCTTGAGATTTTGGAGTTGCGCCGCCAGAATGCTGGGTCGGTGCTTGATGACCGTAGTTGGAACCTGAACCTTCATTGAAGTTGGCGGTGCCGCCGCTGCGACCGCCGAGCATGGTCATGTTCTCGGCAACAATTTCGGTGGTGTAGCGGTCCTGACCATCCTGGCCTTGCCATTTGCTGGTGCGGATACGTCCTTCCACATACACCTGGCTGCCTTTTTTCAGATAATCCTGCACGATCTTGGCCAGGGCGCCGAAGAACACCACTCGATGCCATTCGGTTTCTTCCTTGCGGTCGCCGGTCTGGCGGTCTTTCCAGCGGCGGCTGGTGGCCAGGCGGATGTTGGCGATGGGATCGCCGCTGGGCATGAAACGTACTTCGGGATCGGCGCCGAGATTGCCGATCAGCATGACTTTATTCAGCATGAAAACTCCTTAAATAATTAGACTTCGGGCAATGGTTCAGCCAGCAACGCGGACAAGGCATCGCGGTCAAGCTGACTGTTATCCACTTTAAGATAAGCGGTTTGTTCTTCGGGGTAAATCTTGACTTCGGCAACGCCGGTCACCGCCAACAGGCGGCGGACAAAGGCCGTTTCCTGCGGCTCGGTCAGGGTCGGTACCGAAATCAGCAAATTGGCCAGGTAACGCGGTGGCTTCATGGTCAATGCTACCAATAACCAAGTCAAAGCCAATATGCCGGCACAGACAAATACCCAGCCTCCGCCCCACAACTCGATCACGCCCCCAGCCAACACGCCACCCAAAAATGCGCCGAAGAATTGGGCGCTGGAATAAAAGCCCATGGCCGTGCCTTTGCGGTCGGCGGGTGCGGTTTTGGAAATCAACGACGGCAAGGTCGCTTCCAGAAGATTGAAGCCGATAAAAAACACCGCGATGAAGGCAATCAATCCGGGCAACCCATCACCAAACCAGAACAATCCGGCCTCGGCCAGGACAATCAAACCGATAGCAGTCACAAATACCGGTTTCATGCGCCGTTTTTTCTCGGCGATAATAATCATCGGCACCGCGCCGGCCAACGACAACACAAATACCGGCAAATACATAAAGCCGTGGTTTTGCGCCGCCAACCCGGCATCACGCAGCATCAAAGGCAACACCACGAAACTGGCGGTTAAAATCAGATGCAAGGTAAAAATGCCGTAATTCAGTCGCAGCAATTCGGCATTTTTGAACACCGAGGCGGCGTCTTCCGGGATCAGTTCGGCATCGCGGTGGACTTTAATGGCCGATGGATTGGGCACCCACCATTTGAGCACAATGATGGCCAACAGCGCCAGCAGCGCAGTCAGGGCAAAAATACCCGGCACACCGATTGTTCCAGCCAGCATCGGCCCAAGGGTTATGGCCACGCCAAACGACAAGGCAATGCTTAAACCCACCGTGGCCATGGCTTTGGTGCGGTGAACTTCGTCGGTCAGATCAGCCAATAGTGCCATCACTGCCGAGGCAATCGCGCCCGCGCCTTGCAGCGCCCGCCCGGCCAGTACCCAGTAAATATTACTGGCCAGCGCGGCAACCATGCTGCCCGCGCTGAACAAGAGCAAACCTATGATAATGATACGCTTGCGGCCAAAACGGTCGGACATCAGCCCGAACGGGATTTGCAGCAAGGCCTGGGTCAGCCCGTAGATGCTGATCGCCAATCCCATCAGCATCGGTGTGGCGCCGTCAAGCTGTTCGGCGTAAATCGACAGCACCGGCAAAATCATGAACAGACCGAGCATGCGCAAGGCGTAAATCCCGGCTAACGAGACAGTCGCCCGGCGCTCGCCGGAGCTCATCGGGCTGGTAATATCCTGTTGTTTCATGATGTTCGATTCAGCGCCTTGACGGCAATATCACGTCGGTAAAAACAACCCGGCCAGCCGATTTTTTCCGCCAGTGCGTAGGCCTTGCGCCGGGCTTCGGTAAAGCTGTCCGCTAAGGCGCACACGGTCAAAACCCGTCCGCCTGAGGTGACCACATCGCCTTGCTTGGTAAGGGTTCCGGCATGAAACACTTTCAAATCATCCGGCAACTGTTCCGGCAAGCCGCGAATGACATCGCCTTTACGGTAATCACCCGGATAACCGCCAGCGGCCAGCACCACGCCCACAGCAATGCTGGGATGCCAGGCAATACGCCGATCGGTTTGCGCCTCACCGGATAACAGTTCCAGACACAAGGCCACTAGGTCATCATCCAGTCGCATCAAAATGGGTTGGGTTTCAGGATCACCCAAACGGCAATTGAATTCCAACACTTTAATCGAACCATCCGCTTGCACCATCAAGCCGGCATAAAGAAATCCGGAATACTCGATGCCTTCTTCGGCCAGACCGCGCAGCACCGGGGCAATCACCTCACGCATGATGCGCTGCTCGATGTCCTCGCTGAGAACCGGCGCCGGTGAATAGGCACCCATGCCGCCGGTGTTCGGCCCCAGATCGCCGTCGTCACGGGCTTTGTGATCTTGCGAACTGGCCAGCATCCAGGCGGTTTCTCCGTTGGCCATGACCATGAAACTGGCTTCTTCGCCGGTTAGAAATTCTTCGATTACCACCCGACTGCCGGCCTCACCGAACTGATTATCAGCCAGCATCGCTTTGACCGCCGCTTCCGCTTCGGCGATTGTTTGCGCAACCACCACGCCCTTGCCCGCCGCCAGGCCGTCGGCCTTGACCACGATCGGCGCACCGTGTTCGCGGATGTAGGCCAGGGCCGGATCGATTTCGGTAAAGGTTTGATAAAACGCCGTCGGGATGGCGTGGCGGTGCATGAAATCCTTGGCGAAGGCTTTCGAGCCTTCCAGTTGGGCGGCCTTTTGACTGGGGCCGAAACACGGCAGGCCGCGGGCACGGAAAGTATCGACAATGCCTTTGACCAACGGCGCTTCCGGGCCGACGATGGTCAGATCGATCCGCTGCTGTTCGGCAAAATCGGCCAATGCGTCGATGGCATCGGCGGCAATGGCCAGATTTTCCACGCCCGGCTCCAAAGAGGTGCCGGCATTGCCGGGCGCGACATAGACTTTTTCAACTCCAACCGAGCGCACGGCCTTCCAGGCCAGAGCATGTTCCCGGCCGCCGCCGCCTACAATCAAAACCTGCATGAAATATCCTCTTTAATCAGTGACGGAAATGACGCATGCCGGTAAACACCATGGCCATGCCATGTTCATTGGCGGCGTCGATAACTTCCTGGTCGCGCATCGAGCCGCCCGGCTGAATCACCGCACGCACGCCGCATTCGGCAGCCGAATCGATGCCGTCCCGGAACGGAAAAAACGCATCCGAAGCCATCACCGATCCGTTCAAATCCAGTTTTTCATCGGCGGCCTTGATACCGGCGATACGTGCTGAATACACTCGGCTCATCTGGCCCGCGCCAATGCCCAGCGTTTGCCCGCCCCGGCCATAAACAATGGCGTTGGATTTAACGAATTTGGCCACTTTCCAGACAAACAAAAGATCGCGCAGTTCGTCTGCATCCGGCTGCCTTTGGCTAACTACTTTAAGATCATCGAGCGTGACGCTGCCGGTATCCAGATCCTGCACCAGCAAGCCGCCGGCGACTTTTTTCAGATCATAGCTTTTCTCAGGCGCGGCGCTGAACGCGCCGGCTGCCAGCACCCGGATATTCGGCTTTTGCGCCAGCACTTCCAACGCGTCCCGGTTAATTTCTGGGGCGATAATCACTTCGACGAACTGCCGCTGAACAATCGCCTCGGCGGTGGTTTTATCCAGCGCCCGGTTGAACGCGATAATGCCGCCAAAAGCCGATGTCGGATCGGTTTGGTAAGCGTTATCATAGGCCGCGAGCACGCTGTCGGCCACTGCCACG
>JAVVEW010000086.1:0-4847 GCA_032251045.1 Methylococcales bacterium
ATAATCGCCAGCAAATTTTTCGCTGCTGAAATCGGATGGATCCCATTTCAGCTTTCGCGAAAAATGCTGGCGCCCTTGGTTCAGTATTGCCAATAACGGCGCGACAATAAAACCAGAATCGTAAACACTTCCAAACGCCCCAGCAGCATGGCGAAACAGGCCAGCCATTTAACCGGGTCACTGGCGGTTTTGAAGCTGCCGGCCACTTCACCTAATGCCGGTCCCACGTTATTGATGCTGGCTGCCACACCGGAAAAAGCGCTCACCTGGTCAAGGCCAAATTCCATCATCAAGAGCATAATGATGACAAAAGCGACCACGTACAACGAGAAAAACCCCCAAACCGCATCCAGAATGCGCTCGTCTTGCACTTCCCGTCCGACTTTAACCGGGTGGAACGCCTGAGGATGAATCAAGCGACCAATTTCGCGTTGGCCTTGTTTGTACAGCAGTAGTACCCGGATCACTTTCAGTCCACCCGCTGAAGAACCCGCGCAGCCACCTATAAAACCAACAAACACCAACAACACCGGTAACATGCCCGGCCAAATCGTGTAATCGGTGGTGACAAAGCCTGCTGTGGTCATGAACGAGACGACCTGAAACAGCGAGTGCATCAGTGCGGTCGGAAGATCGAAATCATTCACTGCCTGGTAATGCAGATGCAGGCCAACGAACAGCCCACAACCTAATAAGATAGCCAGATAAACCACAGCCTCCGAATCTTGCCAATAAACCTTGATCGAGTTTTTGCTCAAGGCGACAAAGTGCAAGGCAAAATTCAAGCCGGATACCACCATGAAGAAAATGCAGATGGCATTCAGGACGGGGTTGTTGAAATAGCCAAAACTGGCGTCATGGGTGGAATAACCGCCGTTGGCGACAGTGGAATACGAATGGCAAATGGCATCGAACCAATCCATGCCCGCGATACGGTAGGCCAGAGCGCAAAGAATCGTGATGCCCAGATAAATGACCCATAACGCTTTAGCGGTGCCGGTTACGCGGGGCGTGAGTTTGGTGTCTTTGATCGGGCCTGGCACTTCGGCGCGAAATAGCTGCATACCGCCAATACCAAGAATAGGCAGCACCGCCAGCGCCAGCACGACAATGCCCATGCCGCCCAGCCATTGTAATTGCTGGCGGTAGTAGAGGATGGAGTTGGGCAAATCATCAAGGCCCTGCAACACGGTCGCACCGGTGGTGGTAAAGCCTGAGACCGATTCAAACACGGCATCGGTAAAGGTCATGGCCGGTGTTGCCGCCAATAAAAATGGCACCGCGCCAATCGTGCCCAGAATCATCCAATACAGCGCCACCACCAAAAAACCGTCGCGGTGGTACAGCTGCCGATGTTCATGGCGCAGTGGAAACCAAAGTATCAGGCCGAATAACAGAATAATCAGAAAACTTTGCCAGAACAGATGCTCGTGGTTATCTTGGTAGATTAATGACACCAGCAATGGTGGGAACATGGTAGCGCTGAACAATATCAACAACAGACCAATGCTTTTCAGGACAGGTTTGGCGTGCATTAAATTCGCTCAAAATAGCTTTCGATATTTTTGACATATTTTTTTTCCAGCGCAAACATCACAATGTGATCGTTTTCCTCAAACACGGTGTCATGGTGAATGGGAATGATTGCCTGCTGGCGGATCAGAGCGCCTAACACCACCCCGGGCGGTAGTTTAATTTCATCCACTCTTGCACCGACTACGGATAAGCCGCCCTGGTGTTGATGGGCAACGGCTTCGATGGCCTCGGCGGTGCCGCCGCACAACGAGCTGACCCGGGCGACATCGCCTTTGCGGACATGCTTGAGAATACTGCCCAAGGTTTCCTGGTTAGGGAAGACAGTCAGGTCGATTGCGGTATTGGCGATCAGATTGGAATAAGCGCTATGATTCAGCAAGCAAATGGATTTTTTAACGCCTAAATCTTTCGCCAAGGCGGCAGCGATAATGTTCGCGCCATCGTTGTTGGTGATGGCGCAGAACATATCGGTTTTTTCGATCAGCTCATCGCGTAGTAAATTTTCATCGGTGCTGTCGCCATGCAGCACCACGGTGTTTTCCAAATCACTGGCCAGCTTACGTACGCGCTCCATGCTTTGTTCAATGACTTTGACCTGATAATTGTTTTCCAGCGCCATGGCCAGGCGTTTGCCGACGTGGCCGCCACCTGCCAGCATAATGCTTTTGACTGGCGCTTCCAGGCAATGCAAATCAGCCAGGATTTTGCGTATTTTGTCGCGAGGCGATACAAAAAAGACTTCGTCATCGGTCTCGATGATGGACTCGCCATTCACCAACAGCGCGTTCCCGTGGCGAAAAATAGCCACCACGCGAATTTTGCCATTGGCCAGTCGATCTTTCAGATGTTTGATTTTCTTGCCGGTCATAAAGCCTGCGGCGCTGGCTTTGATCGAAAACAGCCGGACTTTGTCATCGGCAAACGCGGACAGATGCAAAACGCCTGGATATTTGATCAGGTTATAAATCGCCTGCATCACAATTTGTTCAGGGCTGATGACAATATCGATGGCCATGTTCGGGTGCTCGAACAACTCTTTATGCACCAAAAAGTCGATTGCCCTGACCCGGGCGATGGTTTTCGGCTTGCTGAACAGGGTTTTGATGATCTGGCAGGCCAGCATGTTGGTCTCATCCTGGTCGGTCACCGCAATGACGATGTCGGCGTCGCGCACACCAGCCTTTTCCAGCACACTGGGATGCGCGGCATTGCCAACCACCGTGCCAATGTCCAGACGGTCTTTCAGCGCGGACAGCAGGTGCGATTTGGTGTCGATAACAACAATGTCGTTTTCTTCACTGGCCAGCGCGGTCGCGACAGAGGAACCGGTGACGCCGGCACCGAGAATTAACAATTTCACGATAAGAATCCATGAAAGCGTGCAAAATAACTGACCATTATAACCATGCGAAAAAACTAAGATAGCTAATCAGGTCACAGTTTCCAGAAATTCTTATCATGGACGTGCCCGTAGGTTGCGGCGGCGTTAGGCTATTTTTTGTGGTCATCGGCAGTTCAATGCCTTAGCGGCAAGTTCTGTACCGATGACCCGGGCTTTGATCTTGGCAAATGCAGTATCTCGCCCGGTCGAGGTGTCGTCTTCGAAAGGCGAAAATCCACAATCATCGGTGCTGCCAAGTTGTGCTGCCGGAATAAATTCGGCGGCGTGCAAAATACGATCGCGCACCGATTCCGGCTCTTCCACATCAGGATTCAGCACATCGATCACACCGACAAAAACCCGTTGATCGGGGCGAATATGTTCCTTGATAACGGCTAACACCGGTTCGGGATTTTTTTCGCTGGCCATTTGCATGTAGATATTGCCGGCCTTGAGCCGAAATAGACTGGGCAGCAGCTCCGCGTAATCGACATCGGCGCTGTGCGTGGAATCGTGGTCGCCACCAGGGCAGGTATGCACGCCGATGCGTTGACGTTGTTCGGGGGTGAAATGCGCCAAGACCCGGTTGTTCAGGTCGATAAACTGCTGCAG
Source organism: Methylococcales bacterium (assembly GCA_032251045.1). Classification (GTDB taxonomy): domain Bacteria; phylum Pseudomonadota; class Gammaproteobacteria; order Methylococcales; family Methylomonadaceae; genus JAVVEW01. The sequence continues at coordinate 3,530 of JAVVEW010000086.1, forward strand.
CAGTTGCCTGGACGGGTCAAGCTTGACCGACAAACGCCCCTCGGTGAAATCAATCTGCACATGATGGGCGCCTTGAGCCAGACAGCTGCGAATATCGGCTACCGTTTCCTGGATCAGATCGTCAATGAACGCTTCCCGCGAATAGCCAGCGATACCTTGCTCTGGATACAGCAGGCTCAACGCCGAAGCTGAAATAACGGCCTGCTTCAGTGGCCGCGTGGCATAACGTTTAGCCGCTCGCACAAACGAACCGGCATACACGCCGTAGCGAAATGGCCCATGGGTTAATCGGGGCAATTGCCGGGCATGACCGTCGGCAAAAGGGATCAGGATGCCGTCTTCGGCAATGTTGTCAAGACCTTGTAACGGATAGGTGGCAAAACTGGATTTGGTCTGTTCGCCATCGGCAATCACCGGCGAACCGGTATCCACAAAACGCTGCAACGTATCGCGTAAGGCCGCGTCATAGCAGGTATCGAGCTGTTGTTGTGACAGGCGACCGGCACGAAATTCCCGGAGCGCGTCCAGCAGTTGCGGTGGACGGGGAATACTGCCAATGGATTCTGTAGGGATGGGCATGGTGTTTCCTATATGGAATCAGAAGTTAACACAACCGGCTGCCAGGGGCAGGGTAGAGGTTAGTTTTACATGTTTTTGTCAGAATGGCTGCACGCAGACAGTCGAAGCCAATCCTCTCTTGCTCAAGGCGAACGTGCTCGCCCCAATGATTTTGTTGCAAGTGATGGTAAAGTGCGCTTTCCTCGGTGCTCAAGCGTGTCAGTGTCCTGGTTTCAGGCTGCATTTCAACGCCCCATAGTGCCCTGTGGGCCAGGAGTGTCCGTTGATCCATCAGCAAAGAAACGACATGAGGCAAAAACCCGCGCAATTGATTGAGAATAGCAAAGCCGTGAGTATCAATGTCCCCCCAATAGTAGATTTCTTTTTCGTGCAGCCAGGTTGCGGCCGCGAGATTGTCAAATCCGTATCCCGCCCCGAAGATCACCACCGCATCAGAAACATCCGGAAAAGCCAAAAAGTTGATCTCATTTTCAGTGATGAACACTTTCGATACCGGCAAATCAAGTGAGGCGAAGGCTGCCTGGGTCAGGGTGATATCCTGATCGGCTTCCACTGGTAGCAGACGGACATTCGAGTCCAGCATCCGAAATCGCACCCGTGACGGTTTGTCAAGAAAACCATATCGACGACAGAACCCGCCGATGCCCGTGTGAGTTCCATCAATAGAATCCTCCGGCAGCACGAGATCGAGCAGTTCCGCCAGCACGCCACGATGTCCTTCGATCAATTTGGTATGGAC
>JAVVEW010000087.1:0-4409 GCA_032251045.1 Methylococcales bacterium
CTTGCCGCGATTGACTACAATCAGATCCACACCCAACAAGTCCTGGGCTTCACTTTCATTCAGCGTCGCGTAACAGCCGGTAACCACCAATTTGGCCTTGGGATTGGCCTGATGCAGCCTGCGGATCTGCTGGCGGGATTTGCGCGCTGCTTCGCCGGTCACCGCGCAGCTGTTCAGAACCAGAATATCGCCGCTATCCGGCGTCTTGGCCAGAGCCATGCCGCGTGCCTTGAACCCCTGCGCCCAGGTTTCCAATTCCGCCTCGTTCAGACGGCATCCCAATGTCGTTAAATATACCTTCATCCAAACCACAGATAACAAATCACAATCGCCGCGGTGAGCCCTGCCACATCGGCAGCCAGACCGCAAATAGCCGCATGCCGGACACGCTTGATGCCGACCGCGCCGAAATAAACCGCCAACACATAAAACGTCGTTTCCGTGCTGCCCTGCATCACCGCCACCAGCCTTCCGACAAAAGAATCCACACCAAAGCTGTGCATGGCATCGACCATCAGCCCTCGTGCGCCACTGCCGCTGAACGGCTTCATCAAACCGGTGGGCAGGGCATCGACAAACCGGGTATCGAGACCTGCTGTGTCCGATAACAGCCAGCGCACGCCCGCCATCAAGCCATCAAGCAAGCCACTGGCGCGAAACACGCCGATGGCGCATAGCATCGCCAGCAAAAAGGGGAAAATCATCTGCGCGGTTTGCCAGCCTTCCTTAGCGCCCTCGACAAAGGCCTCATAAGCATCGACTTTGCGCCAGACTGCCACCGCCAGAAACAGCATGATCAGACTCAGGATAATGACCTGACTGAGCAGCGCCGACTGCTTGAGCAAAGTCTCGCCATCCAGACCGGAACAATAACCGACGATCAGCGCCAGCAAGGTCGTTCCGCCCAGTACATAAGCCAGAATCACAGGATCCAGCAAGTTGATACGCTGAAACAGCGCCACGGTTAAAAATCCAACCAGCGTTGAACAATACGTCGCCAGCAGAATCGGCAAAAACACATCGGTCGGCTGAACCGCGCCAAGTTGCGCCCGGTAGGCAAAAATCGTGACCGGCAAAAGCGTCACCGATGACGTGTTGATCACCAGAAACAGAATCTGGGCGTTACTGGCGCTATCGGGCGTGGCATTTAAGGTCTGCAATTCCCGCATCGCCTTGATGCCCAAAGGCGTGGCAGCATTATCCAAGCCCAGAATATTGGCGGCGATATTCATGGTCATGGCGGCCAGTGCCGGATGGTTTTTCGGAATTTCCGGTGCCAGACGATGCAAAAGCGGCGCCAGAAAGGCGGTCAGCAGCCCGATCAAACCGGCCCGCTCGGCCACCCGCATCAGCCCTAACCACAAAGCCAGCATGGCCACCAGACCCAAAGCAACCTGGAACGCGGTTTTGGCCGAGTCGAACAAGGCCGTGAGAAGACTCTGAAAAACCGAGACATCACCCAACACCAGCGCTTGATAACAAGCACTGAGATAAGCTGAAACAAATAACGTCAACCAGACAATATTGAGCACGCGCCGAGGTTACTCGCCCATCGCAGTCCGGTCAATCAACACATCCACGCCAGCCTCGGGCGTGATGTTGGCCACCGGTAAATCCACCCCCTCCCGCCACTGTTGCACGGCCTCCTGCTTGCCGTGACCTGCAACCAGAAACACCACCTGGCAGGCCTGACTTAACCGTTTAGCACTGAGGCTGATACGCTCTGGCGGCGGTTTCGGGGAATGATAAACAGCATGCACGGTTTCTTCCAGGTCGTGATGATGGCCCGGAAATAAACTGGCGGTATGACCGTCCTCGCCCATGCCCAACAGCACCATGTCAAACTGGCCAACATTGGCAATCGTTTGCTGATAAGCAGCTGCGCCTTGTTCCGGCCCCAGCTCCGCCGGCATCATAAAGATTTGCTCGCGCGGCATGGAATCCTTGGCCAGCCAGGCGTTAAACGCCATTTTGCTGTTGCGTTCGGGATCATCAGCCGGCAGACAGCGCTCATCGCCCATGTAAACATGCCAATGCCGGGTATCCGGTTTGGCCTGGGCCAATAGCTGATACACACGTTTGGGCGTGGAGCCGCCGGCCAGCACCAGATGAAACACGCCACGCTCGGCGATGGCGCGTGTCGCGGCGTTAATCATGTAAGTCAGCGCCGCCCGGGCGACGGCTTCTGCATCATCTTGAATATGCCAACGCAAGGCTTGCATCACAAACTCCTGTAAAAAACCGCTTAGTTTGCCATAACTGCACGATAACCCACATAAAAACTGCAACAAATCAGCGGCAAAATAGCAATCAAAGCTATGCCAAAACTAATCACAGACAACACCATAAAGCCTAGAAAAACCAGATAAACCATCAGCAACGCCGAAACGTTCTCGCCAGCCTTAGTAAAACTTAACTTCAGCGCCGCCCAGGCTGAATACCCGTCCAATGCGACCGCCGGCACCGCGAACACCAAGGCGGCAAACAGGATAACGCCCATAGGTAACGCAAACAAAGCTACGCCAATCGGCCCAATTACCATAATCAGCAGTAATGCTAAAACCTCGTACAGGACAATGCTGACGCCCAGAGATAACACGGGCAAAAGTAGTTCCGGCTTGGTAATCCCCAGAAAAAGGGTTTTAATATTCGGCTTTTCGTCTTGTTCTATCACCTGCGCCGCTAAGACAAATCCCGTGTAGGCCACCGGCAACAACAGGCCATCAATGATTTCACCGATAACGGGAATGAAGATCAGCACCGCCTCAATCAGTAACCAAATGAAACCGCCGAGCATGAACAGCCAAGGTTCGGCTTTGAAAATTTGCCAGCCACGAACAAACCAGCGCCAACCATCCCGTAATGCTAACTGTGCCATATTGATTCCCCTTGTGTTTTAGGTTGTGTGTATTTTTTCATGTTGCTAGTTATTTATAACAAACTATGATGGGTACAGAACGTACGTTACACGCTTTAACTTACCATCAAATACCCAGGACATAAACTTAACCTTTTTGCATACCCACCCTCAATTTATGCCCAGCATTGAAACCGTAGAACAAATAACGCTAGACCAATTCACCGAAAAGGCCTATCTCGACTATGCCATGTATGTCATTCTAGACCGGGCGCTACCGCATCTTGGCGATGGCCTGAAGCCGGTGCAGCGACGCATTGTCTATGCCATGTCCGAGCTAGGTCTGAACGCCAGCGCCAAGTATAAAAAATCGGCACGCACGGTAGGGGATGTGCTGGGCAAATTTCATCCACACGGCGACAGCGCCTGTTATGAAGCCATGGTATTGATGGCACAAGACTTTTCCTATCGTTATCCGTTGATCGACGGCCAGGGCAACTGGGGTTCGGCCGATGATCCGAAATCATTTGCCGCCATGCGCTATACCGAATCGCGGCTGGCGCCTTATGCTCAGGTGTTACTGGCGGAATTGCCGCATGGCACCGTGGATTGGCAAGATAATTTTGACGGCACCTTGCAAGAGCCTATGCTACTGCCGGCTCGTCTGCCCAATATCCTGCTCAACGGTGCTTCCGGCATCGCCGTGGGCATGGCCACCGACATTCCACCGCATAATCTCAACGAAATTGTCGCAGCTTGTGTGCATCTGCTAGATCATCCCAACGCGCAACTCACAACCTTGCTACGCTATATCAAAGGACCGGATTACCCAACGGCAGCGGAAATCATCACCTCTCCTGATGACTTGCAAAAGCTTTATCAAACCGGCCATGGCTCGATCAAGACTCGCGCCTGTTACCAGGTTGAAGATGGGCAAATTGTCATTCATGCCCTGCCCCATCAAGTTTCCGGCGCCAAGGTGCTGGAACAAATTGCCGCGCAAATCAATGCCAAAAAACTGCCCATGATTGAAGATTTGCGCGATGAATCCGATCATGAACAACCTACCCGCTTGGTCTTGACGCCCAAATCACGGCGCTGCAATATCGAGGCGGTGATGCTGCATCTATTCGCGACCACGGATCTGGAAAAAAACTACCGGGTCAATCTGAATATAATCGGCCTAGATGGCCGTCCAAGGGTAAAAAATCTGATCGAATTGCTCAGCGAATGGCTGGCTTTTCGCACTGAAACCGTGCGCCGTCGCTTGCGCTATCGCTTGGCAAAAGTCGAAGCCCGCTTGAATATTCTCGAAGGACTGTTGATCGCTTTTCTTAACATTGACGAGGTCATCGCCGTTATTCGGGAGCACGATCGTCCTAAACCGGTGTTAATGCAACGCTTCGCGCTCAATGATGTTCAAGCTGAAGCGATCCTGGAGCTAAAGCTTCGGCATCTGGCCAAACTTGAGGAAATAAAAATACGAGGCGAACAGGATGAATTGAATATTGAGCGGCAACGGCTCAACGCCTTGCTGGCCAATGATCAAGCG
>JAVVEW010000088.1:0-4347 GCA_032251045.1 Methylococcales bacterium
CCTCTGACTTTATCTTCCTCCTCGCCCCGGGCGGTGAGTAAGATGATGGGGATATTGCGGTAATGGGTTTCTTTTTTCAAACGCCTTGCCCATTCCACGCCAGAAATGCCCGGCAGCATCCAATCCAGCAAAATTAAATCAGGCACTTGTTCAGCCAGGCTTTGCTGGGCGGCTTCAGCATGTTTATGGGCTACGCAATCAAAGCCCCCCTGATGTAACACCACAGTCAACATATCGCGGATGGCGTCTTCATCCTCAACCACGGCAACGGTTAAGCGTCTCATAAACAATTCCTGTATATAAATAAACGATTCAACCGAGTCAACATGACAGCTTTATGACATGGCGGTGTTTAATGGCCAGCTATGCACAATTTCGTGAATCAGCGCTGGGCCACGATAGACAAAACCCGAATAAATCTGCACCAGAGCGGCGCCTGCGGCATGCTTGGCCAGGGCGTCTTCGGCGCTGAAAATACCACCCGCGGCGATAATCGGCAGTCGGCCTGCCAGCATGTCGGCCAGTTCGGCAACTTTTTCGGTGCTTAAGGTCAGTAACGGTGCGCCGCTCAGGCCGCCGGCTTGTTCGGCCAACGCATGGTTGGCCAGGCCGGGGCGGGTGATGGTGGTATTGGTGGCAATAACGCCATCCATGCCCGTGGCGACAAATGTTTTAGCCAGGTCACGCAAGGCGTCTTGTTCCAGGTCGGGCGCTATTTTAACCAGTAAGGGGCGGTACACCTGATGGTGTTCGGCAAGCCGGGTTTGTTCGGTCTTCAGCGTGCGTAACAACGGCTCGATCGCGCCGGGACGTTGTAAATCGCGCAGGTTTCGGGTGTTAGGCGAAGAAATGTTGATGGTCAGATAATCAGCCGCCGGATAGCTGACCGCCATGGCGCTGCAATAATCCTTTGCGGCATGTTCCAGCGGCGTGTCGAAGTTTTTGCCCAGGTTAATACCCAGCACACCAGTATAACGCCGCTGTCTGGCTTTTTCGGCCAGGTGCGCGACGCCTTTATTGTTAAAGCCCATGCGGTTAAGCAAGGCACGCTGTTCAGGCAGGCGGAATAAACGTGGACGCGGATTGCCGGGTTGCGGGCGAGGCGTGACCGTGCCGATTTCAACAAAACCAAAACCTAACGCGCCCAGCGCGTCAATGTAATCGCCGTTTTTATCCAGCCCCGCTGCCAGACCAACCGGGTTGGCGAACGTCAATCCCATCAACGATACCGGCTTAGGCGGTGGCGTCTGTGCCAGCCAGGATGTCGCGCCCAGACCATGCAGGCATTTCAGACCGTTCAGGCTCAGGTTATGCGCGGTTTCAGGTGGCAATTGGAATAGCAAAGGTTGTAAGGCGGAATAAACGTCCATAGGGGAGAGACTCTTGGTTGTGGAGAGGTGAGCGTTAAGCGGGTGTTGGGTTCAGGCCTAACGCAGGGTCAGAACCACTTTACCTTGACTGTGACCGGCTTCAATATGGCGATGTGCCTGACCTGCCTGGGCCAAAGGTAAAATCTGGTTGACATGTACGGTCAAGACTTCTTGTTCCAACAGAGCTCGGCATTGTTCCAGAATGTGTATCTGGTGGGCACGGGCGGCGGGCAAGTCGCGCAGCATCGGCGTTAACATCCATTCAAAACCAATGCGTAGATTGCGCAGCCGTGCTTCGGCCAGATCAAATGATTCGGGTTTAAGTAAGGTTACCACGGTGCCGAACGGAGCTGCCTGATAAATGCTGTTGGCAAACACCGCACCGCCCACACTGTCCAGCACTAAGTCCGCACCTTGATGGTTGGTTAAGGCCATAACCCGTTCGGTGACCGGTTCCCTGCGATAGTCTATAACCTGGTCAGCGCCCAGCTGCCGCGCTAACTCGGCTTTGTCCAAGCTGCTGACTGTGGTCAATACCCGTGCGCCTTTATATTTGGCTAATTGAATGGCGATATGCCCCACGCCACCGGCGCCTGCGTGAATCAGCGCGGTGTGGCCCGCTTGCAGGCTGCCTCGGTCATACAATGCGCCCCAGGCGGTCAATAACACCAATGGCAGCGCGGCCGCTTGCGGGAACGAAAGGTTGCAGGGCTTATGGTCGGCGTTATCCTGATCCAGCACGCAAAATTCGGCATAGCTGCCAGGTTCGCGCCCCAGTCCGCCGTGACAAAACCAGACGGCATCGCCGACTTTGAATTTGCTGACGTGTGCGCCGACAGCCACGACCACGCCAGCACCGTCCAGACCCAAGATAACCGGTTCGGTAACCGCATAAAACAGTGCTTGCTGACGCACTTTGGTGTCGATAGGATTGACGCCAGCCGCTTCGATACGAACCTTGATTTGAGTGGGTAGGGTGATTTCTGGCTCGGCAACGTCAGCGAGCTGTAACACGTCGGCGGGGCCGGGTTCAGGCATCAATACGGCGCGCATGGTGTGAGTCTCCTGTTAAAATCTTGAGCTTGGCCGGTGTCAGGCGGCGTGTTGTAGCCGTAAACGCAGGGCATTTAAGAATACAGATTTTACTGTACTGAGCACAGTGCATGGTAATTTTCCGGCCATTCCCAAGTTGGAGTTCAAAAAGGGTGCAAAGTGTGTTTGGCGAGAATGTCGGCAGCAAGGATGTTGCCGTCAAGCCCCATGGATGGGTCTACGGTGCGCCTCGACAGACACATCTTGTGCCCTAAACACAGCAAAAAGGCTCAAACTGGGAGTTGCTGGTTATTTTCAGCGTTGCCATTGCGCTTGGCCAGATGGGGCGCGGCACAATACACATCGTTTTTCGCCTTCCAGGTCAAGTCGAGGCGGAGCATCATTTTTTCAACGAGGCAATCAATCATGGCATTAGAAATTGAGCATAAATTTTTACTGAAAGATGCAAGCTGGCGTGCTTCGGTCACCCGTAGCGCCCGATTTCGACAAGGTTATCTGGAAACCAGTGGCAAAGCCTCGGTCAGGGTGCGCACAGATGGCGAACAAGCCTGGCTGAACGTTAAAAGTGCTACCCTGGGTAACCAGCGTCATGAGTATGAGTATCCCATTCCCTTGGCCGATGCCGAGGCCATGCTGGATACGCTATGCCGTTGGCCGTTGGTGGAGAAAATCCGCCATTGGGTGAACTATGATGGCAAGGTTTGGGAAATCGACGAATTTCTCAACGCCAATCAGGGGTTGATCGTTGCTGAAATCGAGCTGGATCACGTTGATGAAGCCTTTAGCCGGCCTCCCTGGTTGGGGGAGGAAGTGACTCAAGATGTACGTTATTACAACAACAACCTGGTACAGCAGCCTTATGGCAGCTGGTGAGTTGTAAAGCGTATGGCTTTAATCACGACATCGCCTGAACACATTTTAACAAATTCGCGGCAGTGGATCGCTGGCCAGTGGTTCCAGCAAGCGCTCGCCGCCCAGTTCTGTGATCAGGCGTACCCAGGGGCGGCCGCTTTCGATATGGCCGATACAGCGCGCATCGTGGTAACCCAAATCGTGCAGGCGCGTTAATGCTTCGCGGCTGGCGCTTGGCTCAAGCACGGCCAGCACCCGACCTTCACATGCCAGATACAGCGGGTCATAGCCCAGCATTTCGGTGACTGCCTGCACTTCCGGTTTGATCGGCAGCGTGGCGGCATCGATACAAACGCCTACCTGCCGGCTGCGTGCGATGTCATGCAGCACTGTGGCGACGCCGCCCCGGGTTGGGTCGCGCATGAATTTCAGCCCCGGCAGTGCGGTCAGAGCTTCGGTGACAGGCAGCACGCTGGCCGCATCGGAATGCAGCGCGCCACGCAGGCCAAATTGCTCACGCGCCAACAACACGGCCGCGCCATGGTCGCCGCAGCTCCCTGATATCAGCAGCACATCACCGGGCGCGATGTTATCCATACCCAGAGTCAGGCCGTTGATGCGTTCGCCAATGCCAGTGGTGACCAGATACAAACCGCCGCCCTGGCCTTGACGCACTACTTTGGTATCGCCGGTGACCACAGCCACACCGCAGTCCCGACACGCCTGGCCCAAGCTGGCGACGATATGTTCCAGCGTCGCCAGCGGCAGGCCTTCCTCGATAATGGCGTTGAGACTTAAGTAGCGAGGTTTGGCCCCGGCCACCGCCAAATCATTCACCGTGCCATGTACCGCCAGGCTGCCAATGTCGCCGCCCGGAAAAATCAAAGGTTCCACGGTAAAGCTATCGGTGGTCATGATCAGCCCGTCAGGATGCGACCACGGCAAGGTGGCGGCATCGTGGTCGATATCCAGGCAGGCATTGTGTAAATGCCTGGCAAAAACCTGTTCGATCAGCGTGCGGGTCAGTTCACCGCCGTTGCCGTGAGCAAGCGTGATTAACGAGGTATCCGTG
>JAVVEW010000089.1:0-4230 GCA_032251045.1 Methylococcales bacterium
GATGCGGCTGGCATCGATAAAATCGTTCAGTAAATCAGTCATCGGTAAAGGTTTCCGTTTTAGGTTGACCGTCCGCATCTTTCAGCAGAATCCGGACTTTCTGTTCCGCGTCCTCAAGCGCTTGCTGGCAGGTGCGAGTCAAGGCCACCCCGCGCTCAAACAGGCTTAGCGACTGTTCAAGGCTTAACTCGCCTTGCTCCATTTGTTCGACCAACTGCTCCAACTCGGCCAATGCACTTTCAAACGCGGGCGCGGTTTTTTTTCTCGCCATCAGATAAGGTTTGGTTTTCGCCAAAAGTTAGGCATTATATCGGATTTGTTCGTTGATTTTTAACCCTATGAACCAAACTTATACCGCTGACGCTATCGAAGTCCTGACCGGCCTGGAGCCAGTACGCAAACGCCCCGGCATGTACACCGACACCACCCGGCCCAACCATCTGCTGCAGGAAGTGATCGACAACAGCGTTGACGAAGCCCTGGCCGGTTTTGCCAAAACCATTACCGTAACCTTACGCGCCGACGGCAGCCTGGAAGTGGCCGACGATGGCCGGGGTATGCCGGTGGATCTTCATCCGGAACAAAACGCGCCCGGCGTCGAAGTAATTCTGACCCGGTTGCACTCGGGCGGCAAATTCTCCAACAAAAATTACAAGTATTCCGGCGGTTTGCACGGTGTAGGTGTGTCCGTGGTCAATGCCTTGTCCAGCCAACTGACGGTCACCGTCAAGCGCGGCGGCCAGTGTTATCAAATGGCCTTTGCCAATGGCGACAAAGTCAGCGACCTTGAAGTCATTGGCCGTTGTCCGGTGCGTGACACCGGCACCACCCTTCAATTCTGGCCCGATGGCCGCTATTTCGACAGCCCGAAATTATCGCTCAGCCGGTTAAAAGCGCTGCTGCGCGCCAAAGCGGTGTTATGCCCGGGGCTGCGCATCACCTTGCACGATCAGCACGCCGATGAAACTTCAACCTGGCATTATCAGGACGGCCTCACCGATTACCTGCTCGACCGGTTGAGCGGGTGTACATTTTTACCCAACCCGCCGTTCGTAGTCGATCAGGAATTTGATCATGAAGCATTGGCCTGCGGTCTGGTCTGGGTGGCCGAAACCTTGCCCGAATCGGTCAGCGAAAGCTATGTCAACCTGGTACCGACCGTGTTAGGCGGCACTCATGTCAATGGCCTCAGAACCGGCCTGACCGAAGCCCTGCGTGAGTTTTGCGAATGGCGTAATCTGCTGCCACGCGGACTTAAATTATCGCCGGAAGATGTCTGGGATGCCTGTCAGTATGTGTTATCGGTGAAGATGCAGGAACCACAATTTTCCGGTCAGACCAAAGAACGATTAAGCTCCCGCGAATGCGCCGGATTTGTCGCCGGCGTGATCAAAGACCGCTTCAGTTTGTGGCTGCATCAAGACCCCGGTCAAGGCGAGGCCATTGCCGCGCAAGTGATTGCCAGCGCCCAAAAGCGCCTGGCCGCCAGTCAGAAAGTGGCGCGCAAGAAAATCACCCAAGGCCCTGCACTGCCCGGCAAGCTGGCCGATTGCGTGACCTCAGACCGGGTGCGTTCGGAATTGTTTCTGGTAGAAGGTGATTCTGCCGGCGGCTCGGCCAAACAGGCCCGCGACCGGCAATTTCAGGCCATCATGCCGCTGCGCGGCAAGATTCTCAACACCTGGGAAGTGGCTGCTGGCCAAGTCATGGCCTCGCAAGAAGTTCACGATATCGCCGTGGCCCTGGGCGTGGAACCCGGCTCCACTGACCTGAATGGGCTGCGCTACGGCAAAGTCTGCATTCTGGCCGACGCCGACTCCGACGGCAACCACATCGCCACCTTGATTTGCGCCTTGTTTTACCGGCATTTTCCGGCGCTGGTTCAGGCCGGGCATGTGTTTGTCGCCATGCCGCCACTATACCGCATCGATGTTGGCCAAAAAGTGTTCTACGCCCTGGATCAGGCCGAACGGCAAATTGTGCTGGATCGAATCAAAGCCGAAAAGCTTAAAGGCCAGGTCAATGTCCAGCGCTTCAAAGGACTGGGGGAAATGAACCCAATACAGCTTCGTGAAACCACCATGCACCCCGACACCCGGCGGCTGGTACAGCTAACCAGTGAAGACAACACACAAACCTCAGCCCTGCTGGACATGCTGCTGGCGAAAAAACGCTCCGCCGACCGGCGAACCTGGCTGGAAACCAAGGGCAATCTGGCAGAAGTTTAACGTCCTGAAAATTTTAGCTGTTCCAGATTCTGTGTATAAGATGCGGCATTTGGTAAAGAAAGAACGCCTTCTTGCCTCTCAAGCATGGGCAAGGCATCGCTACCTGCTATGAGAAAGGGTCTGATTCGTTCCTGGCCGCCGTTCAAATTCGCTGCCTCATGTTAAGGGCTGAAATCTCGTGACGCCTCTATCCAGGGCATTAGGTGAATGTAGGCAGGTGTTTTTATATGTTTTCCTGCCATCCACAGTCAGGTCAATATCAGCCCCTTAACCGCCGCAAGGATGCGCCTGTTTTCAAACAACGCAATAATCATTATTGCCGTTCAAAAAAAAACGGCCCTTGACGGGCCGTATAAGTTTTTAACCAGAAGGAAGCACTGATTTAATCAGAAGCGCCTTAACGCAACTCCCAAGTACCATCCATGTTAATTTTGATGTTGGCATTGAGGGGTACGCCATTGAACTGGATGCCCTGCATTTGCAGGACGTTGCCTGCTTGCGGGGCGATGGAGCCAGCGCCCAGATTCAAGAAGCCATCCAGTGTAGATGAATCGATCGGCGTTGCGAAGCCGGTGATTCTCAATACATCGTCGGTATCGAAGCCATCGAATTGCGTGCCTTCGGCGTCGTCGGAATGCTGGATCGACAGGTAAGCTGTCTTGCCGTCGTCGGAAAAGAAAAGGCCGGTGGGTTCGGCGCTTGCGTCAACCACGGACATAACCTTGATACAGCCATCGGACTTGATGTCGCGATCATCGCCATCCGGCAAACACGCCCAGACGTCGCCGTTAGGATTATCTTCAATGACATACAAAATACCGGTGCCTGGTTGAAAGGCCAGATTGTCCGGTTGATTCATGTCCGGGGTGCCTTCGATGAATCGGTTGACCATGACGGTCAACTCACCTGCCGCAGCCTGATTCGGTGCGCTATCGATAGCACACATCACCTCACCATAATTGCCACCGGAAGCCAGGCCGGTGTTGGCCCAGCAAAAACGCACACCCTGGCCTAAAAACGACGGGTCGCGATGCAGATCTTCCGGCCGGTAATAACCGGTCGCGCCATTGGCATTGGCATCCGCCCGAGCCGTGGCGGCATTAACGCCCACCCAGTCGGCGCTGCCTACTTCGCAGCCTTGACCGAATTGCGGACGATTATCCCGACAGCTGACCCGCAAGGCATAAACACTGCCTGCCACAAAAGGCGATTGGGATAAGTCGGTGATCGATTGCAAAGTATTGGGGTTTTCTGGAACGAATTTGAAAATCGCGCCGCCATCGGTATCATCGCCATCGGTGCCGGGTCTGAGTTCGTCGCCAGCAATGACCACACCGGTAAATAGCACGGTCAAACCTTCCCAGGCCATGGTGGGCAGTGCCGGGCGTTTCGCAATATTGCCGGCGGTTGCGCCAGTGATCTGGCCGGTAGCACGATCGACAACAGTGTTTTCGAACGTATTCAACGGATCAATGATTTCGTAAGCGCCGCCGTCACCGGCTTCTTCGGTCGCCAGAATTGTGCCCCAGGCCGTCAGACGGATGCCATCGCAAGCAATCATGCCGCGCAGTACGGTATTGACTTCGCCGGTGGCCAGGTCGATGGTTTGTACTGAAGGTGCTTTGCGGCCATCAGGCAGGTCTGGATTGCGCTCTTCCACACAAGTAATGATGTGACTTGGATTCTGAGCCGGAAACAACACCATCATATCCGTCCAGTTAGCAGCGTCTCGAGTTAGAAATTCGGCATTCAGACTATCCGACAATTTAATCAGGTCAGCTGCAGAACGCGAACGGTCGCGAATAAAGCCTTCGGGCGCGGTTGCCGATGCGCCGATGTCATTGCTGACACCGTGACGGAAAATGGAAAGTTGCAGAAGGTTTTTTTCGGTGGCGGCGCCAAAGTCAGCCTGCGCCGAAAGAGTGCCAACGGCTAATCCTAAGGCCGCCAGACTGATGGAAAGATGTTTCAACATGGATCAGCTCCTTACAAGTTGTCGATC
>JAVVEW010000008.1:0-63093 GCA_032251045.1 Methylococcales bacterium
TATCAAGCACGCAACCAGCCAATTCACCTGATTGGCATCGAGTTCAGCAAGGATACCCGCAATGTGATTGGGTTTGAGGTGGAGTCGCGGGCTGAGTCTGCATAATAAGGTTATGCCCATCGCAGATCAACTACGGTATAAGGATGCTGTAAATACATCTGTATGAGTTCTTATGGCATATATGCTGGCGAAGCCTTTGCCCCCGATGCTTCCTTGGGTATTGCCGATATGAAGTACACAAGGTGTAACGCAAAGTTCGCTTTCAAGATGGCAAAATTGTACTAAGCTTGAGCTGGCTTGTGCGACAAGCCATGTTTTTCCAATTAACTCGGGAGCTAATCATGAAGTTATTGTTTTCTTTTGTTTTATTGCTCTTTTCAGCCACTGTCTTGGCAGTGCCGGTTAATGTCAACAAAGAAAGCGCTGAGAAAATTGCAGAATCACTCAAGGGTGTCGGTTTGAAAAAAGCTGAGGCTATTGTCAAATATCGTCAAGAACATGGCGCATTCAAATCTGCTGATGATTTAACCCATGTTTCAGGGATTGGCGCTAAAACCGTGGAAACAATTAAGCAAGACATTCTTTTGAAATAAGTTTTTCAAGCCTTAAAAGTTCGGTAGGCTTAAGCCTGCCGAACGGCATTTTGCCATCGATGGCAAAATGCCGCATTGCTCTGCCTGATAAAGTGAGAGCACCTCGTTTATGTTTGAGCTTCAGGCATAACCGTCGGGATTGGATGATTGCCAGCGCCAGGTATCGGCCAGCATGGCGGTAAGGTCAAGCTGTGCTTGCCAGCCTAATTCGCGCCAGGCCTTAGTGGGGTCGGCGTAACAAATGGCAATATCACCAGGCCGACGCGGGGCGATTTGGTAGGGTATGTCCTGGCCGGTGACCTCGATGAAGGTCTTGACCAGATCCAGTACGCTGTAGCCTTGGCCTGTTCCCAGGTTGTAAGCTTGCCAATCGGTAGTTTCTTGCGCCTGGTTGAACAATTTTTCCAGCGCCTTGACATGACCTTTGGCCAAGTCAACCACATGAATGTAATCGCGCACCCCGGTACCATCATGGGTTGGGTAGTCATCACCGAATACCGACAGTTGTTTGAGCTTGCCGACGGCAACTTGAGAGATATAAGGCATCAGGTTATTGGGAATATCTTTTGGATCCTCGCCAATCAAACCGCTTTTGTGCGCGCCAATGGGGTTGAAATAGCGCAGCACCGAAATCTGCCAAGGCTGATTGGCGTGCTGTAAACGGTCAGCGTCCACGAAATCACTGAGCATGGACTCTATGAACCACTTACTGCGGCCATATGGATTGGTTGCTGACAATGGGAAATCTTCGGTGATGGGGACAGACTTCGGTTCGCCATACACGGTAGCCGAGGAACTGAATACCAGGCGTTTAACGTGATGTTCCGCCATGACCTCGGTTAATACTTGTGTACCATAGACATTGTTGCGGTAATACCAGGCCGGTTTAGCGCATGATTCGCCCACCGCTTTTAAGCCAGCGAAATGCACGACGGCGTCGATAGGGTGGTCTGTAAAAACCTGCGATAGAGCTTCGGTATGAGTGATATCCACAGCGTAACAGGCAAATTCTCGACCGGTAATTTGCATGACTCGCTGTAAGGCTTCGGGTTTGCTGTTGCTGAAGTTATCGACCACAACCAGGTCGAAACCGGCTTGCAGTAATTCAACACAGGTATGGCTGCCGATGTAACCGGCGCCACCGGTGACTAGAATGGTGTTGTTGGAAGTCATCATTTAAGCAGGTGGTTGAAAAGCATCAATAGATGAATTTGCTGATTTTGGCATTCTTCTCGTTCTTTAGGACGAGGATTCCTACGGCGCTCAAGCAATATGCTTGAGTCGCTTCTTGGGTTCTTGGCTCGACGCCCTTACAGCCGGGCGAAGTCTTTGCACAAGCTAACGGGGCGTGTCCCACCCTTAAAACATTGATCGCGCCGACTAAATCGGCGTTTGCCTCGAAACCACAGTCCACACAATCGAACCGCGCTTTGTACGCTAACTGGCGGCGGAACTCGAACCCGCTTTGATCGAGGATGGCTTGGTTCAGGCCGGATTTGGCCTGAACGTTTTTGCCCGATGTCTCAGGGATGCCTGACGCTGACTGGGACATCTTCCGATTCTGAACCTGCAAATCCTTGATACACACCCTGGCGTGGTTTTGTGCAGGTAGTCGCGTCGGTCATTACTGATACGAGCATAAATTTTCTGAACGTTGGCTTTCGCCTTCTTCCAGTTGTTGCTGAATGTCTGTGTGCGGCTCATGGCTTGCTGAGCCTTCGCCAAGGCTTTCTCTTGGTGTTGTTCTGGTTCCCACGTTCCTTGGTGGAAGCCCATGCCGTTCGTATTGGTAGGCTTAAGCGTTTCATGGCTGTAATTATACGTGGTCTATGTGAAAAATAATGATATTCGACAGCTTAGACACTTTGAGATTGTTCGGCAGTACGTCGAGCAACAACAGAGACCAAACTAACGATCAGGACACTCTCGTGTCCGCGCTATCCATCCCCGCCCTGAACGGTTCATTGTTAAACAGACGTGGCGACGTGATACTATGGTCTGGCGTAGCTTATCGGGATAAGCTACCTGCCTTATTGCAGGCAACTGAAACGATATCCTGACCAGGCTATGTGAGTGCTGTTGCCGGTTTTTGTGAATTTGTTGGCAAAGCTGGCTGTTTTTTATTTGTTCAGGAGGTTTTATGCGTTGCAATATAGCTTTACTGGTCGCACTGTCGCTGGCCGGCAGCCCTGTTTTGGCGGATCGTATTGGTGGTACGGCCAGGGCTGATTTTAGTAGCAATACCTTGATCGTTCCTTGTGTTTTGGTGAATAACCTGGGTAATGGGCTTGACGGTCGCTATTTTGATGTGGAATTGGAACGTCGAGGTAATTCATTCAATTACGAACTCAGTTTTGTTGAGCTGGAAGATAGCGCAACGTGTGAGACGATCGCTAATTTTGCTGAATTTGAAGACGTTGACCTGGATGATTTAGTGCGGGGCCAAGGCCGTGGTCGTGGCAGTGACGATGATGATAACGCCGTGATAGTGCCGCCTACCGCTGACGGTGTCAGAATGTTTCTTAAGTGTGAGGTGGACAGTAACGCCACTAAGTCAGAGGTAGAAATCGATGTGGCTGGCTTGGTTCCCGGTGATTATGTCGCCAGAGTAACGTCAGGTTTGGACTCAGTGGAATCTGCCCCGCTCAATGTTCGGGCGGGTGAGCGAGTGGAATTTGAGTTTGATAGCGATGCGGATGATATTTCCCGTGGCGATACGGAAATTCCAGGCAGTTTCATTCAGAACCAGTCTGTACTGGCTGCAATTATCAATGCTGAAGGGGCTACATTGGTCAGCGCCGAGGCACGCTGCAAATTAGATGACTGACACTAACTTGGTCTGATTAAGGACATAAAAAAACCGGACGGTTATGGATCGCCCGGTTTTTTAATGTCGACTGAGCCGGGTCGGTTGATACCGACCCAGCCCGGCAGGTTGCAACGATTATTTCTTTTCGTTGCGCGCTTTGGTCTCTTCGATAACCTGATCGGCCACATTTTTGGGGCAGGGCAGGTAGTGGGCAAATTCCATCGAGAATTGGCCACGACCGGAGGTCATAGTGCGCAGGTCGCCGATATAGCCAAACATTTCGCTCAAGGGTGCTTCAGCTTTAATGCGCACGCCGGTAGCGCCAGGTTCTTGGGATTTGATCATGCCGCGGCGACGGTTCAGGTCACCAATCACATCACCAACATGGTCTTCGGGGGTGAAGACGTCGATTTTCATGATCGGCTCCATTAGCTGCGGACTGGCTTTCGGTATGGTTTGCCGATAGGCCGCTTTCGAGGCAATTTCAAAGGCAATGGCCGAGGAGTCAACGGCATGGAAAGCACCATCGGTCAGGGTGACTTTAATGTCCTGGCACGGGAATCCAGCCATGACACCTTTTTCCATACTCAGTTCAAAGCCTTTTTCCACGGCAGGCCAGTATTCACGAGGCACGTTGCCGCCGGTAACCTTGGATTCAAACTGAAAGCCAGAACCGGTTTCACCGGGTTCGATGATGTAGTCGATTTTCGCAAATTGTCCAGAACCACCGGTTTGCTTTTTGTGGGTATAGCTGTCTTCAACACGCTTGGTAATGGTTTCGCGGTAGGCAACCTGTGGTTTGCCCACGGTGACATCGATCTTGTGCGTGCGTTTCAGAATATCCACCTTGATATCCAGATGCAGCTCGCCCATGCCCTTGAGAATGGTTTCGCCGCTTTCCTGGTCGGTTTCGACACGGAATGATGGATCTTCCTGAATCATTTTGCCCAGGGCAATGCCCAGTTTTTCCGAGGCTGCTTTATCATTCGGGGCCACGGCAACCGAGATAACCGGATCCGGGAACACCATGGGTTCCAGGGTGGCCGGCTTGTTTGGATCGCACAGGGTATGGCCGGTTTGCACATTTTTCATGCCCAACACGGCAACAATGTCACCGGCTTGCGCCTGGTCGAGTTCGTTTCGGTCGTTAGCGTGCATTTCCACGATACGGCCAATACGCTCGGTTTTACCGGTAAAAGTGTTAAGCACGGTATCGCCTTTGGCGATTTTGCCGGAATAAATGCGGATGAAGGTCAAAGCACCATAACGGTCGTCCATGATTTTGAACGCCAGCGCACGCAGCGGTTTTTCAGCATCGACGATGGCGAAAGTGCCGGTGTCATTGCCTTCTAAGTCCACTTCAGGCTGAGGATTGACTTCAGTTGGGTTAGGCAGATAATCGATTACGGCATCCAGAATCAGTTGTACGCCTTTGTTCTTGAATGAAGAGCCGCAATAGGTCGGGAAAAAGTCCATGTTCACTGTTCCTTTACGGATGCAGCGTTTCAGGGTGTCGATATCCGGCATTTCGCCTTCCAGATATTTTTCCATGACGTCATCATCCTGTTCGACGACTTTTTCGATCAATTCCGAACGCCATTGTTCGACATCGTCTTTCATGTCTTCCGGCACGTCCTTGATTTCGTATTTCATCGGATCGCCGGAGTCATCCCAGATCCAGGCTTTTTCGGTTAACAGATCCACCATGCCGACAAATTCATTTTCGCGGCCAATCGGTAGCGTCATGACCACGGGAACCGCGCCCAGAACTTCTTCTACTTGTTTGACGACGCGATAAAAATCCGCGCCGGTGCGGTCTAGTTTGTTGACATAGATGAGGCGGGATACTTTTGAGTCGTTTGCATAACGCCAGTTGGTTTCAGACTGGGGCTCAACGCCGCCTGAGCCACAGAAAACACCGATGCCGCCATCGAGAACTTTCAAGGAGCGATAAACTTCAATGGTAAAGTCAACGTGTCCCGGGGTGTCGATAATGTTGAAACGGTGGTCTTTCCAGAAACAGGTAGTCGCCGCCGATTGGATGGTAATGCCGCGCTCGGCTTCTTGCGCCATGAAATCCATGGTTGATTCACCATCATGAACCTCGCCGAGACGGTGAATTTTGCCGGTCAGTTTCAAAATCCGTTCGGTAGTTGTGGTCTTGCCGGCATCGACATGGGCAAAAATACCAATGTTTCGGTAAAGCGATAAATCTGTCATGGTTACACTCGGTTGGTTTTTCAGTAGGTTAATAGAGATGAAGCGTGGATAACAAAGCCTTAAGCAAAGCAAAACAGTGCAAAGCGACGGCGCGCTAAAAAACCAGTTATTGTAAACCATTTTCACAATTCGTACTGATAAGAATTGACTTTGACCGCAATGCTCACTTTGGAGTGTAAGTTAAGGAGATTGGACGTGCTTGGCGAGACTGTTGGCAGCATGGATGGCCGTAAAGTCCCTGCAGATGAGTTCATGGCGTTCCTGGGCAAGCTAAAGCACAGTGAAAATGCTCACACTGAGAATGGCGGCGACTTTGAGGGCGCTTTTTCGACCTGAAGGCGAACGCGTAGAACGGTTCTGATCGGCTGCGGGTCGATACTCATGGGGGGGTGAGTCAATGCGGTGGGCGGAAATAAACCTTAGTGTGGTAGTATAGAAGTGTCGGCGTTCTTGCGCCCGCACAACAGGTCGGGCTGGGCAAGCTATTGTTACCGGCTGGCGCCTGTTCTTACTCATTTTTCCCCAGACTTTAAGGAAATCAGTCATGACATTGTTAAAACAGCTTGCTGTTACTTTCACTCTTTTATTTTCTGCGCTTGCGATGGTTCCGGCTTCAGCGGCTGGTAAAGTCGAAAATGCCACCGCAGAAGAGGTCGCTGTGTCGATTGCAGACGCCGTCAAGAATTCGCAAGCTGCTTTGTCTGCTTTGACTGGCAGTGAGTCGGATGATACGGTTCTAGAGCTTATCGAAGCGGCACGTCAAAATTCCAAGCGCATCGAAGTAGGGCGTTTGGATGTTAACCGCACTCGTGCGGCAGCGCATTTGAAAAAAGCGCGTCGTGCGTTGAGAAATGGTGATAAAGCAGCAGCGGAAGCAGAGCTGAACAAAGCCATTAAAGGTTATCAGGAAGTGCAGAAATTGTATTAAGGTGCCAAGCCTAAAGGGGCTTAGGTCGCCCTGAAGGCTGTTGGCGTTTGTGCAGACGCTTATATTTCCGCCGGATAGCGTAGCTCGTCTTCCGGCGGCTTTAGTGCTTCCCATCCATCCGCATCGTCTTGGCTTCACCGCTCAAATTAAGACACCTATGACTGCGATAGTGCGGCTGCTTGCGATGCGCTGTCACGAAGTTGTCATGGTGCTTGACTAAGTTGTAACGTTATTACCACTTTTCAAGGAGAGTTGCTTGATGCAGGAAAAGCCGATTTTGATTGTGGGCTGTGGCTTTGCTGGCGCCACATTGGCTCGGGAATTGGCCGAGCATGGCTACCGTATTCAGATCATCGATAAACGTGATCACATTGCCGGCAATGCTTATGATCCGGTGGATGAGGGCACACGCATCCGTGTGCATCGTTATGGGCCGCATATCTTTCATACCAATAATCAAGGCATATTCGATTATTTGTCCAGGTTTACTGAGTGGCTGGACTACCGCCACCGCGTGGAAGCCTGGGTTGATGATACCGGCTATGTGCCTTTGCCTATCAATCGAACCACGTTAAATCGGGTGTTTAACAAACAGCTCTCGTCCGAGGATGCAGTCAAAGCTTTTCTGGAAACATTGCGTTGTCACCACGCCCAGCCAGCCAATGCCCGACAGATGGCGGAAAATGTGTTCGGTACCGAGTTAACGGAGCTGTTTTTTGCTCGTTACACCCAGAAGATGTGGGACTTAACCTTAGATGAATTACCCAGCGATGTGTTAGCGCGATTGCCGGTGCGTTATGACGACAATCCTGACTATTTCAACGATCGCATCCAGGCCATGCCCAAACATGGCTATGTCCGCTTATTTGAAAACCTGCTCGATCATGACGCTATTCAAGTGCATCTGAATACGGAATTTGCCAAATCCATGGAAAAGGACTACCTGCATGTGTTCAACGCCATGCCTATCGATGTGTATTTTGATAGCTGTTACGGGCCGTTGCCTTACCGTTCGATTATTTTCGAGCACACGCAGCAGGTGACACACCAGCAACCGGTGCCTACGGTAAACTTTACCGATACCGGTCGTTATACGCGACAAACCGATTGGCGCTTGTACCCAGGCTGTGATTTAGGCGCAGAATCGGCGTGGGTGACCAAGGAAATTCCCTGCCGAGACATCGATAACCAGGGCGAGCGGTATTATCCGGTAAAAACCGTTGATGGTGCACCCCAGGCGCTGTACCGGCGTTATCGGGACAAGGCGAAAACGCTTCAGCACATGACATTCATCGGCCGCTGCGGGCAGTATATTTATTATGATATGCACCAAGTGGTGGCAAATAGTCTGAAAATCGCCGCCGATTTTCTTGCACAACAGCAGTCAGCCTCCTGAGGCCGTGCACACGGCATCTTCTTTCTTACGCCATATTAGGCGTTTACGCCAGATTATCCCTAAGTTAGATATCGATCCATTATTCATTTATGATATAGGGTTAGGTTTAGCCTTGGTGGCTGACCCTCGTTACTCAAGAATCTCAAGGAATACCATGACCGCAACGGTAGTAGAGTCTCTCAAAACCGCTGGCGCATTGCGTCACGACTGGCTGTTGGCCGAAGTACAGGCATTGTTCGAGGCACCGTTCAATGATTTGATTTTTCAGGCCCAGCAAGCGCACCGGCGTTATTTTGACGCCAATGAAATCCAGATCAGCAGTTTGTTGAGCATCAAGACCGGGGCTTGCGCTGAAGATTGCGGCTATTGCCCGCAAAGCGCGCACTATGACGCCGGTTTACAGCCGGAAAAACTGCTGCCGGTGGAAACTGTCATCGCCGCCGCCAAACGCGCGAAAGATCAAGGCGCCAGCCGGTTCTGCATGGGCGCGGCCTGGCGTCAACCGCGTGATAAGGACATCGACCGGGTGCTGACCCTGGTGCAGGAAGTCAAAGCCTTAGGGATGGAAACCTGTGTCACTTTGGGTATGCTGACCGATGCCCAGGCCGAGCGTTTGAAACAAGGCGGGCTGGATTATTACAACCATAATCTCGACACGTCCGAAGACTATTATTCGAAAGTGATCACCACGCGCACCTATCAGGAACGTTTAGACACTTTGGAGCGGGTGCGCGAGGCCGGTATCAGTGTTTGCTGCGGCGGCATTATCGGCATGGGTGAAAGTGACCTGGATCGGGCCAAGTTATTGTTACAACTGGCCACCCTACCCAAACACCCGGAAAGCGTGCCGATCAATCTGTTGGTTAAGGTTGAGGGTACGCCGTTGGCCGACACACCCGATATCGATCCGTTGATTTTCGTTCGTACCATCGCCGTGGCCAGAATCCTGATGCCAGCCTCACGGGTGCGTTTATCGGCCGGGCGTATGGCTATGTCCGATGAGCTGCAGGCGTTGTGTTTTCTGGCCGGCGCCAACTCGATTTTCTATGGCGAAAAATTGCTCACCACCGACAATCCGATGAGTCAGTCCGACCAACAGTTGTTTCAGCGTTTGGGGCTATACGCAGGCGGTTCCAGTCACGCGGCATGACCGAATTTTGGCTCAGTTCTGAGCAACTGGCTGAGCGCGCCCAAGCCGGGCGCAAACGTCAAGTGCGCTGCCAACAACGTGTTGCCAGCGCCAAAGTGTTCATTGATGGCACTCAGCTGATTGACTTTGCCAGCAATGATTATTTAGGTTTAAGTCAACATCCAAGCGTCATTCAGGCGTTTCAACAAGCCGCGACCGCCGGAGTCGGCGCGGGCTCGGCTCAGCTGCTGGGCGGTTATCAGCGCGAACATCAAGCCTTGGCGCAAGCCTTGGCGGATTTTACCGGGCGCGAGCGAGTATTATTGTTCGGTTCGGGCTATCTGGCCAATATGGGCGTGTTGTCGGGGCTGGTCGGGCGGCGCGATGCGCTGTTGCAGGATCGTTTGAATCATGCCTCGTTGCTCGATGCCGGTGTGTTGTCGGGTGCTATCATGCGCCGCTTTCAGCACCGGGATTACGATCATCTGGAGCGGCTGCTGAAGCAAAGCCAAGGTCGGCGATGGGTGGTCAGTGAAACGGTGTTCAGCATGGATGGCGATTGCGCCGATATTGCTGAATTAAACCGGCTTTGTCGGCAACACCAGGCTTGTCTGATCCTGGATGATGCCCATGGATTTGGCGTTTTTGGCAATAACGGGCAGGGCCTGGCATCGGTTTGTTCAGCCGACCAAGCGCCGGTGGTGATAGCGACCTTTGGCAAGGCGTTGGGCGGTTATGGCGCCTTTGTCGCCGGCAGTCACACGCTGATCGAAACTCTGGAACAACAAGCGCGCAGTTTTATTTACAGTACGGCGTTACCGCCCGCCGTGGCCGCCGCCGCGCATGCGGCGTTAACCATCGTGCGTGACCAGCCTGAGCACCGGGAGCGGTTATTGACCTTGATCGAACGGTTTCGTCAGGGTGCGGCGGAGCTGGGCTTAGCGCTGTTACCGTCAAGCACACCGATTCAACCGGTTTTGATGGGCGACCATCAACGCGCTCTGGCGACAGCCAAAGCCCTGGCCGAGCGCGGCTTCAATGTGCCGGCGATTCGTCCGCCAACAGTGCCGGAAGGAACGGCGCGGTTACGCATCACCCTGACCGCCGCGCACAGCGAAAGTGATATCGATGCTTTGTTGACCGCGCTGGCCGAGGTGCTGTTATGAACGCTCTTTACCTGAAAACGCACCCGGGCACTGGCTCCAGGATCGTTCTGGTGCATGGCTGGGCCATGCATGGCGGCGTGTTCGATGCCTTGATCGAGCAGTTGGGCGATGACTTTGAACGCATCTGCGTGGATTTGCCGGGCCATGGTTTGAGTGCTCCGATCGATCATTTTACCTTGGCAGCGCTGGCCGATCATCTGGCCAAAGCCTTGGGCGAGCAACCGGCGCATTGGCTGGGCTGGTCGCTGGGCGGTCTGCTGTGTCTGACCCTGGCGCAGCGCTACCCCAAGCTTGTGCGTTCTGTGGGCTTGATCGCGTCTAATCCGTGTTTTATTGAACAAGTTGATTGGCCGGGCATGACTACAGATGAATTTAACCGTTTCAGCGCCGCGTTTCATGCCTCACCCTTAACTGCGCTGGCCCGGTTCGTGGCCTTGCAATGTCACAATCAGGCGCAAAGCCGCAATTTTACCCGCTTTGTTCAAGCCGCGATGAGCCAATGTCCGGCGCCGGATCGGGCGACTCTGGATCAAGGTCTGCGCTTGCTGGCCGAAACCGATGCCCGCGACCTTTTGACCTCAACGCTGGTGCCTAAATACGCTTTGTTGGGAGGGCAGGATGGTTTGATTCCTGAAGCTTTGGCGACGCGCTTGAGCGATGATTATCAAATCCCGGTCGAGCGGGTGGCGGAGGCCGGGCACATGCCGTTCTTGTCGCACCCCGACATTTGCGCCGCCTGGCTCAGGCAACAAATCAAGGATTGACTCAGATGCTATTGGATAAACGGCGAGTGCGTCAGGCGTTTGCCGACGCCAGCGGTCACTATGACCGGGTGGCGCGACTGCAACGCGAAGTCGGTCAACAGTTGTTAGACTCGATGCCGAATGTTTACGGTAGCGTGGCCGATCTGGGTTGCGGCACCGGGTTTATCAGTGAACAATTGCAAGATGTTGCCATCGACCGATTATGGGCTATCGATATTGCCGAAGCCATGCTGCAGACCACACGGCGGCGTTTGACCACCGGCAAGGCGGGTTATGTTTGCGCCGATATTGAACGCCTGCCCCTGGCGGAAAACTGTCTGGATTTTGCGCTATCGAATCTGGCCTTGCAATGGTGCCAGCGTAGCGATCAGGTGTTTGCCGACCTGTACCGGGTGCTCAAGCCCGGCGGCAGGCTGGTTTTTTCAAGCTTTGGTCCGGCCACTTTGCAGGAGCTTAAAAGCGCCTGGGCGGCGGTGGACAGTGCGGTACATGTCAATGACTTTATTAGCCTTTCAGAATTGTCCAGGACACTTGCACAGAGCGGATTAACGCTTGACCATCAGGCACAGGAAGGTAAGCAGATTTGTTATCCGGATGTGTGGACGCTGATGGCCGAACTGAAAACGCTGGGCGCTGGCAATGCCGATCAGTACCGGCGTAAGCAACTGACCGGCAAACAGCGATTCAAGGCCATGTTGGCGGCCTATCCGCGTTGTGAAACCGGTGGTATCGCCGCCACCTTCGAGATTTTCTGGCTGAGTGCGAGCAAACTTAAATGAATCTGCGTTGGTTTATTACCGGTACCGACACCGAAGCCGGCAAAACCTGGGTTACCCTGGCCTTGATGCGTTATTTACAGGCACAAGGCCGCAGCGTGATTGGCATGAAGCCAGTCGCCGCTGGTTGCGGCATGACCTCTGAAGGCCCGCGCAATGATGATGCGTTGGCGCTGGCCACCCAGGCTTCGATCGAGTTGCCCTATGACTGGATCAATCCTTATGCTCTGGTCGAGCCGGTGTCGCCTCATTTGGCGGCGGGCAATGAGCCCATTAACCTGGCTTTACTGAGCGGCGCATACCAAAGACTGGCGGTGTTGCCGCATGATGTGCTGGTGGAGGGCGCGGGCGGTTTTCGCACGCCGCTGACTTTTGATACCAACCTGGGTGATTGGCTGGAGCATATCCAGATTCCGGTGATCGTGGTGGTGGGCATGCGTCTGGGTTGTTTGAACCATGCGCAATTGACTGTCGAATCCATTTTGGCGGCGGGCTTGCCCTGCCTGGGCTGGATCGCCAGCGTGGTTGACCCTGACATGGCATATCTGGCGGAAAATATACGCAGTCTGGAGGTCATGCTGCCGGTGCCCAAACTGGGTATTTGCGCATTTTCCACCCAGCCGCAGCTGGAGCCAACACGGTCGCTCAGCGCGTTAATTAAGGTGACGAGCTGAGTTTTTGCGTGACAAAACGCTGCAACGACCCGTAAGTGGCAAACACGGACGCATCGATTTCATCATCTTCAACGGTAAAATCATAAAGCGTCTCCAGGCCAGTCAGAATGGCAACCACGGCCATGGAATCCAGCTCGGGAAGCGCGCCTAACAACGGCGTGTGCTCATGCAGTGGCAATTGGCTGGGTTTGAGTTGCAGCACCGAGTACAGCAAGTCTTGAAGTGAGTGATTGACCGTCATGATTGAGTAAACGTCAAGCTGTGGCGCGATGGGCCTGATTGCCTTGTTGACTGTATAAAAGCCTTGATTCTACCGTTACCCATGGGATTTACCTAATGGCCGAGCGCAAATTCTTCCTGATTGATGTATCCGCCCATTATGAATGATGCGTTGCTGACCACGCTCAAGCAAATGTTTGGCTACGAGGCGTTTCGTGGTCAGCAGCAAGCCATTATTGAAACAGTCATGCAAGGCGAGGATGCCCTGGTATTGATGCCCACCGGCGGTGGTAAATCCTTGTGCTATCAACTGCCGGCGCTGTTGAAACCGGGCGTGGCGGTGGTGATTTCGCCGCTGATCGCATTGATGCAGGACCAGGTGCAGGCGTTGCATCAACTGGGCATTCGTGCCGCATTCCTGAATTCCTCGCAAACCGGTGAGCAGGCGCGGGCGGTACTGGCGGATTTGCATCGGCAGAATCTGGATTTGCTGTACCTGGCGCCGGAACGGCTGAATGACAGTATGCTGGAGCGTCTGGCACAGGTGAATCTGGCTTTGTTCGCCATTGACGAGGCCCATTGTGTGTCGCATTGGGGGCATGATTTTCGCGCCGATTATCTGAAACTGTCGGTCTTGCATCAACGCTTCCCCGACGTTCCCCGTATGGCCCTGACCGCCACCGCCGATGCCCGCACCCGCCAGGAAATCGCCGAACGTCTGGATTTAACCTCGGCCCGGCATTTCATCACCGGCTTTGATCGGCCTAATATTTTTTACCGCATCGTTCCCAAGGATAAGCCGCGCCAGCAATTGCTGGATTTTATCGAACGCGAACACCCAGGCGAAGCCGGTATCGTTTATTGCCTGTCGCGCAAAAAAACCGAACAAACCGCCGAATGGCTAACCCGGCAGGGCATTAAAGCCATGGCTTATCATGCCGGGCTGGAGGCCGAAGTCCGGCAGCGACATCAGCACCGGTTTCTGATGGAGGAGGGTTGGGTGATGGCGGCGACCATCGCCTTTGGCATGGGTATTGACAAGCCGAATGTGCGCTTTGTCGCGCATCTGGATTTGCCCAAGAGTCTGGAAGGCTATTATCAGGAAACCGGCCGCGCCGGGCGCGATGGCTTGCCGGCCAATGCCTGGATGGCCTATGGCCTGCAGGATGTCATTACCCTGAAAGATATGCTGGGTAACTCCAGTGCGCCGGAAGCACATAAGCGCCGTGAACTGGTCAAGCTGGACACCATGCTGGGCCTGTGTGAACAGTCCGCTTGCCGGAGGCAAACCATTTTGCGTTATTTCGGCGAGGATGCGCCGGATTATTGCGGGCAATGCGACAATTGCCTGGAGCCGGTTTCCACCTGGGACGCCACCGAGCCGGCCCGGCAGGCGTTGTCGTGCATTTACCGCACCGGACAGCGGTTCGGGGTCAATTATCTGATCGATGTGTTGCGCGGCAAAACCAATGAGCGCATGCAGCGTTTCGGTCACCACCTGCAATCGACATTTGGTATCGGCCAGGCGCTGTCGGAAGGACAGTGGCGTTCGTTGTTCCGGCAACTGGCAGTGCGCGGCCTGGTCAGTGTTGATGATCAAGGCCATGGCGGCTTGCGGCTGGAACCGGAATGTCGGCCACTGCTGCGCGGCGAAGTCAGTCTTTATCTGCGCGAGGATAGCCAGAAAGGTACGACCCGGAAAAAACGTTTCGAGCTGGCCGTTGAGGATCAGACTTTGTTCGAGCGCTTGCGCACCTTGCGCAGCGAGTTGGCCAAGGCTCAGGACATCCCGCCGTATTTGATTTTCAACGATGCCACCTTGCAGGAAATGGCCCAGTTAAGACCGGAAACCGAAGCTGGACTGCGGCATGTTTCCGGTGTCGGCGACAGCAAGCTCAAGCGCTATGGCGAAGATTTTCTCAACATTCTGCGCAGCGCGCCGAAAAGAAGCCGGGAAAAACCGATGCTGACAGAAACGGCTGAACAGAGTTTGCAACATTTCCGGCTGGGTATGACGCCCGAGCAAATTGCCAGCCAGCGTAATTTGCAAGTGAGCACGATACTCGCACACCTGGCGCAAGGCATTGCCTGTGGCCAGGTGTCACTGACCGACGTGGTGGCCTTGTCGGAGACGGAAATAGCCGACATTCGTAAAGTCATCGAAGCACAATCAGAGCCACGCCTGAAACCGGTGTTCGAGCACTTTCAAGGGCGTTACGATTATGGCGTATTGCGCTGCGTCCTGGCGGCGCTTCAGGCGGGAAGTTTGTCAGATTGAGGCTGAAAGCAGTAGCGACTGTTCAGGCAGTGCTCCAGCCAGCGGTAAAAAAAATAATTCAGCCGCCATTTGTAATCGCGGATTTCCTGTAACTGGCCAGGATTTTTATAAACCCGAGTCACTTCCGGGCGATGATGATCGGACAAGGCCTCGGCCAGTTGTGCATCCAGATACACGCGAATGTACAAATCGGGCAGGGCATTGAGGCGGGGCTGACACAAAAAGTCGTGACTTAAACACAAGGTGAGCGTGTAGGGGCTGCGTTCAATCAAGTGAACGTGCAGGTCAGGTTTGTCGGGCGCATAAGCGGTATTTAGCGCGCCAAGCCTTGACCAGTCCGGCAGCAAGCGGCTGAGTTGTTGAAAATTGCGTGCGCACAGGCTTTCCAGCTCCATGGCGCGATTGATAGGCGTAAACTCGGACATGGCCTAGCAATCGGCACGATAACAGGCATAAGCGCTGGCAGTTTCCCATAACGTCACTGCCACGACGGGCAGCCCTTGTTGCTCAAGGTGTTGGTAAATCATCCGGCTCAACGCCTCGGCAGTGGGATGAAACGCCAGCGCCAGGAAACGCTCGTTTTGCGCGGTCAAGGCTGGAATCAGCGGGTCGTCTCGATGCAGCAGCAGGTTGTGATCGAGTTCGCTATCGATAAATGCCTGGGCAATGCCCGCGACATCGGCAAAATCACACACCATATCCTGCTCATCCAGGGTCGTGCTCGCCAGGGTGATCGACGCCTTGACACTATGGCCGTGCAAATGCCGGCATTTGCCGGCATGACGCATCAGCCGATGCCCATAACAAAAATAAACGTCCTTGGTGATTGTGTACATGGGCGGTTAATCGCCTTTAATGGTTTTAATCACAGCGCCAATGTCGTAACGCCCATCTTGCGTGGCTTCACAGCGGATAATTTCAACAAACGCATGCATCGGCGGTGTGATGTTGTTTTTCGGGTCCAGTGTCACTTCAACGGCCAAACCTAAAGTCAGAGGTTCAGCACTGAGAAAGGACAGCCCCGACCCGCTGAGAGAGGTGCACAAGCCCTGACCTTCGGTATCATGGCCGGGCAATTTGAAATGCAGCGGGCATTCGACATTCATCCGGATAAAGTCGCGTTTTTCGTTATATTCCAACATGATTTACTGAGCGGTTCGTCGATAGAAGGCGTGATTATAAGGGACATGCCGTAAACCCGACAATCAAGGTTGCGTAGGTGCAGACTGATGTTCGGTGGCGGGCGTGGCAGGCGCTGACACAGCCGGGGTGCTGCCAGCATCCGGACGCGGCCGTTCGGTCAGGTTCTCGTCGCGTTTGGCGATCAGTTCGGTCAAACAATCCATAAAGCTTTGACTGTAGTTGCGATGCGCATCCGCTAAAGCGGAGGGCGAACCGAATACTTCGCGTAAGTTTTGCAAGGTTTGTTGTGGGTTCTGTGCATCGGGCAAAGCCAGCATTTTCTGATAGTGTTGATAGGCTTCAAGGCGTCTTGGGTCTAAGGCAAACACACCGGGCATTTTTCTGGGAAGTTTGGTCATAATGCAGTCGGTCATTTCCTCAGAGTCAAGGCGATAGTCTTTGATATCGCTGTCTTGCTGCATTTTATTCAGTACCGCTTCTTGAAATTGGTTGCGTGGCTCGCAGCCAGCTAACAAGTAGGTTAAGGCCAGGGCCGCAACTAGGGATGTGACTTTCATTGTTTTGAATTATTCCGCTGGGTTGGATGGGGTTCGAGTTCAGTCATTGCCTGGCAAATCCAGGCTTTGGCTTCTTGATTGATTTGATCGGGTGTTTTGTCTTTGCTGCTGATAGGCGGACCGATTCTGACCTGAATCAGTCCGGGATATTTCAGAAAACTATAGCGTGGCCAGCAATAGCCGGCATTGTGTGCGATGGGCAGCACCGGAATGCCGGTTTTGTGTGCCAATATCGCACCGCCATTGTTGAACGTGCCCATTGTTCCGGGGGCTACCCGGGTGCCTTCCGGGAATACCACCACCCATAAACCTTCTTGTAGCGCGGCTTTGCCTTTGCGTAGCAATGCGCGCAAAGCGCTCAATTTGTTTTTGCGTTCAATGGCGATCGGTTTCAACGTCGCCAAGGCCCAGCCCCAGATCGGCAGCCACAGCAGCGAGCGTTTCAGTAAGGCGGTTTGCCGGGGTAAAAACGTGCGCAGGGCGATGGTTTCCCAGGCGGACTGATGCTTACACAACACAATGGCCGTATCCAGGCCATTGAGATGCTGCAAACCCTCGATGTGGTAGCGCACGCCGCAAGTGATTCTGGCCCAGGCCAGAATAAAGCGAATCCAGATGATGGATGTTTGGTAACGGTAGGTAAAAGGCAAGGGATATTGCAGTAGAATCAGCGGCGCGAACAGTAAACAGGCGCCGATAATGCCGATGAACAGCAGCGTCGAGCGCACATATATCTTGGCATTGGCCGCAGGTGGTTGCCAGGTGAGGGTG
Organism: Methylococcales bacterium; assembly: GCA_032251045.1. Lineage (GTDB taxonomy): Bacteria > Pseudomonadota > Gammaproteobacteria > Methylococcales > Methylomonadaceae > JAVVEW01. Next base: position 17,424 of record JAVVEW010000008.1, read on the forward strand.
GTGGTCATGGCAGTTTGGCGATGTCGGCAATGCGCAGAAACAGATGTTCGATGAACTGTAATAGCCCTAAGCGCTGATGTCTCAGCTCGGCATCGTCGGTCATCACCATGACTTCATCGAAAAACCGGTCTACCGGTTGTTTCAAAGCTGCAAGATGCTGTAACGCGGCCTGATAATCGCCTTGTTCTAACACTGGCGCGATAGCCGCTAAGGCTTGCCGCGCTGCTTCTAGCAGGGCTTGTTCGGCAGCCTCCGGCAAATTTTCAGGCAAGCTCCAGTCACGCCCCTCGGCTTTTTTCAGGATGTTGCGAATGCGTTTGTTGGCTGCGGCCAGACTTTCAGCCTCAGGTCGGCTGCGAAATGCGCGTACCGCAGCAAGGCGTTTCAGGAAATCGCCGGCATCATCGGGGTGAATACTGGCCACGGCGTCAAATTCCTCGGCGCTGTAACCTTGCTCCAGACACAGGCCGCGCAGCCGCTCATCGATGAAATGGCGGATTTTGCCATGCGTTGCGGCAGCATCGAAATCGTGGCTGAAGCCTTGCAGGGCAAAATCGATGGCGGCGGTTAGCGATAGCGCACGCTGGCGTTCAGTCAGTGTACGTAAAATACCCAGTGCGGCCCGGCGCAAGGCGTAAGGGTCTTTATCACCGGTCGGTATTAAGCCGGCAGCGAAAATACCGCATAAGGTATCCAGTTTGTCGGCCACCGAGAGTACTTGCGCCACCGCACCGGTAGCGGTCTCGGCACCTGCGTGTTTGGGCCAGTAATGTTGCTCCAGGGCTTCGGCGACCGGTTTCGGCTCGGTATCGGCCAAGGCATAATAATGCCCCATGATGCCTTGTAACTGCGGAAATTCCAGCACCATTTCGGTCACCAGGTCGGTTTTTGCCAAGGTTGCCGCACGGCGGGCTTGCGCACCCTCCACCGCCCAGCGTTCGGCCAGATAGCCAGCCAGCCGTTGCAGACGCCGGGTTTTGTCGGCCAAGGTGCCCAGGGTTTTTTGGAACACAATGTTTTCCAGTGCCGGGAAACGTTCGGCCAATGGTTTTTTGCGGTCTTGTTGCCAGAAAAATTGCGCATCGCGAAGCCTTGGCGTGATCACCCTTTCATTGCCTGTGCGAATGACCTCGGGGTTCTTGCTGTCCAGGTTGCTGAAGGTGATGAAATAAGGGGCTAGACCACCCTGTTGATTCAGTACCGGAAAATACTTCTGATTGCCCTGCATGGTGGAAATCAGCACTTCCTTGGGCAGCTCCAGAAAGGCAGGGTCAAAACGCCCGGTGACCGCTACCGGCCACTCTGAAAGCGCCGCGACTTCTTCCAGCAGCTCGGCTTCGATATGCGCCTGACCGCCTACCGCTTGCCCCGCAGCGATGGCGGCTTGCTCGATCATGTGCTGTCGTTCGGCAAAATCGGCAATCACCCAGCCCTGACGGCGCAACACGTCCTGATAGTCGCCAGGACGGGTCAAAGTCAAGCTTTCCGGTGCATGAAAACGATGGCCGTATGTATTGCGTCCGGCGCTAAGGCCCAAGATTTCAGTGTCAATCACGCGCTCGCCAAACAATAACACCAGCCAGTGTACAGGGCGGACAAATTCATGTTCGCTTATCCCCCAACGCATGCGCTTGGCGATCGGCAGTTTGGCCAGCGCGGTGCGGATAATATCGGGCAACAAGGTTTCGGTGGCCTGGCCTTTCAGCGTTTGCCGGGCCAGCAGCCAGGCGCCTTTATCGGTTTCCAGATGTTCCAGTTCACTAACCTCAAGACCTACGCTGCGGGCGAAAGCTTCGGCGGCTTTGCTGGGTTTGCCTTGGTCATCAAAGGCGGCTTTTAGCGCCGGGCCTTTACGTTCCTGAATTCTATCTTGTTGTTGACTGTCCAGTTGATGGATCAGAATGGCCAGTCGCCGGGGCGTGGCGAAGCTTTGCAGCTTTTGATAAGGCAACTGCGCCGCCGCCAGACCTTGCTCGATTTCAGTCTGTAAAGCCTGGCTTAAGCGGCGTAAATTTTTGGGCGGCAGTTCTTCGGTGCCCAGTTCGAACAAAAAATCCTGTGCTTGACTCATGCCAACTCCTTATCAGGCTTGTACCAGCGGAAAGCCTAACGCTTCCCGTTTGGCGTAATAGTTTTCCGCCACCGCACGCGCCAGGGTGCGCACCCGTAAAATAAAACGCTGTCGTTCGGTCACGGAAATGGCATGGCGGGCGTCGAGCAGGTTGAATGCGTGCGACGCTTTCAACACCAGTTCGTAGGCGGGCAGTGGTAAATCTTGTTCCAACAGCCGTAAACATTCACTTTCGTGGGTGTCAAAGCAGGTGAACAAGAAATCCACCTTGGCATGTTCAAAATTAAACGCCGACATTTCCACTTCGTTTTGGTGGAACACATCGCCATACGTGACTACGCCGGAAGGGCCGCGTGTCCAGACCAGATCGAACACGCTTTCGACATTTTGCAAATACATGGCGATGCGTTCCAGGCCGTAGGTGATTTCTCCGGTCACCGGTTTGCATTCCAGACCGCCGACTTGCTGAAAATAGGTAAACTGAGTCACTTCCATGCCGTTCAGCCATACTTCCCAGCCCAGTCCCCAGGCGCCCAGGGTGGGCGATTCCCAGTTGTCTTCGACAAAGCGCACGTCATGTTCCAGCAAATCCAGACCTAAGTGACGCAAGGAATTCAAGTAAAGCTCTTGAATGTCATCGGGGGAGGGCTTCATGACCACTTGGAATTGGTAATAATGCTGCAAGCGGTTGGGATTTTCGCCATAGCGGCCATCGGTGGGGCGGCGCGAGGGTTGCACATAGGCGCTGTTCCAGGGTTCAGGGCCTATGGCGCGTAGAAATGTCGCCGGATGAAAGGTGCCGGCGCCGACTTCTTGATCCAGGGGCTGTAAAATTACGCAGCCTTGCTTGGCCCAATAGGCTTGCAAAGCCAGAATCAGGCCCTGAAAAGTCGATAAGTCAAAAGAGTTGGAAGTCACGGCGGTATCAGGTTTTGTGGTAAAGGAAAGCATTATACTGCCTGCCATGGTGACGCTGCATCCTGTATATAAAAGGATAGGCGGTCAAGCGATGCCTGGCCGCCTTGACTTGCTATTACGCTTTATTCCAGGTGTCGCGCAGCGTTACCGTGCGGTTGAATAGCCAATGGCCGGGTTGACTGTCGCGATCGACACAGAAATAACCCACCCGCTCAAACTGAAAGCGTTGTTCTGGCTGGGCCTCGCTCAGACTCGGTTCCAGCTTGGCATCAGGCAAAATGGTCAATGAATCCGGGTTCAGGCCGTCCAGGAAATTGTCCAGCGTGTCCGGCTTCGGATGTTTGAACAGGCGGTCGTAAAGCCGAAGTTCGCCGTCAAGGGCATGTTTGGCAGATACCCAATGAATCACGCTTTTGACTTTGCGGCCTTCCGGGTTTTTGCCCAGGGTGTCGGGGTCATAGTGGCAGATCAAGCTTTCAATGTCGCCGGATTCATTTTTGATTACCTGATCGCAGCGAATCACATAGGCGCCACGCAAGCGAACTTCTTTTCCTGGGGATAGGCGTTTGTAACCCGGCGGCGGAATTTCGGCGAAATCGTCTTGTTCAATCCACAGTGTTTTACTGAAAGGCACCTGGCGCGTGCCCAGCTCCGGTTGCTGTGGATGATTGGCCAGCTCCAGCCATTCGCTTTGATCGTCCGGATAATTTTCGACAATCACTTTTAACGGACGTCCTACCACCAATGCGCGGAAAGCATGTTCGTTCAAGTCTTCGCGGATGGCGTTTTCCAGAACCGCCATTTCAATCCAGGCGTCTTTTTTGGTGACGCCGATGCGTTCGCAAAAGTCACGAATCGCCGCCGGTGTGCAGCCGGCCCGGCGCATACCGGCCAACGTGGGCATGCGTGGGTCGTCCCAACCTGCTACATGGCCTTCACGCACCAGTTGCTGCAGTTTGCGTTTGCTGACAATGGCGTATTCCAGCTGCAGCCGGGCGAATTCGATTTGCTGTGGATGACAGGGGCTGTCAACATGATCCAAAACCCAATCGTACAGCGGGCGGTGATCTTCAAATTCCAGGGTGCATAGCGAGTGGGTGATGCCCTCCAGAGCGTCGGATAAACAATGGGTGTAATCGTACATGGGGTAAATGCACCACAGGTCGCCAGTGCGCGGGTGCGGAGTTCGGCGAATGCGGTACAGGGTGGGGTCGCGCATGTTGATATTGGGCGAAGCCAGGTCGATTTTTGCCCGCAGCACATAAGTACCGTCTGGAAACTCGCCACCGCGCATGCGCTTGAATAAATCCAGGTTATCGGCAATTGAACGCTCCCGGTCCGGGGTTGGCCGGCCCGGTTCGGTCAAGGTGCCGCGAAATTCACGGATTTTTTCCGGGCTGGCGCTGTCCACATACGCTTTGCCTTGTTCGATCAGCGATATGGCATACTGGTAAAGTTGCTCGAAATAATCCGAGGCGTGACATAGCCTGGCCCATTCAAAACCTAGCCAGCTCACATCACGCTCGATGGCGTGCATGAATTCGATATCTTCCTTTTCCGGATTGGTATCGTCAAAGCGCAGATGACACGCACCGCCGAATTCCCGGGCCATGCCGAAATTCAGACAAATGGATTTGGCATGACCGATATGCAGATAACCGTTAGGTTCGGGCGGGAATCGAGTAACCACTTTGCCCTGGTTTTTGTGATCGGCAAGGTCTTGGCGAATGGTGTGGCGAATAAAATGCGCTGGTGTCGCTATGCTCATGAATCGAATCCGAAGCAAAATCGAGTACTATAATGGACAGCTCTAATCCCGTAAAGGTGGCCTATACAGTGTCAGCTATGGGCAATTTCGGATGTAAACAAGCCTTTAAGGCTTTTCTTTGCCGTCAAGTCACGCTACGGCGTCCCGTGACCGCCCTGCCTTGGCTATGCGAATTGTGTATCCGCTGATGCCACACCGGTTTGTATCAATGTTATGAGTCTATTCAACAAACGCATGTTCTGGTATCCGATAGTCGCTGTGGCTGTCATGGTTTCTGGCTGGTTGAGTTTTTTACTCAAACAGACCGAGTTTTTTTTAGTGAGCCCCATCTGGCCGGTCGCAGGGGTGAGCGTGGCCGCGTTGATGCTGTTGGGTTTGCGTTGTTGGTGGGCGGTGGCAGCGGGCTATTTCATCTGCGAATGGTACGATTATGCCTTCAGCCCTGGCCATGATGCGTTGCTTGCGGCCTTGTTTACGCTGGCCAATTTGCTGCAATCGTTGTTGGCTGTGCGTTTCAGTCGGCGTTTCCTGGCGCCGGGCGTGCCGGAGCTGACTCATTTTGCGCAGGTGCTCAGATTCATCATTATGGTAGGTCTTGTACCGGCGCTGGCTTCAACCACCATTGGCATGATCGTGCTTGAGCTGAAAGGGCTGGTGCCGGAGAAAAAGTTCTGGTTGGCTGCCTGGCAGTGGTGGCAGGGCGATGCCTTGGGCGTGCTGCTGGTGGCGCCGATGATTTTCAGTTTGTTTGCGCGTCCGCGCAAACTTTGGCGCACCCGGCGCTGGTTCTATAGTCTTCCGGTCTTGGCTGCGATGCTGGTGATGGCGTTGTTGTTTCGTGTGGTCAATCACGAGCGCATTCGCTATATGAGCCTGGAGTTTGACCGTGAAAGTCATGCAATGGGCCTGAAACTGACCTACCAGTTTGAACGCTTGAATCATAATGCGTTGCTGATGCGTTATTTTTTGGAGGGGCAGGGAGGGGTTGGCAATGTTGATACATGGCTGCCTGTCGCGTCAACGCTGATGCATGACCAACCGCATATCAAAGCTATACATTGGTTGCCGGTGGCTCGGGAACAGTTGCTGACCGGTACGGCGGCGGCGTTGTGTACGCGGGCGGTGCCGTCATCGGCTGAAACATTCAAATGGTTGCAATCATTCCCTTGCCTGGCCGAGAGTCCTGCGTTGTTTCCTATGCCGGTTGCTGAAGCGGATTTGCAACAGCCCGGCGTGTGGCGCAAGTCAGATGCCTCAACCTCGGTCTGGTTGTTTTATCAGCCCATTCACGATGCCGAGCAACGCTTGCAGGGCCTGGTGATGATCGAGTTTGACCTTGAAACTTTGCTCGGCAATATCACAGAATCTGACGCACAGCAGCGCTTTGCCTTGACCATGCTAAAGCTCGATGCGGATGGGCGCGAGATGGCGGTGTATCAAAACCGTGAGGCGCCCGGGTATTTGCCATGGCTGGCTGATGTCGGCGAATACCAAACCCGCGTCGCTTTGGCCGATGTGGCCTGGCAACTGCACCTTAAACCGTCGGCGCTTTATGAGCGCCAGCACGCGACCTTGCTGCCATTGCTGGTTTTCTTGCTGTTGGCATTGTGGGTTGTTTTGTTGCTGCCGCTATTGCTGGTGGGGTCTGGGCAAAACCATCGGATTGCCGGTCAAGTCAAGCGTCGTACCCGACAGCTATCGAAAGCCAATCAGGAGCTGTTGATCATGACTGGGGCGCTGGAGGCGAGCAATCAACATTTTCGTGCCTTGTTGAGCAACTCGCCGGTACCGCATGTGGTGGTTGATCAGCAGGGCCAGGTGGTATTGGTGAATCGCGCTTTTCACAAAGCCTTTGGCTACGATAGCAACGCATTGAGCAACTTTGCCCAATGGCAGCAGCAGGCGTTACAGCCACTGGATGTGCATGAATCGGTGCTGTTGTTTAAGACAGAGGTGCAGGCAGAATTCCGCTTGCGTCATGCCCAGGGTGGCCGCTGTTATGTGCTCAGGCAAGAAGAGACATTCACGCAAAACCAGGCTACGTTGACGCTGATCAGTTTTTACGACATCAGCGCTCGCAAAACTGCCGAACAAGCACTGCAAGTATTGGCGGCAACCGCCAGTTCCAGTAATGAAGCCTTTTTTGCCGTGATTTGCGAACAGTTGCTACAGTGGCTGGACACCAGCTACCTACTGATCGCGGTGGTTGACGAGCAGCGCCAGATGGCAGAAACAGTCATGGTATGGAGCCAGCAAGGCCGGTTGGACAATTTTCACTATTCTTTGCTGGGCACGCCTTGCGAGCGGGTAATTCAGGGCAAATTGTGTGAGTATCCTGAGAATGTCGCCCGTCATTTTCCCAATGACACGATGCTGGAGAGCATGGGGGTTGAAAGTTATATTGGTGTGCCATTGATGGCCAGTGATGGCCAGCGCATTGGGCTGTTAGCGACTCTGGATTGCAAGCCGGTCAGAGACCCTTCCCCGGTGCGTCATATTTTGCAAAGTCTGGCGGGGCGGGTGGCTGCGGAAATCGAGCGGCGCCAGAATCAGCAGCAGTTGGAATTGGCGACCCGTATTTTTCAGGGCGCTCACGAAGCTATTATCACCACCAATGCCAAGGTCGAGATTATTGATGTCAATCCGGCCTTTTGCCAGATGAGCGGTTATAGTCGTGAGGATGCTTTGGGCAAGAACCCAAGCTTTCTGAAATCCAATCGGCATGGGCCTGGGTTTTACCAAAGGCTCTGGGAGGTATTGGGGCGCGCCGGATTCTGGCAGGGGGAGTTGTGGAATGTGCGTCAAAATGGCGAACTGTACGCTCAGCATGGCACGATCAGCGCCCTTAAGGATAGTGAGGGCGTCGTGCAGTACTACATTGGCATGTTTACCGATGTCACCGAGCAAAAAAGACAAGAGGAGCTGATTTGGCGACAAGCGCATTTTGATGTGCTCACGGATTTGCCTAATCGCGGTTATTTTCAGAACCACCTCGAACATGAGTTAAAGCGTGCCGAGCGTTCGGGTAAATGTCTGGCGTTGCTGTTTATCGATCTGGATCGTTTCAAGGAAATCAACGATACCTTAGGTCATAACGCGGGCGATCAATTGCTGAAGGAGGTTGCCCGGCGCTTGCAGAGCGTGGTGCGGCAAACCGATACCATTTGCCGTTTGGGCGGTGATGAGTTTACGGTGATATTGCCTGACCTGGAAACCCGTACCGATGCCGAGCAGGTTAGTACGAAAATTCTCCATGCCCTGACGCAGGTCATTTATCTCGATCAGGAGCCGGTGCATGTCTCGGCCAGCATTGGCATGACGTTTTTTCCCGAGGATGACTCGACGCTGGACAGTTTGGTGCAAAACGCGGATCAGGCCATGTATGCCGCTAAAAACATGGGCCGTAACCGCGCATGTTCTTTTACGCCTGTCATGAAAGAGGATGCGCTGCGCAAAATGCAGTTGTTACAGGACTTGCACAGCGCCCTGGAGCTGCAGCAGTTTCACCTTCTTTATCAGCCGATCATCGACCTGGCTACCGGAGCCATCGTCAAGGCGGAAGCCTTGATTCGTTGGCGGCATCCGCGTCTGGGTTTGATCAGTCCTGCGGTTTTTATCCCGCTGGCCGAGCAGTCGACGCTGATTGTGGACATTGGTCAGTGGGTGTTTCAAACGGTGTCCCGTCAGCTCGAGGTCTGGCGAGCCCCCTATTATCGTGATGTGCAAATCAGCGTCAATGTCTCGCCGGTTCAGTTTATCGACGATAACAACAATCTGGACGGCTGGTATCAGGCTTTAAGCGATGCCGGGTTGTCTGGGCAGCAGATTGTCATCGAAATCACGGAAGGCCTGTTGCTCGATGACAATCAAAAAATCGAGCAGCGATTATTGGCGTTCCGTGATGTTGGCATTCAGGTGGCGATCGATGATTTTGGCACCGGTTATTCTTCCCTGGCGTATCTGAAAAAATTCGATATTGATTTTCTGAAAATCGATCAATCGTTTGTCAAGCAATTGACAGAACAAAGCCTGGATATGGCCTTGTGCGAGGCGATTGTGGTGATGGCGCATAAGCTGGGGCTGAAGGTGATTGCCGAGGGCGTGGAAACCGAAACGCAATATCAACTGCTCAAGCAAATCGGTTGTGATTTCGGCCAAGGTTATTACATCGGCAAGCCCATGGAGGCGGCTAGCCTGGAGGCGCTGATAGTGGCTTGTGCCGCCGATACCAATCCGCAAGCTGAAACGCATGACCATGAGGCATAGCCGACGCGCTCAGTACCGGCAGCCGACGCTATGGCATGGCCTGGTGATGTTCGGTGTGTTGTTGGTTTTGGGCTTGTCAAGCAGGCCGGTGCTGGCCGACACAGATATGGCGCGACTGGAAGCGCGCTTAACAGCCTTGAGCGAGGCGGGCGATAGCCCGCAAAATCAGCAATTGCGCGAGATTTGGCTGCAAAGCCGTCAGTTGCTGGTGGATACGCGGCAATTTAACGCACAAGCCGAGCGTTATACCAACGAATTACAACGTTATCCCGAGCAATTGGCCAAGCTGGAAAAGCAGTATCAGGCACCGGCACGGCTAACCGAACGCAAGCTGAACAGTCTGTCTTTAGAGCGCCTGGAGCAATTGCAGGTGATGCTCAAAGTGGCGTTGTTGGAAATGAACAGCGAACGCAAGCGTCATGAGGTCGATATTGAATCCTTGCGCAAACGCACGGTTGGGGTGCGAGCGGAATTGGCCGAGGTCAATACGGCGCTGAATGAGTTAAACAACCACCCTCAAGCCTTGTCGGTTGTGGAGGCCAGGTTGCAGGAAGCACTGAAAAATCAGGCCGATTTTCATCGGCAAATGCTGATTGCTAAAATCCGCATGTTGGAACTGGAGTCATTGTTAATTCCCAAGCGATTGGAATTGGCCGCTCAGGCCGTGTTGCTGCTCAGTCCAGGCATCGATCAGGCGCAACGGGATTTAGATCAGTTGACAGCAAAAATCGAGCAGATCAAGGCTAAACGCCCTAAGCTGCGGGTGGATCAATCGTTGCAACAGGTGATCGAGCACAACTGGCGTCATCCCGTGTTGCGGCAATTGGCACAAGAGAATCAGCAATTGGCCCGGCAGCTGACTTTGCATACGGAGCTTGGCCAGGCCGTCACCCTGGCCCATCAGCGTTTGGCCCTGAAAGTGGAACGCCTGGACAAAGGCAAGTCAGCGTTGCAAAGACGCTTGAACTTGCAGGGGCGGGATGATTTTCTGGGTGCTGAAATTCGCCGCCAGTTACGACATCTGCCGGCGCGTATTGCCTATCAAGCCACCGAACAGCAGTTGAACCAGGCACGCCTGTTACAGTTTGCCCTGGAGGAGGAAAAACAAGAGCTGGCCGACAGTCAGACGTATCTCAAGCAGCGCCTGGCCGGCCAAGCCATCGAGGAGACTGATGAAGATGAGCCGGTTGAGGTGTCATTGTCATTGTTGATCAAGGCGCGCTTGCAATTGGTCGAGCAAACGCTGCCGGTGGTTTATGGCCACATTAAAGAGCTGGAAAGCTACCTGTTGTTATTGCATCAGTTTAATGAACGCCGCGCCCAGTTTGATACCTTGCTGCGCGAGAATCTGTTGCTGACGTTAAGCGCCAAACCCTTGTCAGGGACGTTTTTTGCCGATTTTCAACAAGCGTTGCGAACAGCGATGCCACGTTTGCAGGAGGTCGAGTTCGAGCGGCTGCTGAGCGCGGCGGGCTATCGGCTGGCACCGGTGCTGTTATTGTGCGCGGGCTTTTTTTATTACTGGCGGCGCTATTATCCGGCATGGCGGCAAGATGTTCAGCAAGCCGTTGGCAAGATGCAGCAGGACAGAATCCGCTATCCGTTGTTGATGGTGTTGGCCGCGTTGGTGAAAGCGGCGGTGGCCAGCCTGCCGATAGCCACGTTGGCTTTTTTGTGGCGAGAACAAGAGGCCACGGCCTTGATGACGGCGCTGGATTTCATGCTGCATGTGCTGGCCCGGGGGGCGTTTTTATGGGTTTTGATGCTGGAATTGCTGTCACCCCAAGGTTTGGTTGCCGGGCAGTTCAAGTGCCCGGATGCGTTGCTGGGCTTGTTGTATCGTGGTTTGCGGCGTCTTGGGCCGGCCTTGTTGACGCTTTCCGGTGTTATCGCCTTCACCGATGCCTGGCCGGATGAGCTGCTTGGCAACACGCTGGGGCGGTCTGCTTTTTTGTTAAGTTGTGTGTTGATTGCCGCGTTTGCCTGGCAATGGCTGAAAGGCAATGCCGAACTGGCGGGTGTTTGTCAGACACACCGTTTACGCTGGCTCAAACACCCCGGGGTATGGGCTGCGGTGGTTTTTCTGGAGCAGCTTTACATGCTGATCATGGCGGCTCAAGGCTATTATTTCGCCGCCATATTCCAAAAAGTGCTGGTCATTCAGTCGGTTTTTTGGGTGATGGTCTGTGTATTGGGTTTTTATCTGGCCCATCGGGGGTTGTTGATTACCCAAAGGCGTCTGGCTTATCAGCAGGCCATGGCTCGACGCAATGAGCTGCGTCAGGCGCGTGCCAGTGCAGCGGCGTCCAGCATCAGCGAAGTCGATGCGATCGATGACTACCAGACTGACATCAAAACCATTAGCCAACAATCGGCCACCTTGTTGCGTATTATTGCCTGGTTCGCGGTGTTATTAGGCCTTGGCATGATCTGGATGGATGTATTGCCTGCCTTGAGCTTTTTAGATCGCATTGTCTTGTGGGGCAGTTCCATGGCCACTGAAACCGGTGTCGAAAGCCGCCTGATTACCTTGCGCACGGCTTTATTGACCTTGTTGGTGATGCTGGTGGTCGTGGCGGCCACGCACAATCTGCCGGGCGCCTTGGAGTTGTTGGTGCTGAGACATCTGGAATTGAACACCGGAACCAGTTATGCGATTACCAGCTTACTGAAATACTCCATCATGATTGTCGGCTTGGGCTTTTCCTTTCAGCAGCTGGGCTTGGAGTGGGCCAAGTTGCAATGGTTGCTGGCGGCCCTGAGTGTCGGGCTGGGTTTTGGGCTACAGGAAATTGTCGCCAATTTTGTTTCCGGTCTGATCATTTTATTCGAGCGGCCGATCCGCATCGGTGATGTCATTACCCTGGGCAATATTGATGGCATTGTCAGCCGCATTCACATTCGTGCGACCACTTTGATCGATTTCAATCGTAAAGAAGTGTTAGTGCCTAATAAAACCTTTATCACCGAGCAGCTCACTAATTGGTCGTTAAATGATCAGGTGACGCGCTTGCAAATTCCTGTTGGCATCGCTTATGGCTCGGATTGCCAGAAGGCGTTGACCTTGTTGACCGAAATCGCCCGCGTCCACCCTAAAGTCATGCCTGACCCCGAGCCTTATGCGTTGTTCATGGCTTTTGGCGATAGCGCGCTGAATCTGGAGCTAAGAGTCTACGTTGACGATATCGACAGCCGTTTAGGCGTACTTAACGACTTGCATCTGGCCATCAACGAAAGCTTCCTGCAGGCGGGCATCGTGATTGCTTTTCCCCAATTGGATGTGCATTTACATTCGGGTGAACAACGACAAAATGGCTAACAAAACTTCTTTACTTTTCGGTGTAAACGTGAGAAATAGTCAAGTTTTTTCAGGAGAACGAAGTTAATGGTCAACAAATCTTCCGATGATTTATCCGATGATATTGATTATGACGATGATGATCAGGATGCGACCGATAATGGAAGCTTGGGGTCTGATGACCGCTTGTCAGCAGACCACAAAATCGATGCCCGTCGCAAAATCGAGCTGTACTGGGAAAAGCGGCGTTTGCGCGAAGAACTGGGTGATGTTGAAGATTGGGAACTGGATTTCTGACCGGGCGGACGGCAAATAGCACACCGCCCCAGAAAACCGGGGCGGTATTTGTTGGCATGGATGAGCGGCATTGAGCTAGAATTCCAATACTGGCGTCAAATGGCATCAGTTAATGACATTAAAAAAACCATGAGGAGAAATCATGTCTGAAACAGGAAAATTATTTTATGCGGTGATCGGTGTGTTTGTGGTCGGTGGCATTCTGGTCTGGAGCAGCAAACAAGACGCCAAACAAGAAAGCGAGCAAGCCTCGATGATTCGGGCCTATGCGGCCATGCAAGGCATGGCGTCAAAAAAATGCCCGGCCGCAATTACTAAAGCAACCGGCGAAACGGTTTACGCCGCAGCTAAAACAGACAGTGATAAGCAGTCGTATGTCACTTTGCATTATCAGGGCGAGCAAAAATTCACCCAAGCCTCCTGCACCTTGCGCAATGACATCGGTGGTATTTCCGAGCTGATTATCGATGGCAAAACCTTACTTAAGAAATAATGGCTATGTCTACGAGCAAATCGGTACGGTGGGGAATTATTGGCGCGGCACGCGTTAATCAACGTTTACTGCCGGCCATTATCGAGGCCGAGCACAGTGAGTTGGTGGCTGTCGCCAGTCGTCGTCCGGGGGCGGCCGCTGAAGTGTTACATGCTTATGCGCCTGAAGGTCACCCTGCCGCTACTTATGATGACCCTGACGCACTGTTGGCGGATGAGCGCATTGATGCGGTTTATTTGCCTATGGCTAACAAGGAACATGCGCAATGGGCGCTGCGAGCCATTGCCGCCGGTAAGCATGTTTTGTGCGAGAAGCCGATGGCACTGACCGTAACTGATATTGACGCTATGGCCGAACAGGCCGATAAACAGGGCGTGTTACTGATGGAAGGTTTTATGTATCGCTTTCATCCGCAACATGCCCGGGTTTATGCCTTGCTGGAATCCGGTTTGATCGGTGATGTGCGCAGTGTGCGTACCAGCTTTGCCTTTATGATGCGCCCGGCACGTCGTTATCGTCTGGCGGATTCAATGAGGCAAGGCGGTGGCGCCATGTGGGATATTGGTTGTTATGCGATCCATGCGTTGCGCAGTTTTATGCCCGGTGACCCGGTCGCGGTCAATGCCATGGCCACGCTGACCGACAGCGGCGCCGATACCGGAGCTTGCGGCACGCTGGATTATGGCGCAGGCCGTTACGGCCTGTTCGAATTCAGTTTCGAGCATGCAAGGCGCAGCGAATATGAAATTATTGGTACCGAAGGCGGCCTGAAATGCCATACCGTCTGGCAGTTGCCCGGTGATGTTCCTGTCATCAGTTGGTGGACAGAGTCAGGGCAGCAGTGTGAAGAGCGCTTGCCCGAGGCCAATCATTTTCGTCTGGAAATCGAGCATTTCAATGATTGTCTGTTAAACGGCAAAAAACCGTTGTTAACCCATGCGGATGCGCGCATGAATTGTCGAGTCATCAATGCCGCACTGGACAGTATCGAGCAGGGTGTGACCATGAAGCTATAACGCAGTGCTGCCTGCAAAGCGGTGGCTGTTTGCGTCGATGAAATAAGAAAAGCCGTTCAGGTTCAGAACCAGAACGGCTTTTTTGTGGTCAACAAGCTTGGGATTATTTGCCGATGGAGTTGCGCAAATGTTCGATCGCTGTGTTGGTGTGCTCGGCTGAAACTTTGGCATGACCTTTTTCAGCATGTTCGATAGCTACTTTCAGGTGCTTGACGGCTTCAGTCGTATGCTTGTGAGCTTCGGCATGTTCTTTTTCCGAAGCTTTGGCGTGTTTCAAGGCTTCTTTGGCGTGCTCCAGAGCCTGGGGTGCGTGACCATCAACACCGTGGGCGGCTGATGAAGCAGAGTGTTCCAGCGCTAATGCGGTGTGATGTTCCAGAGCGTTTGCGTTGGCTGCAAACAACAAACCTGAACTTAAAAGCGCCAAGGCAATTTTTTTCATGATTCAACCTCAAATTACAGTTAACAAAATTCAAATATCCCGCCTAAGGCAGGTGGTTAAGGGTATGATTGAAAACCCCTATTGGTCAGTTTATACAATATCAGTGAATTTACAACAGCAATGTCCACCCAGGACTGGGCGGGCGGGCTGTTTCAGGTCGGTCACTAAAGTGTACCAAGCCAGGCCAAAAGCCGTCACTCCATGTTTTTTGAAAAACGTTAGGGCCATGAAAAGTCATTATTGGATTATATGTGTGTTGTTGTCTGCAGTCGTGACCGGTTGTACCGTGGCGGTAAAAGATTCTCGGGCGGATTTGCCTGTCCCGAACAATCCGAACTCGGCACAGGCCAAGGCGGCGCCAACAGTACAGACTGATACACCGGCGTTGTCAGGCGCATTTCATGCCACTCGCTTAACCGGTGATTACGCAGATTATGCTGCGGTCAAGATATTCATTGAACATTTAGTCGCACAGCACGGCTTTCGTCGCGAATATCTTTACGGTTTGTTTTCAGAGGCTAAGCGTAAACAATGGACGCTGAATTATCTGCGTAAAAGTGACCGACGCAATCAAACACAAGGTCCGCCGGGCATGGCCTTGTCACCGGGTAGCTGGTCACGCTACCGGGCGAAGTTTGTCGACCCGCAACATATCAAAGACGGCGTGGCCTTTTGGCAACATTATCGCACCGCCTTGCAACGCGCCGAGCAAGCCTATGGCGTCCCGGCTGAATATATTTTAGCCATTTTAGGTGTTGAGACCCGGTTTGGTGGTTTTGTCGGCAATCATCGTATTATCGATGCATTAACGACTCTGGCGTTTGATTATTCGCGCCGGGCAGATTATTTTCGCACCGAACTAGAGAATTATTTAATCATGGCCTCGGCAGAAGGCTTTAATCCCACGCAACCGAAAGGCTCTTATGCAGGTGCCATGGGATTGGGACAATTCATGCCCAGCAGCTTTCTGAACTGGGCGGTTGATTTCAATGGCGATGGCCATAAAAATCTTTGGACGCCTGTCGATGCCATTGGCAGCGTTGCGCATTATTTACAGGCACATGGCTGGCAGACCGGGCGGCCTGTGGTGACGCCGGCCAAAGCCCGCCATCGTCATGACCCTTATCAGCTGGAAACCGGATATCGTAAACAATACAGCCTGGCCCAATTAAAAACCTTTGGCATTACGCCAAAGCAGGATTGTCCATGCCAGGAACCGGTGCATGTGTTGTTTCTCAGTTTTGCCAAACATCATGAGTACTGGCTCGGTCATGCCAATTTTTATGTTATCACTCGCTATAACCATAGCTCATACTATGCGATGGCGGTGCATGATCTGGCTCAGGCGATCAAGCAAGCCTGGAACCGCATTGTTCGGGTGCAACCCAGCACGGAGCGCAACGGATGACAACGTGTTTGACCTGTCACAGCCTTTGTCTGGCAGAAGCCTTTCGTTTTTCCGAACTTTGCGATGATGTGCTGGCCTCGCTACGCGCTCAGTTTGTGCGTAATACACTCGTTGTCGATTACAAAACCGGCTATGCCATTATTTTTGATCATGGCGTGGTGGTGTTCTGGAATGTCTCTTTGGATGATCGTGAGGAGCTGTTGAAGCGCTTGCTTGAGTTTGCGGAAAAGCCGGAAAAACAGCGCCATGAAGACCGCTTCACCTATCAGGTCGATGGTCAAGGCCAGGAGCGCATCAAACACGATCATATTCAGCTGCAATCCGATGATCTGGATGTCTTTCTCGCCTTGTCTCATGCTTTAGGTCAATCCATTAAGCTGGCTGCCTTCGAGGCCCGGGCGCTGGATACGATTCAAGCCACCAAACATCTGCCCGAATCCCTGGCCCGCCATGGCATGATCAAGCAAGACCGCAGAACCATGGCCAAAATTCGGGGTCAGTTATATTTAGCGAAAAGTGACATCATTCTTAATTATGATTTGCTGGATACGCCGGAGTTCTTTTGGGAATATCCAGAATATCAGCATCTTTACGCATTGGTCGCCAATTATCTGGAAATTTCGCCGCGCACCGAAGTGCTGGCAAAAAAACTGGAAACGATTCATGAGTTGTTGGAAATGCTTGCGGATGAACAAAAACATCAGCATTCGTCAAATCTGGAATGGATTATCATCTGGTTGATTGCGGTGGAAATCCTCATGACGTTGTGGGACAAATGGTTTTAAGTGCTGCTTTTCAGAGGAGATAGGCTTATGTTACGTGGGTTATTGTTGTGTTTTCTGCTGCTGCCTGGATTGGTTCAGGCCACCACGATTCGTGCTGTGGATATGGATCAATTGTTAAAGCACAGTCAGTTGATTTTTATCGGCCAGGTGAGGGGGCGAGAGGTGCTGACAGACCCTTCGAGCGAACGCTTGTTTACCCGCGTGCATTTTGCCGTTCAGGAGGTGTTGAAGGGCGCTCTGACAACACCTGAACTCACGCTGGATTTTTTAGGTGGCCAGCAAGGTGATCGGGTCGAGCAGGTGGCCGAAATGGTGTATCCCTACGACCAGGAAGTCGGCGTGTATTTTGTTGAAGCGCCGGAACAACGCCTGGTGAATCCATTTTATGGCTGGACGCAGGGGCATTTTGTCAGCGTTCAAGATGCGGATGGTATCAACCGTATTCGCACCGCGACCGGTCAGTGGGTTACTGGCCTGGATTTTACCTCGACAGTGACTGCCAGTCAGGTCAGTCGCGATATCGCTGAGGGCGTTCAGGTGCGCGCTATCGGACAATCACGACCGGCGATGACTTTGTTTGATTTCAAGCAGGCGATTCAAGAATACCTGGAGATACGGCCATGAACAGAGGGTGGTTGAGTATTTTGTTGATGTTCAGTGCCACAGCGCCGGCATTTGAATTGATGGGGCCGCGCTGGCCTGAAGCTGAGTTGACGTTTCAGTTTGATCTTGTCAATATCCGAGGACAGTCACGCGCGGCCAGCGGCCAGCGCTGGAATGATGCCTTTATTGAAGCGATGATGCGCTGGAATCGTGCCAGTGCCTTCACTTTTAACGCGGCAACGGGACGAGGTTTCGATCCTTGCCGGCGTGATGACATCAATACCGCAGGTTTCCGCCGTGATGATTGTGGCTTTGGTTTCGGACGCAATACGCTGGCGATCACCAGTAATGTGTTTATCAGGAACGTTTATCAGGAATCGGATATTGTGTTCAATGATAACGAGCCTTGGGATGTGTTTGATAGCCGCTTGTCCGGCGAGGTTGTTGATTTTACCCGGGTGGCAGCCCATGAATTAGGCCATACGTTGGGTCTGGATCATGAAACCCGTCGTCCGGCTTTAATGCAGCCTATTGTCAGTAATACCACTCTCCCGTTGGCGGACGATTTGAATGGCGTGGCAGCGCTATATGGCGCGGCGCCTCAGCCTCAGTCGGATAGCTGTCAGCAGTCGATCGAACTGGCCTTGAATGTCTGGCAAACAGGCCGTCTTGAGGCGGAAGATTGCCGCCGTTTTGATCTTGATATTGGACAATCGCAGGACGAAAGTGCGGTGGATCAGTATCGGTTTACCCTGCCCACCGGTGGGCGGGTGGTTATCCAGATGCAAGGACTGGCTCTGGAGCCACTGGATGCGTTTTTGGAATTACGCGATGACGCACGACAGGTGTTGAGCAGTGATGATGATAGCGGGGCGGGTCTTGACGCCATGATGGTTGCTGACCTGGCCGCCGGAGACTATTTTCTTTGGGCTAACACCGCCCTGGCATCGTTGGAGACCGGCGAGTATCGGGTGCAAGTGGCTATCGGTGGTATCGATCAGGCGGCCAGTGTTCGCTTGTTACCGGGTAATGAGGTGCAGATTGACAGCGTGGAATTTTCAGGTCAGCGCTATAGTGTCCGTTTGCATCCTTTTAACCATCCTGACTTTCCGGACACATTATTTTGGACTTTAGGCGAGGTACGCGGCGGGGCGCCGGTGGTGCCTGGTGCAACCGTGTTGCCAGAAAGCAATCATATTATTTTGCACCCGGTCGATGTTAACGGTCAGTTGATTGATGTGGGATTGCGCTGGAGTCCGGATGCAAACTTTCCTGAGCTATGGCTTTGGCGCTTGAATTCAGCCGAATTTCGTTGAGAAGCGTTTAAGCGTTTACTGTAAGCCGGGTTGAGCTTTAAGCGATTGTGCTGGGGCTTTGTTTAACTTAAGGTTTAGATACTGCTCTACAACTTCAATGGGCATTGGCTTGTGCCAGAAATAACCCTGGCCGGCCGGGCAGTGAAGCGCTTTCAGACACGCCAGCTCCTCGGCTGTTTCAACACCTTCTGCAACCACACCGATCCGCAAATGTTCGCCCAAGGTCAAAACTGTTTTGACCAAGGCCTGATTTTTGGCATTGTTCTCGATATGGCGGATAAACGACTCGTCAATTTTAATCTGGTCAATCGGTAGGTCGGCAAACAGGCCCAGACTGGAAACACCGGCGCCATAATCGTCAATGGCCAGCTTGACGCCCAGGGACTTGAGTTTATGCAGGTTGCAGGTTGTGGTGGCGGCATCTTGCGCGAGGCTGTTTTCCGTCAGTTCCAGTATTAACAGATTGGCCGGCATCTGAACGTCCGCCAAAATACTGGTCAGCAGGCCTTGAAAGCTGGCTTGACGATATTGCATGGTAGAAATATTGACGGCCAGAGGCGGGGGGGTGAGCTGTGCGGTTTGCCAGAGCCGATGTTGCTGACAGGCTGTTCGCAGAACCCATTCGTTCAGTTCCAGGATGAGGCGTGATTGTTCGGCAATCGTCGTTAATTGGCTGGCCGGAATCAGCCCCAGCTTGGGATGACGCCAGCGTAAAAACACTTCCAGTGCCAAAGGCGCTTCCGTGGTCAGGTCAATAAGCGGTTGGTATTCCAAAAACAATTGGTGCTTGCTCAGCGCCTGTCGCAATTCGGCTTCCAGATTGATGCGCTCCAGCAACCCTGCGCGATGTTGTTCACAAAACATCAAATAGCCATTGCGGCCTTGTTGTTTGACTTCATACATGGCGGCATCGGCGTTTTGTACCAATTCCTCCGCATTGAGTGCATGATCAGGAAATACGGCAACGCCAATGCTGGCTTCAGGCGTTAAGGTGGTGTCTTTTATTTCGATGGGGCGGCGAAGTTTATTGAGAATATTGTCGACCAGTCGGGTCGCGCTGGCTGCCGAGTCCAGATGGCGTAACAGGATGACAAATTCATCGCCACCCAAGCGCGCCACAGTGTCGCTGGCGCGAATTTCATTGTCCAGGCGTTTGGCAATGGTTACCAGAAGCTCATCACCGGCGGCATGGCCTAATGTGTCGTTGATTTGCTTGAATCTGTCCAGATCGATAAAGCCAAGCGCGATAATTTCAGTTTGTCGTTTGGCTGCGGCCAACGCCTGCTTGAGGCGGTCGTGAAACAATAAGCGATTGGCAACGCCGGTGAGTTGGTCGTAATGCGCCAGATAAAATAACTCTTCCTGTTTGCGCTGGGTGATCTTGCGTAAAAACAGCTCGCTTGACGCCAGGCCGGCGTAGCTTCCGTGTTCGGTTACGATGAATCCGGGAGCCATTTGCCCTGCGTCCACGCTGAGAATAATACGCGCCAATTCATCCAGGCTGGCGTTGATGTCCACTACAACGGACTGCTCGTTCATCAAGGTGCGAATCGGCGTGCGATGGTAGAGATCTCGGGCATACGGTTTGAGGAAGATTTCCGTCATACGGCCTCGTTCCATGAGACCTACGGGCTGGTTGGCATGGTTGACAATGGCTAACGCGGTTAGATGGGTGTTGGATAGAAACCGCTCCAGCACTTTCAGGCAGCGATCATTTTCAGAGACAGGTTCACTGTGTTCAAGCAGATCTCGAACGGTCAGGGAATGAGACAGCGCGCTAATGTCTTGAGGAGCAAGCGCTATCTTGGTTTGGTTAGCCTGAGAGAAAGGGTCGGTATCCATGGTTAACGCATCCTTCGAGCAGCAAGTCACGATATGCCAGGCTGTTTACAGACCATGCTCGGCAGATTGTTGACGGTGGTGATAAGGCGCATGTTTACTCTCAACCTGGCAAGTCGCCAGGGGGTTGTGTCTTGTTTGCGTCTATTGACCGTCTTAAAGTATAAAGGCTGAATGTGACAGTTTAACGGCGATTGGTGTCTGTTTTATGGGTAGCGAGGGCGACTATTGCCGGGATACGGATTGGGCGTATCTTGGCCTGATGGCCGGGGTTGATTGGCGCCGGCGTTTTGGTCGGCAATGACTGTTAATTCGACACGGCGATTCTGCGCCCGGCTGGCTTCATCAACATTAGCGACTTTAGGGGCGCTTTTACCTAAGCCTTGCTGCTGTATGCGCACGGCGGCAACACCGGTTTGAATGAGGTATCCGGCCACGCTGGCAGCACGCCGCTGGGATAATTTGAGATTGTATTGTTCGGACCCTAAGTCGTCAGTGTGTCCGGTTACCACCATGTGCGATTGTGGGTACTGGGTCAGTACCTGGGCTACAGTGTTCAGTGACTGTTGGGCGGCGGATGTTAACTGGGCACTGTCGAAGCCGAAGGTCACGCTGCTGGGTAAGGTTAGATTCAGGGTGTTCTCGGCAGTACGCTGCACCTGGATGCCAGTGCCTTGTAAGGATTCGCGCATTTGCTGTTCCTGACGATCCATGTAGTAACCGACGGCAGCGCCAACCGCGCCACCTGCCAGTGCGCCGAAGCCGGCGTTTTTCCAGTCATTGCCTCCAAATAAGGTGCCGGCTCCAGCACCAACCGCAGCGCCAATGGCGGTTCCCTTGCCGGTGTTACTGATGGAAGACTGGCCTGTGTAAGGGTCGGTTACACAGCCTGTGAGGGTCAGAATCGCCAGGCCCATAGGCCAGGATGGTATACGCATAGGACAAGTTCCATGATGAAGACACGTTCTCAGAAGGCTTTTTAGGCAACGTGTGTAGGAGGGGACAAGACATGGTAGCAGTAAATACACCACCAGACTATGGCGGCGATAATTTCCGATAGCGCTTACGGCACGATACGATCCAATCCAATACCGAGTGGCCGGGGGGGCTGACCTGCCAGTCAGACACCCCGCAGCCTTTGATGCTCGATAAAAATCGATGTTTCTTCAGCCTTTACCTGGGAGCATGCCCACAGAGCCAGGCTTGATGCGCTTGCATTCCACAACCACATCTTCGACATGGCATTGGTAGCCGGCCTCGCCGGATTCTTGGGTGCAGCTGTCACAAGATACTTGGCCTGTGTCTTTTATGGCTTCCAGATGCCAGCCATAGCCTTGGGTCTGACAGAACTTTTTGCTGTACCGGCGCATGGTGTAATCTTTGCTGGCGGACTTTTCCGCATCGGCTTTGGCTTCGCATTTGGGTGAAGGTAAGGTATTGGCCATCAAACTGCGATAGATATATTCGGTGGCCAACGCGTTCATTGAGACGCTAACTAAAATCGTGAAGCCTAGCGATAGGGTAATTTTTTTTATCATGTCAGGCTCCTGGCAGTTAGTTCAGAATACGGATGTTCATTTGCGCAAGATCGCTATCGATTTGCTCTTTGATGGGTTCAAATTTTTCATTTTCATTCATTTTGACCAACAACAGTACCGTGATGAGGGCGACGGCAACGCCTCCTACGTATACCCAGAACAAGTCTTTTTTTTGCTCAGTCATGTTTCCTCTCCTCTTGTGTTCTATGGAGTTTCGTTATCGTTATAAAACGCTAGACTAGCCAAACTAGGGCGCACCGGACATCGATGCCTTGAATTCGGCTTTAGTAGCGATTCGAAACTATAGCCGAGGTCGGGAGGGGCGTCAATTTAATTTCGTATCGAAACTTTAAACGTCAGTTTACTGGACAATAAAACGACCTTGCATCATGCCCATCGAGCAGCTGAATTTCAGTATCTTCTGGGTATCCGTGGGTGTAAATTCAATTTTCTGTAAGCCTTCGTGCAAGTGCCATTGTTGATTGAGCCAAGGCATGCGTAACTCCTGGTTGCAAGTACTTAAGGCATGCACATCGAGAATCCACTTCACGGGTATATCAGCTTGAATGTAGAACTGCGCAGGTTGATAACGATTGGCGAACACCTCCATGTAGACCACCTGGTAGTCACGTTGCTGTCCATTGGCGCGTTGAACTGCCGTGGAGAAACTGGCAGTAAGGCGGTGTTGCAACTGATAGCTTAGCTCGCTGAAGTTAATCTGACTGCCTGCGATGACCAGGCCGCGATTGATCATGATCACCCCCAGTATGACAATGATCAGCCCTGAGATTTTACTGAAATGACGCAGCGCTTGTGCGCCAATCAAGGTTGTCAGGCTGCCAAAAATGAGCATCACCGGTAACGTGCCGGCTGCAAACGCAGCCAGCAGTTTTGCGCCTTGCCATGGATCTCCGGTTTCGGCGGCCATGATGTAAAAAGCCTGCAAAGGGCCGCAGGCAATCATCAGGCCATTGAGCAGGCCAATGGTGAACGCATGCCGATTATGGTGGCGCACGCGTGTCAGGCGCTTAGACAGGGTTTGCGGTAATTTGAGGTGTAAACGCCGCAAACGGTTGAAAATAGGGAAAAAACTCAGGCCGTACAAAATCAGAAAACTACCGGCGAGCAAGGAAACCGCAGCTTGTAACGATGCCGTAAAAGTTATAAACGCGCCCAAGGCACCGAAGGCGGCGCCCAAGCCCGAATAAGAGAGCATTTTGCCCAGCGCGTAACCGATATGATTGCGCCAAGGAGAGCGGCCAAGACGCGCATCTGCCAGCGTGTAACTCACCACAAAACTGCCGCACATGCCGATGCAGTGAAAACTGGTTAAAAAACCAACCAAAAACAACAGGCCGTAGTGCATGCCAGGGTTCAGCGCTGTACTGCTAAAGTCGCCAGGTAACCAGCGTTTAAGGTTAAACAAGGCAATAACTGCCAAGATAGCCAGTAAGGAAAAAAACACACGCTTAAGGCGCGGTGTGGCTTGGGTAGTCGCTATGGGCTGGCCATCGTAGCCTGCTTGTTGCAGCGCCTGAATAATCGTTTGCGTATTTAGCCGCGCAGAATCGTAACGAAGTGATATGCTTTCTTGTGCGTAGTCAACCTGTACCTGGTCGACACCTGGCAGAGCCTGCATGGCGTGCTCGATATGCTTGCCGCAGTCACGGCATTGCATGCCTATCAGGGTCATGGTCAAGGAGCGAGTGGTCATGATTTTTTCACACAGAAAGGCGTTAGGCTCTGTTGGTAAACATCAGGGCGGTTATTGCTTCAGGTTGCAGGTGATAGTAGCAGAAATTGATTGCGTTGATGATGTCTCGACCGTCTGCGCAGGCATGGCTGACTGAGCGCTTTGCCAAGCTTTCAATCAGCATCCGCTGGGATTCAATCGATGTTTTATGTTTAAGGAGGCATGTTATGCAGAAGTTAATTGGACTGTTGGTATTGCTCAGCCTGGTGGGGTGCGCGTCAACTCAAGGCCCTGCAGTGCATGATTGGGCAACGGATGTGCAAAACGCCAGTACCCGGGAAGCGCACCTTCTATTGGCCGAGCATTATGAGCAATTAGCGCAAACCATGGAGCAAGATGCGGAAGAGCAGCATAGAATGCTGGTGCAGTACCAAAAAAGACCTCATGTGTACGGGAAACGTATTCAGGAATTAAAATCCCGTTCCCGGGCGATGATTCTGGACTTCAAAAAAGCCGCTGAAGAAAGTCGTGCCATGGCTGATTACCATAGGCTGCTGGCTGACAGTGCCGGGGATCATGTCGATGCACACTAATAGTCCGATGAGGTGCTGGTCGTGAGCCAGGTGTTGTCAACCACGCATCATGACAGGGCCAGTGCCGGTCTGGTTTATGTGTATCCGGTGGTGTCGCGCCGTGCTGGTGGTATTTCCGTGGGTATTAACCTGAACACCAACAATGCGTGTAACTGGCGCTGTGTTTATTGCCAGGTGCCTGAGCTGAAGCGCGGTGGCCCGGAACCTGTGGATGTTGAACACTTAGCCCGTGAGCTGCGCGGATTGTTGGATGATTTAGTCAGTGGTGCGTTTTATCAGCAGTTCTCTATTGCACCCGAGTATCGTCAGCTCAAAGATATTGCGCTGTCGGGTAATGGCGAACCTACCAGCGCGAGAGAATTGCCACAGGTGCTGGCCGTGATTGGCGATATCCTGGCGGATTTTAAGCTGACTGACATTAAACCTGTCATCATCAGCAATGGCAGTCAGGTTCGGCAGGTCTGGGTGGATGAGGCCCTGCAGCGCCTGGCTGCTTTGGATGGGGAGGTTTGGTTCAAAGTAGACCGGGGCAGCGCGGAAGGTCGAATGCGGGTGAATTCCATGATGCTGGATAATGCGCTGTTATTGAAGCGGCTAGAGCATTGTGCGCAGCGCTGCCGTACCAAAATTCAAACCTGTTTATTTGAATATCAGGAGCGTATGTCGGATGAGTTGGCGAGTTTTGTAAGCCTGATGGAGCAGGTCAGATCGAGAACGGATATTGGCGATATTATGCTTTATGCGCCTTCGCGTGCCTCAACACAGCCTGAGGCGCCTGAATTGCGTTATGCGCCGATTGAGACGTTGCAGCACTGGCAGAAAGCGCTGCAGGCTCTAGGTTTTAGCGTGACCGTCAGCACTTAAACGCGAATATCGAGCAAGCTGCCAAGCATGTTGCTGTCGGCCTGAATGACTTTAACGGCGGCTGAGGTTTCTAATTCCGCTTCTTTAAGACTGATAATGGGTTTCATCAGGTCTTGAGAATTGAAATTAGGGCTGCCAACTTCATCGGCCTGAACCGGCAATGTGGCTATTTGCTGAGCGGCTTGATCTGCCTTGAATTGAGCGTTGCCGATCATGCTCAAAGCGCTTTGGGTAGGATTGATGTTCATGTCGGTCTCCGGCTATAAATACAGACTCTTACTTACTTTATATCACAGCGTCGGTTTTTTTTCAGTGACTGTCTTCACAGTCAGCATGTCTTGTTGTAACAGTCCATAGGTCTGATGACTCTAGGGGATGTTGCTATCGCTTTAGTACCCCGCATGGGATTGGCAATGGCCTGTTCTAATGACTTCCCCCTTTTTTTCAAAGGAGGGTTGAGGGGGATTTTTTTCGATCAAGGCGGCATCGTTATGGCTTGGACGCTTTGCTCCAAAATATCGAGCGATTTGGAAGCTGCCGTCATCAGGCGGCGAGTGGGCGTTCGATATAGCGTTGGCGTTTTTTTTCCGTGATTTTGTCAAGTTCAACCATGATCAGGCTGTCAATGCAGTTGTTAAAATCGGGGTCAATGTTGAAATCAATGAAATGACAACCTTTGTCAGTGCAAAGTTCAACGTATTGTTTGTACAAAGTGGGAACCTTGACGCCCAGTTTTTTCAGTTCGGAATTGAGAATTTTGAAACTGGTTTTGTAGTCGCCGATAAATTCGGTTTTGGCAAATTCCAGGGTTTGTTCAGATAAGGTAAAAGGTCGTTTGGCTTTGGCCAATGAGAGTTCAGAGCCAAATTGTTGTTGGTAAAAACCAATAATGACTTCCTTGGCCAGTTGCGGGTAGGCGTTGCTGATGCTGACCGGGCCAAACAGATATTTAATGTTAGGACGTTCGCGCAGGTAAGCGCCAATGCCATACCATAAATAATCCAGGCTACGCTGACCCCAGTAGCGTGGCTGTACGAAACTGCGGCCTAGTTCAATGCTGCAGGGTAATAGCGTTCTAAATTGCTCGCTTAAGTCGAACAGTGTGTGCGTATAAAAACCTTGAACACCCTGGCTGGCCATGATTCTATCGCCTTCACCGATCCGGTAAGCACCGACAATTTCCAGATCGTGATCATCCCAGAGCACCAGGTGCGCGTAGTAAGCATCGTATTCATCCAAATCCATGGCTTTACCGGTACCTTCTTCGACAGTGCGAAAGGTCAGTTCACGCAATCGGGCAATTTCCTGCATGACCGGGCAATCATCCTGAAAGTAATGTAGAAAAATCTTCTTGCCGTCTTTAGTCTCGCCCAAAAGCTTTGACTGATACAGCTTTTTTTTAAGCGACTTGACGTTAACAGGGTGCGTTACCGTGGTTTCTGTGTTGAACACCAGGGGCTTGTTTTTTTTGCTCAGCCTGAGTATGTGCTGTCGAAATTTTTGCCCCAGTTTTTTATTATTCAGCTTGCTGTCGGCATAAGCGGAATAGGGGATGGGCGCGCCGATTTTGATACGGATTTCATGATGTTGCTTGTTGAACATCTCCCGCACCAAAAGCAGGGTACCCATCGGTTTGTACAACGCAGAAGCGCTATAGAACAAAGCCGAATTTGTCGCCTTGATGTGGATTGGCAAAATCGTGGCCTTGGTTTTTTTAGCCAGTTTCAGGAAGCCTGTTTTCCATTCACCATCACGCACACCGCACGGCGTGATTCTTGAGACCTCGCCGGCCGGGAAAATAATCAGTGCCTGTTCTTGATTCAGGGCATCTAGCATGGTTTGGTAGATTTTTTTCCGGGCGCCACTTTCGGTCAAAACATCGACGGGTAAAAAAATGGATTGCAAAGGTTCCATGTGCATCAATACCCGATTGGCCACGATCCGAACATCGGGTCGAACCGAACGAATCAATTTGACCAGGGCCAGTCCATCCAGCGTGCCAATAGGGTGGTTGGCGATAATAATCAGGCGTCCCTGGGCAGGAATGTTGTTGTAGGATTTTCCGCTGACCTGGTAGCCAAAATTAAAATAACTCAGCAATGCATCCAGAAATGCGTAACCGCGCAGGTGCTGGTTGCGCCGCAACACCTCATTAAAATCATCTTCGTGCAGGAGTTTTTTGAGGACTTTGATAGCAAAGGGTTTCTTTTTGCCAAGCTCAAGGTCTGGGTAGGTGTCGTGCAATACTTTTTCAGTGTCAATCATAGACGGTAGAGGTGTGCATATGAATCTAACAGAATATCGTAACGACATAATGTGTCAGCTCTATGACGCGTAAAATCTCCTTTTTGCCAAAGGGGGAGGCCAGTAGAGCCAAGTCTTTGCTAAAACAGGTCTGTACTGTTATGGCTGTGAGCGGTTACTGCAACGTTTGTACCGAGGCTTGCCCGGGCAGGATTATAAAGCTTGTCGCCAGGTGGCCATTTGCTCGATAACCCAGTGTGGGTCATCCAGGGTCAAGTCGTGTCCGGCTTTAGGATGTAAAACCAAAGGCACGTGCCAGGCTTGTTGTAAGGCGCGACTGCAACGGAAGTCAACCAGGCGGTCTTTGCGGCTGGCTAATAACAGCAGGGGTTGTTTAGGCGGAGGGGCCGTCAGTTGAAAACGTGCGGCGGCATACAGTTGTCGTAAGGCATTGATTCGACTCACCGGGGCTTGAGTCTGAAAGGTTTGCCATTGTTGCAATACGCTGGCGTTGTGACCTTGAGTGTTGGCGGTCAAAGCCAAAATCAAGCGTTCACGTTCCAGATACGAGCTGCTGAGCAAGCGCAATAACATAGGATAGCGAGCCGGTTGTAAACGCCAGTAGAACGGTGCGTAAGGCCTGATGCTGGTGTTAATCAGTACGGCATGGTTGATTTCATCGGGGTAGCGCGTCATCCAGTCCAGTGCAATCATGCCGCCCATGGAAATGGCAATGACGCCCGTTAACCGGATAGGTGCGATCAGCTCGGCGCGCAATTGCTCGGTCATGGCGGCAATGCGAATCGGGCTGGGCTGTTGATGAAGCGTGCCATTGCCGGCAATATCGATGGCTTGAAAATGTTGTTTTGGCCAATGCTGCCGTAACAAGGGTAAAAAATCACCCCAATGGCGCTGATCACGCATCAATCCCCGCACCAGTACCCAGGTTGGTTCAGGGGCGTGCATACCAAAGTTCCAGCGCTTCCTGGTGCATGCGTCCAGTCAAGCTTTGATCCAGCCATTTCCGGTAAGAAAGTGCGGCATGAAGCAGAAACTCCATCAGCACCAGATGGCCACGCAGTACCCGGTTAATACGATGGGTCTTAATAGGATGATACAACCCCAGGCGGTTAAATAATTGCCGGGGGTTTTTTCTGACCCAGCGCCAGGAACCCATTTCCAGGGTCAATGGCAAAAACATGCTGTTTTGATCCAGCGCATCCAGGTACAGATAATCCCATAAGTCGCCATGAGTGAGGTAATGTTGGGATTGCGGTTCAAAATGGTAGCTTTGGTAGGGGTAGGTCTGGAAAAATAATTGACGCAGATAATAAACCTCACCCAGGTTAGGTATCGCTTGCTGACGACTGTGCGCGTAGGGAAACCAGATTTGATTGTGGTGACCAAATCCGGAATGACAGTCCAGCACTAAACTGAATGGCGCGGGAAGTACTTCACTACGGATAAAGTCGCACAAAGCTTGAGCTTCGGTTTCCATAGGCTGGTCGGCAATACCACGGTACCAGGGTAATTTTGGGGAGATACGGTGTCCACCGGCCAACCAGACCGTTTTCTCGCAGCTATCAATCGGTGCGTTACGCATTAAATCGACGCCATTACCGTTAGCGCGGGTATGCGCGAGCATTCCGGCTGGGTTAAGAACAGGAATGAAATGAATGGTGACTTGTTGTAATAAGTCCTCATAAAGACTGTCCCATTCCAGGCGGCTGAGCAGTGTGTCCAGAAAAGCCAGGACAACTTGCGATCCAATGCGCTCCAGGCCATGTACACCGCCAATAAAAGCAATGGCCGGGGCGTGATCTGAACGCCCTAAGGTCAGCGCCGGAAGCGGCAGGGAATTTCCTAAGTAATTGATTTTTGTTAAATTTTGAACGCGTAGATGGCGTCCACGGTCACGCTCGATGAGCTGTTGGAGAATGTCAAATTCAGGAAAACCCGGTAAAGAGGGCAAAGGCTGCATAACCGGAAGCGGCAGTGATGGGTGGTGGTATTTGCGTACAATCGATGGACTTCGATTGCGACGAGATGTTTTTCAACAGGCACAAAAAAGCCCGGCATATGCCGGGCTTTTGTTACTTCGACTTACAGGCTGATGTTGGACTCAACACGTTGTCTTGAGCTATCAGGATCATCCAGGCAGCCAGTCAGACCAGTAACCATCATTGCTACAGCTAAAAGAGCTAAAATCTTTTTCATATAACTATCCTCCGAAATTTAAGTGAAGTTCTTCTTATAGTCAGCACTAGCCAAGTAGTACCGGGTGTTTTTATAACATGGGGGCAAGGCAGATGCAACTGTCAATTTTTCTCATAGCGGCATGTTGTTTTGGAAAAGTCTGGTAAATCAACTTCCAAGCGCATTTCGCCGTCTAGCCAGACAGCCATGCCAATGCGACGCCATGATCCTTTAAGATTTTCAGCGCGTAAGCTTTTACGCCATTTTGACGGGGCGCAGTTCGGTTTAGCCAGAATAATAAAATCCGCTTTGTCCAGTGATCTGCCCAGACGTTGCGTCCAGAAAGCGGTGATTTTCATGACCGCTTTTTTCAAGCGTAGTCGATCGATCTTAGGTGTTACGGCGACATTGGCCCACATGGAATGCACCCGTCCCCAATGCGGCGCCAATAAACGCCCCGTTTGGTCAACAAACGGCAGCCATTGCTCATGGCCCTGGTCGTCCAGATAAGCTAAAGCCAACAAGGTATCGTAACCCTGAAAATGATCATGCATGTATAAAGCATGTGGTGTGATGCCGAAGAACATTTGTGAAAACAAGATAATCGTATTGCTGGCCTGAGCCACTGACTGCACCACTGGATGCTGGCTGCTGGTATCATCACTGCGATAGAGCAGGCCATAATGCAGCGTGCTGTTGATCTGAAATAACAACAGCAGCACAAAAACCCGGGTGACTTTGTTAACAGAGCGGGAAAGGTGATCGGGCCGGGCAGTGATCAGTCGGTCGTAACCGGTGATGGAGGATGTTTTGGCGGGTGATAACGGGCATTCAACACCACAGGGCTTTCGCATGCGCCGGTCGGCAATGCGCCGATAAGCCAGGCTGGCCAGAGTGTACAGTCCAGGCATGCGCAGCAGCAACGCCAAGGGCAGGGTATAGCCGAGGGTGCGCAGGATTTGAATGTAGGTGTCCAGCCCGGCGTAAACCTGGCCTTGGGCGTCCACAGCATAAAGGTCACGCAATAATTCTGATTCGCTAAAGTGACTCAAGCGGGGTTGCTGGTCGGCATGGTCTTGCGCATTCAGAAAGCAAACACCGCCACGACTATCAAAATGGCGTATGAACTGCACGGTACGGTTGCATAAAGCGCAGTCACGGTCGTAATAGACCGTCAATCGATGCTGGGCGAGTGTAATGGACTGACCAAGGTAACGCCACCAGGAAAAAGGCACCAGCAAGCAGTAAAAAATCAGCATGCCCAGACCGAACGGATAAATATTCAGCATCAGCGTGATGCCGCTGTGCAGCCCCAGTCCGAACAGGAGATACCAAGGCCTTAGCCACCGCCAATGAAAGAAAAAAGGGAAGCTGAGTTGAAACACAATGATGCTATACCCTAGTACTTTCTGCAGCCCGGCCTGGTTCAGCAACCAGCTAAAATCCAGCGCCGAAATATAGTAAGGCTGAGTCGCTGGTAGCCACGCTCCCAAACCATTGCGCCAGTGTGGTGCAGAGAGCTTATGTAACCCGGAATCGAAATAAAGAAAACCAAGTCCAATCAATACCGGCAAATAATAAGCCAATCGAGAGACATTGACAGGCTCCTGTTCAGGATCGAGATGCAGCGGCCTATGCCAACGCAGGCGCAAACGATCTACGGCAAACGCCTTGTCAACAGGCATGAACAGCAGCAGAAAATTGACGCCGATCATGTACAGGTCGAAACCGCCATCAAAGTCGCGTTGCATCGGCGTTAACTGCACAAATACAACCCAGAACAGATAGTTGGCGATAAGCGCCTGTTGGCAGCGATAGCCCAGGACAATGGCCAGGGCAACGATTGCCCACGCAGTCAGGAAGAAAGGCAGCATCGGAAATTCAACATCCAGATAAGGAACAGGATCGAAAATCAGATGTTGAAAGTAAATTAAAAACCCTACTTCTTGAAGTGTAATGAGGCCGAATAAAGCTCTGAACAGGCCTATAGGGAAACTGGGAGCGGGTTGTCGGGCGAGCGCCAGAAAGTGGCGGTAGAAAAATCGATACATTTCGTGGCCTGAATGTGAGCCTAAAACGTAAGGATTATAAGGGAGTTATGGTTGTTGGGGTAGCAGGAGATGGCCCGAGTGCCGATAGGCAACGGGCCACACAGGATCTTTTTGGGGCTTATTGTTGATCGTCGTCTTTAGGCTCGGCGAATACCCATTTCACCAGGAAATAAGCCGCACCAATAACGACAATAGCGCCAACCATACCAGCTGGTTCTTTAAGCATTTCAGTCAAATCTAAGATTGCACCCATGTGAGTCCTACCTATTGTTATAAAGTTAAAAATACCGCCGAAAGTCAGCAGCAAATGAGCCTCTAATAATACTTCAGCGTGTGTTAATGTCAAGTCATGGCTTGGCGGGCATTATAAATGTTCAGTCACCTAAGCGTTCAGGTACTCGCCTTGTGACAATGGCCGTTAGGCGGGTCAGTTGTCTGTGCCTGGCACAGCGTTCCTGAATCTACCCTTGTTCTCGTTAAGATTCCTGATTTTGTCTTGGCGATAAGTGACTCTGCCAGGGCCGTTGAGGATCTTAGGTTGGCGAATTCAGCCAGCGAGGTTAAGCTGAAGCGGCAAGCCTTGACTGGATGTCGACAGCACGGCGCCAATGGTCGTGGGGTTGGCTTTAAGGTGGCGTGGAGGTTTTTTGCCCCATGAGGCTTGATAAGGCTGCCCCAGGCTTTTTAATGCCTAAGGTCAGTAGATGCGGTGAGCAAGACTTTGTACCGTGTTCGTGTCACAATGACGCTCGTCAAGGATGCGTTTAATTTCAATGATAATAACGATATATCGGAGGTAACTTATGAATTTGCAACGATTAGCCGTCGTGTTAACGGCGTTGGTCTGGAGCTTTTCCGTTCATGCTGAAGTGAAGCTTGATTCGGCGGATGAGCTGATTGGTTCATGGATTCTGACTGCGGAAGCGGCCAAGTTGGAGGGTGAAAAGAAAGCTTTGGATGTGGTCTGGAATTTTCAGAAGGATGGCGTTTTAGCAACGAAATCCCGAGACACGTTTGGCCGAACGAAAAGCTTTCGCGTGGATTTGAAATATTCTGTGGAAGACGGTGTTTTGCGCAAGCAATCAAGTCCCGGCCGCGAAAAATATGAAACCTGCAGCGTGATTGAGAAATCATCGACCGACATGATTCTGAAGTGCAAATATCTTTACTTCTTTTTGCAGAAGAAAGGCTAATCTGCTGATAAGCTTCAAAGTTGGTCTAGAATAAGCACCCGAAGACTTTTTCTCAAGCTCAGGCGCAAGCGAGTTTGATGGAACAGGCGCGTTTGAATAGAGCGGGTTGGTAAGGCGCCGGTGTCGGGCAACCCGATCTGTCTGGACACAATGTTAGAAACATCCCGAATTTATAACATTAAAAAGATACAAGAGGAGCAACAATGATTGGTGGAATCATAATGATTTTAGTCGCCGTTTGGGTTTATCAAACAGCGCTGCGCGAGCAGGTGGAAAAACTGCTGTTTTGGGTCGTACTCTGCTCGGTGACCTATCTTGCGGTGCAGTTTATGATGGTGAACTTTAACGTCTGGTTGATTGAGTCGTTCAAGGAAGTTGGCGGCTATGACGGTTTAGAGCGTGATTTGACCAGCATTGGTGATCGCAAAACCCAAACGGCCGATTCCAGTTTTGTACGATTTCTGAAATCGCTGGTGTTGGAGTTGCTGCCGCCATTCCTGGGGGTAGTCGTGGTCGGTGTTATCAAGGCGAAGTTCATGCTTAAACAGGCCCTGACACCGGCTAACATTTTTGGTGGCATGAAAGAAATGTTCATTGGCATCAAAAACAGTTTCAAGGTTAGCGATTAAGCAACGGGTTGGCAATGGCGCTGTGCGCCATTGCCAACTAAACAACCCAGGCAACGATGGCTATCAACACAGCGATGAATGTCAGGGTAAATACGACACCCCCAGCGATAAACGGCCAGACTTGGCTGGAATTGAAATCTTCTTTGTGCTTGTTATGAGCTTGTACGCCCACGGCGGCGGCCAATACACTTTGCACAACAGCATACCATTGACGGGTTTTCATAAGTCCCCAGCAAAAATAAAACATGGTATTATTTTTTGACCATGCCCGCAATTTAAGCACCTGGCTGTAGCTATCAACGTATCGCCGTCATTGATTTGCATGGTGGCAATAAATGCTACCGCAGCCTGTTATGTCACCTTTTTTCTGCATTGATGAATAACACTCCTATCACAGAACACCTTCGTGAGCGCATCCTGATACTCGATGGCGCCATGGGCACCATGATCCAAAGCTATGGCCTGACCGAGCGCGATTATCGCGGCCAGCGCTTTGCCGACTGGCCAACCGATCTGAAAGGCAATAACGATCTTCTGGCGCTGACCCGGCCTGACATTATCGAGGCCATTCATAGGGCTTATCTTGAAGCCGGCGCCGATATTATCGAAACCAATACCTTCAACGCCACCCGCGTTGCCATGGCCGACTACCAGATGGAAGATCTGGCCTACGAAATCAATGTCGAGGCGGCGAAAATTGCCCGCAAGGCCGCAGACAGTCTGTCAACACCGGACAAGCCCCGGTTTGTTGCCGGCATTTTGGGGCCGACCAATCGCACCTGTTCCATGTCGCCGGATGTCAACGACCCCGGTTTTCGCAATATCGATTTCGATCAACTTGTTGCAGCCTACCGGGAGGCCGTCACCGGGCTGATGGAAGGCGGCATTGATGCGATCATGATCGAAACCATTTTCGACACCCTGAACGCCAAGGCGGCGGTATTCGCCGCGCAAAGCTGTTTCGAGCAACTCGGCAAAACCTTGCCGATCATGATTTCCGGCACCATTACCGATGCCTCCGGGCGCACGCTTTCCGGGCAGACCGTAGCCGCGTTCTGGCATTCTTTGCGTCATGCCAGGCCGGTTTCCTTTGGTCTTAACTGTGCGTTGGGCGCAACGGAACTTCGGCAATATATCGAAGAGCTGTCCGGCATGATTGACACCCAGGTCAGCGCTCATCCCAATGCCGGACTGCCCAATGAATTCGGTGAATATGATGAAAGCCCGGAAGTCATGGCGAAAGAGCTGGCCGATTGGGCGGCTGAAGGTTATCTGAATATTATCGGCGGCTGTTGCGGCACCACGCCCGAGCATATCCAAGCCATTGCCGAAGCCGTGGCTAAGTTTCCGCCGCGCATCGTGCCGGAGACCAAAGCCGCCTGCCGGCTGGCCGGGCTGGAAGCGCTGACCATCGATGACAACAGCTTGTTCGTCAATGTCGGCGAGCGCACCAATATTACCGGCTCGGCAAGATTCAAGCGCTTGATTGTCGAGGGCGATTACGACACCGCGCTGGAGGTCGCCCACGATCAGGTGGAAAACGGCGCGCAAATCATCGACATCAACATGGATGAGGGCATGCTCGATTCCCAGGCGGCGATGGTGCGCTTTTTGAATCTGATCGCCGCCGAGCCCGATATCGCCAAAGTGCCGATCATGCTTGACTCCTCGAAATGGGCGATTCTTGAAGCCGGGCTGAAATGTATTCAAGGCAAAGGCATTGTTAATTCCATTTCCCTGAAAGAAGGTGAGTCAGCATTTCTGGAACAGGCCAAACTGGCCCGTCGTTACGGCGCGGCGGTGGTGGTGATGGCGTTCGATGAAGTCGGACAAGCCGATACCGAAGCCCGCAAAGTGGATATTTGTAGCCGTGCTTATCGGTTGTTGACCGAACAGGTCGGTTTTCCGGCCGAAGATATTATTTTCGATCCCAATATTTTCGCCATCGCCACCGGTATCGCCGAACACGACAATTACGCCCAGGATTTTATCGGCGCTACCCGCACCATCAAGCAAACCTTGCCCCATGCCTTGATTTCCGGCGGCGTGTCCAATGTCTCGTTCTCGTTCCGTGGCAACAACCCGGTACGCGAGGCGATTCATGCGGTGTTTCTGTACCATGCTATTAAAGCCGGTATGGACATGGGCATTGTCAACGCCGGCCAATTGGCCATTTATGAAGACATCGACCCCAGGCTGCGCGCAGCGGTCGAGGCGGTGGTATGCAATCAAAATAGCGATGCCACCGAAGCCTTACTGGCGATGGCCGAGGATTATCGTGGCGACGGTAGCACCGCCGCTAAAACCGAAGACCTGGCCTGGCGCGACTGGCCGGTGATCAAGCGCCTGGAACACGCCTTGGTCAAAGGTATGACCGATTACATCGATGAAGATACCGAACTGGCCAGGCAACAGGCGCAAAAACCGTTGGATGTCATCGAAGGGCCGTTGATGGCCGGCATGAACGTGGTCGGTGATTTATTCGGCGAAGGTAAAATGTTCTTGCCGCAAGTGGTCAAATCCGCCCGGGTGATGAAAAAGGCGGTGGCGTATTTATTGCCCTACATGGATCAGGAAAGCACCGATGCCCAGCAGGCGCAAGGCGTGGTGTTGATGGCCACGGTGAAAGGCGATGTGCACGACATCGGCAAAAACATTGTCGCCGTGGTGCTGCAATGCAATGGCTACAAAGTCATCGATTTGGGCGTGATGGTGCCGTGCGAGACCATTTTGCGCACCGCCCGGGAACAGCATGTCGATATCATCGGTCTCAGCGGCCTGATTACGCCGTCGTTGGATGAAATGGTGCATGTCGCCAAGGAAATGCAGCGGCAAGGCTTTACCCAGCCCCTGTTGATCGGCGGCGCCACCACGTCACGAGCGCATACCGCAGTCAAGATCGAGCCGAATTACCAAAACGCGACCGTGTATGTCACCGATGCTTCACGCAGTGTCGGCGTGGTCGGGCAGTTGCTCAGTCAAGGTCAACGCGGCGAGGCGTATATCGAGGGAATCAGGCGTGAATATCAACAGGTGCGTGAGCGTCACCAGGGCCGCAAGGCCAAAAGTAAGCGTCACCCGTTGACCAAGGCGCGGGACAATCGCTTTGACTATCAGAATCATACCCCGGTCAAGCCCGGTTTTCTGGGGCTGAAAACGTTTGACCATTTCCCGCTGGCGACGCTGGCTGAATTTATTGACTGGACGCCGTTTTTTCAGACCTGGGAGCTGGCCGGTAAATACCCGGCGATTCTCAAGGATCCCGTGGTCGGCGAACAGGCGCAAAACCTGTTCGCCGATGCCAAGGCTATGCTCAAGCAATTGATCGCGGAAAACTGGCTGACCGCGCGGGCGGTGATCGGCTTTTTTCCGGCCAACAGCGACGGTGACGATATTATCCTGTATCACGACGATCATCGGCGAGAAGTGTTGACGGTTTTGCATCATCTGCGTCAGCAAGCGGTCAAAGCACCGGGGTTGGCTAATTTTTGCCTGTCCGACTTTGTCGCGCCTAAAGACTCCGGGATCAAGGATTATCTAGGCGGTTTCGCCGTCACCACGGGACTGGGTATCGAACGCAAACTGGCCGAATTCGAGCGTGATCATGATGATTACAATGCCATTATGCTGAAAGCTTTGGCCGACCGGCTGGCGGAAGCGTTCGCCGAATGTTTGCATCAGCGTGTGCGTAAGGAATACTGGGGCTATGTCAGCGACGAAACGTTATCCAACCAGGAGCTGATCGAGGAGCGTTATCAAGGTATCCGTCCGGCGCCGGGGTATCCGGCCTGCCCTGATCATACCGAAAAAGAAACCTTGTTTGAGCTGTTGAACGTGCCCGAGCTGACTGGCATTCAGTTAACCGAATCCTACGCCATGCACCCGGCCTCGGCGGTTAGCGGCTGGTATTTCGCCCATCCCAAGGCCAGTTATTTTAATGTCGGCAAAATCGACCGCGAACAGCTGGAAGACTACGCCCGGCGTAAAAAGCTGGCGCTGGAGGTGGCCGAGCGCTGGTTGGCCGCGCATCTCGATCATTAGTCGTGCGCATTCAACTGATTACCATCGGCACCAAAATGCCCAACTGGGTGGATGTGGGCTTTAACGAATACGCCAAACGCTTACCGGCCAGTTGCCGGTTGGTTTTGCAGGAATTGCCGTTGCCGCCGCGTGGTAAAAATTATTCGGTCAGCAAGGTGATAGCGCAGGAAGAAGAAGCCATTAAAGCGGTATTGACCAAAAAACAGCATTGCCTGGCCTTGGATGTAACCGGTAAACCCTGGAGCACGGAACAATTGGCCGCGCAACTGGAGCACTGGCAGAGCCTGGGTCAGGATATTGCGCTGTTGGTTGGCGGCCCGGACGGCTTGAGCGAAGACTTGAAACAACAAGCCAAGCAGCGCTGGAGCCTGTCGCCGTTGACCTTTCCGCATCCCTTGGTGCGGGTGATTATCGCCGAACAGCTGTACCGGGCCTGGTCATTGCTCAATCACCATCCTTATCACCGGGCATGAATCATCCTCTGATTCTGGCCTCCGAATCACCCCGGCGGGCGGACTTGTTGCGCCAGTTGGGCGTTGAATTCAATCAATGTAGGCCGGCTATCGATGAAACACCACAATCTTGCGAGGCGCCCACCGATTATGTAAGGCGCATCGCGCTGGCCAAGGCGCAAGCAGTATGGCAAGGCCTGAATGAACCTGCGTGGGTGCTTGCCGCCGATACTGCCGTGGTGGTTGATGACATGATTCTGGGCAAGCCAGAAAACCGTGACCAAGGGCTTGACATGTTGCGCCGCTTATCCGGGCGCTGGCATCAGGTATTGACCGGTGTCGCACTGCAAGGCGACAGCCAAACTCAAGCCATTTCGGTCAGTCAAGTGCTATTCAAGCCTTTGACCGAACATGATATCAGCGCCTATTGGCGTGTTGGTGAATCCATGGACAAAGCCGGTGCTTATGCGATTCAGGGCCGGGCAGCGATGTTTATCGAGCGCATCGAAGGCAGTTACTCAGGCGTGATGGGGCTGCCGCTATTTGAAACCGCCGAACTATTGGCTAAACAAGGAATGAAATTACTGCCATGAGCGAAGAAATACTGATCAATGTCACGCCGCCGGAAACCCGGGTTGCGGTAGTGGAAAACGGCGTGTTGCAGGAGCTGTTTATCGAGCGCGCCCATCAACGCGGTTTGGTGGGCAATATTTACAAAGGTGAAGTGTGTCGGGTATTGCCTGGTATGCAGGCAGCGTTTGTCGATATTGGTCTGGAGCGGGCGGCGTTCTTGCATTTATCCGATCTATCCAGCCAGGAGTTGGAAACCACAGGTTCCGCGGAAATCGAAAGTTACCTGCGGGAAAGCCAGAATGTGGTAGTGCAAGTCACTAAAGATCCCATCGGCAGCAAGGGCGCACGGCTGACCACCGAGCTTTCCATTCCGTCGCGTTACATGGTGTACATGCCGTTCGCCAACAATATTGGCGTGTCGCAGCGTATCGAAAATGAAACCGAGCGCGCCCGGCTTCGGGTGTGCATGGAGCATTTCCGGGACAAGCATCAAACCGGCGGTTTTATCGCCCGCACCGCCGCCGAATGCGTCGAGGAAGCGATTTTGTTTTCCGACATGACGTTTTTGTTGAAGCTGTGGCAGAAAATCTCTGAAACCATTGCCGGCGCTAAACCTAAGCAGTTTATTCACAAGGATTTACCGCTCAGCATCCGCACCTTGCGCGATCTTTACAAAGGTCCGATCGAGCGGATTCGGGTTGATAGCCAGGAAACCTATCAGAAACTGGTTGAATTTTCCAAAGTGTTCGTACCTGATCTGGCCGATCTGGTCGAGCTTTATCAAGGCGTGTACCCGGTGTTCGACATTTACAACATCGAGGATGAAATCCAAAAAGCACTGGATCGCAAGGTCAAGCTGAAATCCGGCGGTCATCTGGTGTTCGACCAAACCGAAGCGATGACCACCATCGATGTCAACACCGGCAGTTTCGTCGGCGGACGCAACCTTGAAGAAACCATTTTCAAAACCAATCTGGAAGCCGCGCAAGTGATCGCCCGCCAGCTCAGGCTGCGCAATCTGGGCGGCATCATCATCATCGATTTCATCGATATGCAGAGCAAGGAGCATCGCGAGCAGGTGCTGAAAGCATTCGAGCGGCATCTGGAAAAAGACCACGCGAAAACCAAGATCAGCGAAGTCTCCAATCTGGGGCTGGTGGAAATGACCCGCAAGCGCACCCGGGAAAGCCTGGAGCATATTCTGTGCGAACCGTGCCGGGCCTGTGGCGGGCGCGGCGTGCTGAAAACCCCGGAATCGGTGTGTCTGGAAATTTTCCGGGAGATTATCCGCGAAGTCCGGCAATATCAGGTTCGGGAATTGATGGTGCTGGCGTCCAATGAAGTGGTGGATATGCTGCTGGATGAAGAGGCTGACATGCTGGCCGAGCTGGAAATTTTTCTGAATGTCAAAATCCGCTTCCGCACCGAAGAGCAATACAATCAGGAGCAATACGATATTGTGTTGTTGTAGTTAAAGCGGAAGCCCTTTAACCACTGCCAACCGCACCTGGCCTTGTTGCGCAAGTCAGCGTAGCTGTATGGCGTTGGCAAAAATATGCTCAGCACCACTTTCCAATAGGGTGAAATGTTGTTTCGCCCGCGTAATAGCCGTGTATAACAAGGCTCGGTTGATCACCGGAGAGCTGCGTTCCGGCAACACCAGTAGCACATGATTAAATTCAGAACCTTGCGACTTGTGCACGGTAATGGCAAACGCTGTTTCAACATCGGTCAAGCGCATCGGCGACAGCCAATGAATAGCGCGTTGCCGGTCACTGTTGTTCGAATCAAAAAAGGCAACCCGCAACCGGCCTTCGTCAGTGCGCAAGGTCACGCCAATATCACCGTTCATCAAGCCCAGCGCATAATCATTGCGGGTCACCATCACAGGCCTGCCCACATACCAGAGGCCGGCATCGGGAAATAGCCATTGTGCAATACGCTCGTTCAGTGCATTGACCCCGAAAAGACCCTGACGTTGTGGACAAAGCACCTGTATATGATCAAAGGCTGTCAACACTTCACTGGCCCAGGCATCACGAGCCTGCGGCGATTCAGGACAATCATTCAATACGCTCAGATAATGCGCCAGCTGTTGGTTGAGCTGTGTTTTTAACATACGATTGACGCGCATTGGGGTAGGTTGTGCCAAATTATGCAGCAGGTCAGGATAGCGGTCGGTATGCTGCAAAATAGCCAGTGCCGCCGTGCGGTCGCCCTGATTAACCGCTTTGGCTAATTGGCCAATGCCGCTGTGCGCGGTAAAACGATGGCTGTAACGCAGCATCACCGTCTGCTGATTAAGCGCACTGCCGGATGGGTTGCACTCGGGCAAGGTTTCCTCGCTAAAATCGGCGATCCAGCGCCGGGTGTCCGGCCAATAGGCTGCATGTTCAGCGCCTTGACACAGCTCGCCTAGCACCGCGCCAGCCTCTACCGAGGCCAATTGATCTTTATCACCCAGCAAAATCAGCGGAGATGTCAGCGGCAGTGCATCGAGCAGTGCGGCCATCATTTCCAGATCAATCATCGACGCCTCATCTACGACCACCAGGTCAGCCAGCAAGGGATGATCGCGATGGTGTAGAAAACGGCGGCTATTATGAAAGCGCCCAAGTAGGCGATGCAGCGTAACTGCTTGTTTTGGAATGGATTGTTTGATGCTGTCTGCAATCGGCAGGCGGTCAATAGCGCTGGCAATTGATGCACTGACCCTGGCCGCCGCTTTGCCGGTCGGTGCGGCCAGTAAGATAACCGGCGGCCTGTTGTGTTGCCAGTTTTGCAGCATCACTGCCAACAACTTGGTTAAGGTTGTGGTCTTGCCGGTGCCCGGGCCGCCGGTGAGTAGGGTCAGCGGCGCCCGTAATGCCAAGGCGCAGGCAATCTTCTGCCAGTCAGGTGATTCGAGTGCGGGTTCGGAAAACAAGCTGGCCAGCTGTTGCTTGAGTGTGGCAGTGGATGGCTTGCTGAAAGGTTTAAGGCGCTGATTCAGGTGGTTATGGACGGTCTCGCGATACTGCCAATAACGGCGCAGATACAGTTTGTGGTCAACCAGCACCAAAGGGGTATTGCCCGGGCCGTCACTGACTAACGGCGACTTTGGAAAGAGATGACGCCAGTGTGTAAATAACGGTCGAATGCGTGCCCAGGCCTGGTGCGCACTTTGTTGTTCCCAGCTTGGTGCCTCGGTATCGGGTATGGCCAGCGTGTGCGCTGGGTGGCTGAGCAGCGCCAGTAAATCCAGGACAATTTCTCCCCGATCCAATTGATGGCTGAGTAGCGCTCCGGCCCATAGCAAGGCCTCCGGGGCGTTTGGGTCTTGTTCATGCAAAAACGCGGCAAAAGCACGATTCAAGCGATTCAACCAACCGCAGGCAACCCAGTTATCGAGTTCTGATAATACCTTCATAAGTCCTGTCACGGTACGCGGCAAGGATTCACTGTGACCGTCCTGGCATCGCCAAACCCCATGATCTTGCTTTACAGTTTGAGCAGCTTCTTTTCAGCCAAATGGGCGGCGGTGGTATTGGGATAATGCTGGACGATTTGTTCGAACAAAACCTTGGCCTTGTTGCGATCACCCTGGTCAAGAGCGATGTAGCCCAGTTTTAACAGGGCATCCCGAACTTTATCACTGTCAGGATAACGTTTGGCGACAGCAACAAAAGCTGCCTGGGCGCTGGCATGATCATTCAAGACTAAATAGGCCTCACCAATCCAGTATTGCGCATTGTCGCTGTAATCATTAGTTGGGTAGTTGTTCAGAAAGGCTTCAAACTCAACAATAGCTTCGCTATATAAACCCTGTTTCAGGGTTTCATACGCGTGTCGATAAGTGTCTTTGGCCTGGCCTTGGTCGGCGATCACGGCAGGTGGTGTTGTGGTCGAGGGGGGCGGCGTGTCATCAGGGGTGGGCATAACTTCAGGAAGCGGCGTGTCAACAGCACCGGATGCCGGCTGTTGAGCATCCAGACGATGATCAAGGTCCTGATAAAGCTGTGTTTGCCGTTGCTCCAGTTTGCGGATACGGAAGTTTTGTTCTTCAAAGCTGCCTCGTAAGGTTCTGACCTCTTGTTGCAGCTGTTCTAACTGATTGATGACATCAAGCATGGCCTCTTGCGAGGCAGGCGTAACCCGGCCTAATTCATAAGCATTAGGTTCGATAACGGAGGGGAGGGGCTGACCCTGTTGGGCGCACGCTTGGAGGCTGGCGCTAATAAGCAAACAAAGACGTAGTTTCATGATCTTAAAATAATAAGTACCTTGTGCGGATCAAAGTTTTGGCGCCGGGGTATTAGTCATTGGTGTCCTGTCTACCACCCCGGTCGCCGCCATGGGCAACTGTCATACTTGAGCGGAACGAGCGCTGCCTTATTTGCCTTGGTAGAGAATCTCAACCCGGCGATTGAGCTGCCAACTGGCTTCATCATGGCCTAAGCGGGCCGGTTTTTCCTCGCCATAACTGACGATTTGCAGCTGATCATCAGTCACGCCCTGAATTTTCATCAAACGTGCCACGGCTTTGGCGCGATATTCACCTAAGGCAATGTTATATTCCGGTGAGCCACGTTCGTCAGCATGGCCTGCCAGCGTAATACGCACAAATGGATGTTTGACCAGATGCTTGGCATGGGCGTTGATCACCGGCAAGAAATCTTGTTGTACCTGGCTGCTATCATACTGGAAATAAATCACACTTTTAGCCAGCGGATTGTTTTCAGTGGCGAACTCCGGGCCGACAAAAGCATTGGGATATTTAGCATTGTCATAGGAAAAACCGTCATGTTGGCCAGGCATGACCTCGGTCATCAATTCCTCATCGCTTAATCCGGGCAGGCCATCGGCCGTGCTTGTGATGGCGGTGTTGTCGCTGGTATCGACCGAGGCGCCGAACGGGGTGACTGACAGCGCCGCCTCCTCATCGACGGGTAAAGCAGTAGTGGGGTTGTCAGCGCTACAGGCTGTCAGCAAAACCAGTGCGGACAGTAAAGAAAATAACGGTTTAACAGCCATTGTTTAAGTCTCCAGCAAAAATTTGCTAATAATTTAAGTTAAAAGTATGTACTTGGCAGTCTTGCAACAATGCTCATCAAAGTGCTAAAGACACCCGGCATGGGGCGTCGCGCTTATGTTGAGCATTGTTGGAAGCCTAAGCTGTCAGTTGCGCCGACACATCATGCCGGGGTTTTGTATTCAAGGCGACCATGCCGGCTCCCGAACCCAGCCTTTGACAGCGTTCAGTTGTTTCGGGTGGCTGCGTCCATCAACCGTGACCATGGCTAAATGCCTGTTACCCTGTTTTTGCGTGGCATACAGTATGGCATGACTGTTTGGCGCAAAACTAGGTGACTCATCCTGATTGCCCGCACTCAGTACGGTTAAGGTTTGGTTGCCTAAATCCAGTGCGGCAATGCGATAATCCCCCCGGTTACCATGTACCATCGCCAGATAACGGCCATCGGGTGAGAAACTAGCTCCGGCATTGTAATCACCCTCAAACGTCAGGCGCTGAGCCCGGCCACCGCGTGCGGCAACCTTGTAAAGCTGCGGGCTGCCGCCACGATTGGAGGTGAATACCAGATACTGACCATCCGGTGACCAGGCCGGCTCGGTATCGATGGCCAGGTTTTCAGTGAGTCTTTGTAACTGACGATTGGCCAGATTCAGCACATAAACTTCCGGGTTGCCATCTTTTGAAAGCGTCATGGCCAGTTTTTGACCATCTGGTGACCAGGCCGGTGCACCATTGAGGCCTGGAGCGTCACTCACGCGCTCCCGCTTGCCGGTAGTCAGTTCCTGGACATAAATCGAT
This sequence comes from Methylococcales bacterium, assembly GCA_032251045.1. Classification (GTDB taxonomy): domain Bacteria; phylum Pseudomonadota; class Gammaproteobacteria; order Methylococcales; family Methylomonadaceae; genus JAVVEW01. Next base: position 61,823 of record JAVVEW010000008.1, read on the forward strand.
GCCTTGCCGCGTTCGAATGATACATAAGCCAGCTTATTGCCTTTAGGTGACCAGGCCGGCGACATCAGTGGTTGTGGCGAGGCGACGACACTGCGTGCGTTACCACCGTCGACATCGGCAATGTTAATCAGATAGCGTTTACCGCCTTTGGCGTTGGTTTCAAGACTCAGATAAGCGATACGGCTTTGAAAAAAACCTTGTTGGCCGGTGAGGTGCTCAAAAATCAAATCGCTGATTTGATGACCTGCCTGGCGAAGTTGATGGTTTGGCGCATGCAAGCGATAGCCCGCCAGCTTTACCCCATCATGGACATTGAAGAGCTGAAAACGGACTTCGTGACCGGTGCTGTCAGGCGTGATTTGACCGATGACCAAATAGTCCTGATTGAGTACACGCCAATGGCGGAAGTCGATATCTTCGGCCTGGTGTGGCTGGGTCAGCATATGACTGACTGACAGAGAATTGAAATAACCACTGTTGGCTAAGTCGGCGCGCACAACGGTCGCCGGGTCGAGTTTCAATCCTTCCGCGTTCTTGAATGGAACAATAGCGATGGGGGTGGCTTGAGCGCGTTGACCGGTAATTTGAATGGTCAATTCGGCTCGGCTTGGGCAAGACAGCGCCAAGAACAGCAACAGCAGGGTGGGTTTCCACATAAGAGACCTCGATAAGAAACGTCGCATCATTCAGGTTTGAAATTGAAGTTGAATTCTCTAAATTCCTGGACAAGCTCAGGCGTACTTGGAAAAGGCAGTGGTGATGCCTTCTTAACAGCGTTTTCGGCTGACCGGTCAAACAATACATCGCCACTGCTGTCTACGGTGCGCACTGAAATAACCGTGCCATCAGGCAACAGACGCACGCGAATTTTACACACCAATCCTTTACGGCTGGTAATCGGACGTATCCAGGCGCCTTTAACTTTATCGTTAATGCGCATAATCAGTTGTTCACGCTCGCGCATACGAGCCTGTGCGGCTTGTTGTTCCGCTAATCGCTGCGCTTGTTCTGCGGCGGCTTGACGGGCCGCCTCAGCCGCTTGCAGCTCAGCTTGACGTTTGGCTTCGGCCTCGCGTTGTGCTTGTTGCCTGGCTTCTAGCTGACGTTGTTGTTCTGCAGCCAGTTCAGCTAACCGTTTAGCCTCGGCTTCAGCCTTCTGCTGGGCCGCTTGTTCGGCCTTGCGTTTGGCCTCGGCTTCAGCCTTCTGCTGGGCGGCCTGTTCGGCTTTGCGTTTAGCCTCGGCTTCAGCCTTCTGCTGGGCCGCTTGTTCG
>JAVVEW010000090.1:0-4136 GCA_032251045.1 Methylococcales bacterium
TCGGTGAATAAGTTGATGTACTTTTCTTTCATGACCTAGGGCAGGACAGTAACACGAGACTTAAGTCTAGCATGGGACGATGCTTAAGGTTTTGATGTCTAAGGCATACAGGCAAGTTGAATAATCTACAAAATGGGGTATGTGGCTGTGAACGGTTATCTGCTAAGTGGCATCGTGTTGAGCGGCTGTGCAACAGGGGGTGCCATTTCAATCAGCGCGGCTAAGCCGCTCTCGCGACCCGCAGTTGGCTGGAACCTGGTACCAGAAACGCCGGGCTGTTTGGCGATAACAGGAGAAGGAAATGCCTTGGCGCGTGAATTGCGCTTCGAGGGCGCCGGCCTCGGCGGTGTTCAGCCAGCGAGCGCCGGCGTCGGCATAGCGGCGCAGTGTTTCTGGATGCGGAAAGGCAAAGGCATTACGATAACCTGAAGAGATGAACACCCATTCCGGTTGTACGGTCTGTACAAACGCGGCGGTAGAGGCGCCGCGGCTGCCATGATGGGAGGCGATGAGGAGGGTGGCCGATAAATTCTGAGTTGTATCGGTCAGCAAGGCCTGTTCGGCCTTAGCTTCAATATCGGCGGTCAGCAAAACACTGCCCAGCGGCGAGCTGACTTTCAGTACACAAGAGCGATTGTTATCGCTCCAGGTGGCGGCCTGGCCTGACGGCGGCCCAAGCATGGTCAGGCTCACGCCATCCCAATGCCATTGTTGGCCGCGCTGACAGGGTTGTGCCGACCATGGCGCAGGTTCACTGGCATAAATCGCACCAACCGGCCACCGTTTGAGCAAGGTCGGTGCGCCACCGGCGTGATCCAGGTCGTTATGGCTGATGATCAGCATGTCGATGCGCCGATGCCCGCGTTGTTGTAAGAATGGCGTCACCACCAGACGCCCCATATCGGTGCCGGTGCGAAAGCGTGGCCCGGTGTCAAAGACCAGTACATGCCGGCGCGTTTCCAGTACATTGGCCGAACCCTGGCCGACATCCAGCACATGCAAACGAAACTCGCCATCCTCAAGCGGAGCCCGGCCGGCGCTCAGCAATGGCACAAACAGTGCCAGCGCCGGCCAGCGCCGGGGCAGGATTTTTGGCCCAAACAGCCATACAGAACCTAAAATGGCCAGCAGTAACGCGATAGGTGAAGGCATCGGCGCAGACAGGCTGGCCCAGGGGATTTCAGCCAATACTGTCAAGCCATGCATCACCTCCGTCAGCAGCATGTCGGCGCCGCGCCATAACGGCGCTGCCACCTCCGGCCAGACGCTGAACAGCCCGGCCAGCATCAGTAAGGGCACCGCCACCAGCATAAACACCGGCACCGCCCAAACATTGGCCAGCGGCGCGATCAGCGATGCTTGTTGGAAAAAACTCAGTGTCAGCGGCGCCAGCGCTACCGCCAACGCCAAGTGTGTGGTCAATGCGGCCTGCCATCTGCGCGGAGCCGCCAGACGGCCTTGAAAGATCAGGTACAAATAACTGACGGCGGCAAACGACAGCCAAAGACCGGGCTCGGTCAAGGCCATAGGTTGCAGGGTGACGATGAGCGCCAGGGCGATGACTAACACACGCGCCGGGCCTACCCGTTTGCGGCTGATGATAGCCAGCATCACCGCACTCACCATAAGCCAAGCGCGTTGTGTCGGCAGACTCCAGCCCGCCAGCGCGGCATAAGCGCCTGCGGCCAGTATCGCCAACGCCGCTGCCCAGATCGCAGGTGTCAGCGACATGGGGGCGAAGCGGACCAATACCTGCCGCGCCAACCAGAAAACACCTCCGGCCACCAGCCCTAGATGCAGACCGGAAATGGCCACCAGATGCGCAGTGCCGGTACGTCTTAGCACCTGCCATTGCGGGTCGTCCAGTGCGCGCCGGTCCGCTAATAACAAGGCTTTGATAATGCCGGCGTGGCGGTATTCGGCCAGCTGCGCGTCTAAAAACTGGCTGATATGGTGCCGTGCCTTATCCAGGCTAAAGTGGCGATCCCATTCAGGATGACGGCTGGGTGGCGGTGATTGGCGGACATAGCCGGTAGCGCCAATGCCGCTTGCCAGCAGCAGGCGCTGATAATCAAAGCTGCCAGGGTTGGCCGAGCCATGCGGGGGCTTGAGTTTTACGAACAGACGCCAGCCTTGGCCAGGGGCAAGGTCATCAGGCGCATTGTACCAGGTCAAACGCAAACGGCCGGGCATGGGGGAGATGGGTTGATCGGGCGCAAAATGCAGGCGCTTCAGGCCATTTCGGGTGTCGATCAAGCCGGTGATCACGCCTTCGACAGTAATAACGCGACCGGCCAGGGCGTCCGGCAGGCTTTCCGTCAGCATTGACTGGGCGTTGCCTGATGCCCAGAGCACCCCCAGCAAAAAGGCGCTCAGCAGATTAAGGCGCGGCTTGCGCACGCCAATCAGCAATAGGCCGGTGCCCAATGCAATACCTGGCCAGGGCAGCAACACCGGGCTGTGCAGGGCTGCCCACAAACCACCGACATAAGCGAGCAGGCAAGGCATCAAAGCGTCATGGAAAAAATCTTGGCTTTAACACGCCATGCAGTAAACTAAGCCGGCCCACGGCACGGGTTAACACCACCGAAAGCCCGCAATACGTCGGGTTTTCTGATTTAGAGGCCATAAGGATTGCATCATGCCCAGAAAACTCATACAAAAACTGCTGCCGCATCCCGATAAAATCAAACATCATAAAAATCTGCAATTTTTGGGAGAACGCTTACACGAGCCGAATTTATGGCATTTAAGTCGCCGCTCCACCGCGCTCGCTTTTGCCATTGGCTTATTCGTTGCCTGGATTCCTGTCCCCGGCCAAATGGTGATCGCGGCGGCGATGGCATTTTATTTACGCGCCAATTTGCCCGTGGCGGTGGTACTGGTCTGGATTACCAATCCGGTAACCATGCCGCCCATGTTTTATGCCGCATACCGTCTGGGGCGGGTTTTTATTGCCGCAGACGAAACGCTGCCTAAAACAGAATTTAATCTGGACATGATTATGAGCGGGCTGGGCGATATTTGGCAGCCTTTTTTATTGGGCTGCCTGCTATTAGGTGTAATCAGCGCCGGACTGGGTTATTTGCTGATCAATGGTGCCTGGCGTTATAACGTCAGTCAGCGCTGGCGCAAGCGCCCGGGCCGCTAAAGCAAGCCCTTAGCGCACAGAGCTTGCACTGTTAGGTGGTAAGCGGCCAGCTCTAAATGTCGCCCGATACTGAACGCCTATAAGCCCGTCAGTCGCGATTAAAAAGTGACGCCTCATCCGGGTTGATGGCAGGTCAGGATGCGTTACGCGCCGTACACCGGAAATCTGGAGCACAGAATCCGTACTTTGTCGCGCACCGCCGAAATCATCCGTTCGTCGTCCAGATGGTCCAGCACATCACACATCAAGTGCGCCACTTCCACCATTTGCTCTTCCTTGAAGCCGCGTGTGGTTGGCGCCGGCGTGCCGACCCGGATGCCGCTGGTGACAAACGGCGATTGCGGGTCGCCGGGCACGGCGTTTTTGTTGACCGTGATATGGGCACGACCCAACGCTTCGTCAGCGGCTTTGCCGGTCAATCCCTGTCTGATCAAGGAAACCAGCAGCAAATGATTGTCGGTGCCGCCGGAGACCACATCGAAGCCGCGCTGCATGAATACATCGGCCATGGCCTTGGCGTTTTTGATCACTTGTTGCTGATAAATCCGAAACTCTGGCGTCATCGCCTCCTTGAACGCCACCGCCTTAGCGGCAATAACGTGCATCAATGGGCCACCTTGAATGCCGGGGAAAATGTTGGAATTGATTTTCTTTTCCAGTTCCGGGTTGCTGCGCGCTAAAATCAGGCCGCCGCGTGGGCCGCGTAGCGATTTATGGGTGGTGCTGGTGACCACATCGGCGAACGGTACCGGGTTGGGATAAAGGTCGGCGGCGACCAGGCCGGCGACATGAGCCATGTCAACCACCAGGGCAGCGCCAACATTATCGGCGATGGCGCGGAATTTAGCCCAGTCCCAAATTCTGGAATAGGCCGAGAAACCGGCGACAATCACTTTGGGGTGATGGTCTTTGGCCAGCGCCTCAACCTGGTCGTAATCGATTTCACCGGTTTCAGCGCTTAGGCCATATTGCACCGCGTTATAAA
>JAVVEW010000091.1:0-4063 GCA_032251045.1 Methylococcales bacterium
TCCTGATTGTTAGTTCGGTGTCTGCTGTTGCTCGATGTATTGCCTGACAATCTCAATCGGCGCACCACCACAACTTCCGGCAAAGTAGCTGGGCGACCACAAAGCGCCACCCCATAGCTTCTTGCGAATGCTGGGGTAATTCTTTTTGCGAATCATCCTACTGGATACGCCTTTCAAACTGTTCACCAGAGCCGACACAGCCACCTTGGGCGGATAGTGCACCAACAGGTGAACATGGTCATCTTCACCATCGAACTCCACCAGCTCCGCCTCGAAGTTAGTGCATACGCCCGTAAAGATGCCGCGCAAGTCATCGATCACTTCTTTGGTGAATACGCCACGTCGATATTTAGTCACAAAGACCAAGTGAATGTGCATGTTAAAAACACAGTGCCTACCATGTCGAATATCGTTGTTTTTTTCCATAGACCAAGCATAATTGCGATTGCAAGCCTACAAATACGAACTACAGCCCAACGGCGAACAGCTACGCGATATGCGCCGCTTTTCCGGTGCTTGCCGTTTCGTGTTCAACAAGGCATTGGCATGGCAAAACGAGCAGTATGCCACCGACAAAACATTCAAATTCAGCTACACCACTCTGGCAAACTTGTTGCCGTTGTGGAAGAAAGCCCCGGCCATTCAATGGTTAAAAGAATCGCCAAGCCAGCCCTTGCAACAACCGCTTAAAGACCTGGAGCGAGCCTACAAAAACTTCTTAGCCAAACGCGCAAACTTTCCCCGCTTCAAAAAGAAAGGCCAATCAGATAGCTTTCGCTATCCGCAAGGCTGTAAGCTCGACCAAGCCAACAGTCGAATTTTCCTGCCAAAACTGGGTTGGGTTCGCTATCGCAACAGGCACCACCGAAACACCGGGCAAAAACGTTAGGGCCAAATCCGGCCTGAACAAAGCCATCCTCGATCAAGGCTGGTTCGAGTTCCGCCGCCAGTTGAACTACAAACTGGCCTGGAACGGCGGGCAACTCGTTGCCGTGCCACCCAGAAACACCAGCCGGACTTGTCCGTGCTGCGGCCATGTCGCCAAAGAGAACCGGCTCAGCCAAGCGCGGTTCGAGTGTGTGGGCTGTGGTTTCTGTGTGGGCTGTGGTTTCGAGGAAAACGCCGACTTGGTCGGCGCTATCAATGTTCTAAGGGCGGGACACGCCCGGTTAGCTTGTGCACATACTTCGCTGCTGTTGGGGCGTCGGGCCAAGAACCCACCGAAGCGACTCAGGCTCTAGCAACCTGAGCGCCGTAGGAATCACCGCCCTTTAGGGCGGCGAGGATGTCAACCGCATTGATAAAATTCCGCCAGACGATGATCGAGCCTAGGGCCGCGACTCACCACGCTGACTCATCTGAATGGATTGCGGTTGCCGATTGACATGCCGCAACCAATTCGGAACAATGTCTTGAAAGGTGTTTTACCTTCGATCCTGATTCAATTTGGAGTACAGCATGAACAAAACCCAATATATCGAGCAGTTGAAGTCCAAGTTGGATCAATGGAACGGCGAAATCGATCGGCTGGAAGCCCAAGCAGAACTGACCAAAGCCGACATCAAAACAGATGTTCAGGGAAAAATTGGCGAATTAAAAGCCAAACGAAATAAAATCAATGAACACATCAATCAACTGCAAGACGCGAGTGAAGACGCCTGGGAAGATATTAAAACCGGGGCCGATCAAGCTGTGAATACCCTGACCGAAACTTTCAAATCAGTCAGCGCCCAGTTCAAGTAAAACCATGGCTCGGCTGTCGCCCTCTGATGGCCGAGCTTGATTTTTTCTCATTCTGATGACTTTCAAGCGCCCTGAAATCACCAAAACTGCCGATGGATCGCCGCGCAAAGTGGGTTTTGAGTTGGAATTTTCCGGACTCACTCTGCAACAAACGGCCTCTGCGGTTCACCGCGCCTTGGGCGGAAGCCTAGAGCAACACTCGTTAGTCGAATATCGGTGCAACCTTGCCGAGCTGGGTGAATTCAAGATCGAGCTTGACTGGCATTATCTGAAACGCACCGCTGCCGAACAAGATGTCAGTCGCTGGTTAAAAACCCTGACCGAGGCCGCGCAATTACTGGTGCCCATTGAAGTGGTCTGTCCGCCCTTGCCGATTGATCGATTATCCGAACTCCAGCCCATGGTCGAAAGCCTGCGCCAAAGCGGCGCGGTGGGGACGGAAAAATCGTTGCTGGCGGCTTACGGTGTCCATATCAACAGTGAAATTCCGGAACTGAGCTGTGCTTGCTTGACGCGCTATCTGCAAGCGTTCGCACTGTTGCAGTGGTGGTTGGTTGATGCTCATGAGGTGGATATCACTCGGCGCATGAGCCCTTATATCGACTTATACCCCGAAAGCTATTTGATCAAAGTTGTCAAGCGCCAATACAATGACTTCAGCGAAATTACCGGTGATTATCTCACCGATAACCCAACCCGCAATCGGGCCCTGGATTTATTGCCCTTATTGATGATGGTCAAGGCTGACACCGTTCGGCAATCGCTGGATGAGCCTAAACTCAATGCCCGCCCGACGTTTCATTACCGTTTGCCCAACTGCCAAATCGAACAACCCGACTGGTCGCTGGCTTTAGCCTGGAACACCTGGTGGGTTGTGGAGCAATTGGCCACCGAACCCGATGCTTTGGCCGAGTTGGGTCAGGTGTTTATCGAAGCGCAAAGACCGTTACTGGGCATTGACCGCAAAGCCTGGGTTAATTATATCGATCAATGGCTGAAAAACCGCGGGTGGCAGTAACCGGCAACAGCCGGCTGTGGGCGCCGGCCTGGTGGTGCACGGCTGTTGCGATTCGCTTGGCCGGTGCCGTTCCAGAACGCATCAGTACCCGCCACGCCTACAGCGGCAAGCCATTGGCCGCGGTTATTATTGGTGGCGGCAACGATATTGGCCCGGAGCACTATCAAGGCGACCTCGATGCCGCAGTCAAAACCGACCCGGAACGGGACTTGCTGGAAATTCACTGGATTCAAAAAGCCTTGCGCGAGCAATTACCGTTGCTGGGTATTTGTCGGGGGGCGCAGTTAATCAATGTCGTGCTTGGCGGCACGCTGCATCAGGATATCCGTCACTTGCGCAATTTGACCTCCAATCGCGGCACGCTTTTGCCCAGCAAAACAGTGCGCCTGGCGCATGGCTCCCGCCTGGCTGGCATTTGCCGAAGCACCCAGCTAAACGTCAACAGCCTGCATCATCAGGCAATCTCCCGGGCCGGTTCAGGCATCAGCCCGGTAGGGTGGGATCTGGATCAGTTGATTCAGGCCATCGAACGCCCCACAGGTCAGTCTTTTCTGCTGGGCGTGCAATGGCATCCGGAATATTTACTTTACCTGTCTTCGCAACGTGCGATTTTTAAGGCCTTGATCCATTCACGCTCATGTTAACGTCCTATCTGGTGCTGTTCGGCTCGGCATTTCTGGCCGCCACCCTACTGCCGTTTTATTCGGAAGTGATTCTGTTCGCGTTGTTGCAAGAGGGCGGCGATCCGGTCATGCTGGTGTTAGTCGCAACTTTGGGCAACACCCTGGGCGCGGTGGTGAATTGGTATCTTGGCCTTTATTTACTGCATTTTCAGGATAAAAAGTGGTTTTATTTCAGCCCTCGGCAAATTGAAAAAGCCCAGCTTTGGTATCAACGCTACGGCTTCTGGTCGTTATTGTTTGCCTGGCTACCCATTGGTGGCGACGCCTTGACCCTGATTGCCGGCATCATGAAAGTCAGGCTCAGCCTGTTTTTAGTCTTGGTCGCCGCCGGCAAAGGCGCGCGTTATATCGCCGTGGTGCTTCTGAGCGAGGCCACGACCTGGCTTTAGTCAGTCGATCCTTATAACATCCGCCAGCGCATTTTTGTAGCTGACTTTAACGCCATGCACGCCCGGCAAAACGCTGACCGCTTGGCTGATCATTTCCTCACAACCCAGGCATTGCATGCCATCGATGGATAAACGACTGCTTTTGATTGCCATATCGTGCTTCCTGATTATCAACTCTTGAAAAGGACGCTCATTCCACCCACAAATCACGCATCATGCCCATGTCCTCG
>JAVVEW010000092.1:0-3942 GCA_032251045.1 Methylococcales bacterium
ATGTGACGTAGTGGCACGGACGCAGGGCGAATCGGAGGCCGCCGGAGGCAATAACCGCCAGCATTTTTAGGTGGCAACGTGCTTTGTAATTTAGAAGACGCATTGTCGTTACAAAGGCCAACATGATAATAACAATATAAGTTATTTAACTTTATTGTTATTATTAGTTGGGCTAAAAAATGTGGATAAGTCTATTTTAGATTTTATTATCAGTAATTTAGGATTTTATTAAAGGTGCTGAAAAGGCTTGGTTGGATTTGTGTTTTTCCTGTGGATAAGCTGACCACCTTGGTGGTGAAAAAATTATCCACAGTTTTATGCACAGCCTTGCTAACACGTTGTACGCTAACGTTAGCGAGGGTCAACATGCCAGGTGTTGGTCTGTCCGCAGCTAATCAATGCAGCAATATTTTGCAGGTTCGAGCGGTTCTGGAATGGTACGATGTTGCCTCTTTGGCGGGCTTGTTTCTAACTGTTGGTGACGCGGGGAGCGTTTCATGTTGAAAGCATTTTTTCGTGGCTTGTTGACGTTGTTTTATCGGGTTGAGGTGACCGGGCTGGAGCATTTTCAGCAGGCAGGAGAGCGGGTGTTGATTATCGCTAACCATACTTCTTTTCTGGATCCTCTGTTGCTTGGGGTTTTTTTGCCCGAGGATGTGACATTTGCCATCAATACTTATATCGCCGAGCGCTGGTGGGTGAAGCCGTTTGTTGGTTTGTCGCGCGTGTTTCGGATGGATCCGACGCATCCGATTTCATTGAAAGAGTTGATTTATCATCTTAAACAAAATAATAAAACGGTGATTTTTCCGGAAGGGCGGATTACCGTGACCGGTTCGTTGATGAAAATTTATGATGGCCCGGGCATGGTGGCCGATAAATCCGAGGCGATGATTTTGCCGATACGCATTTATGGTGCTGAGTACACGTATTTTTCCCGGTTGAGAAATTTGTTCAGGTTGCGCCTGTTTCCTAAAATCACTATCAATATTCAACCGCCCACCCGGATCATGCCGCCCGATGCGTTGCGCGGTAAAAGTCGCCGCAAATACGCAGGTCATATTTTGGCGGATGTGATGACCGAAACGCATTTTGCAACTTCTCATTATCGACAAACGCTGTTTTCGGCGTTGCTGGAAGCTCGGGCCATTCATGGTGGTGGCAAGCTGGTGGCCGAGGACATCAGCCGGCAACCTGTGACTTACACCAAGCTGATTGCTCGAATCCTGGCCTTGGCGCCTAGACTTATACAGCATGGCGCGGCAAACGCGAATGTGGGGGTGTTATTGCCAAACAGCGTGACCACTTTGAGTGTGGTGTTGGCTTTGCAGCTAAAAGGCCGCACGCCAGCCATGTTGAATTACACCCTGGGCGCACGCGCCATGGTATCGGCATGTCAGACAGCACGCATTGATACGGTGATTACAGCCCGGCGCTTTGTCGAGGCGGCACACCTGGAAAATGACATGGAAGCCTTGTCGCAGCAGGTTCGGCTGGTTTATCTGGATGAGTTGGGGCTGGATGCCGGCTGGATGACCAAGCTGCGTTATCTGGGCTTGGCGTTGACGGTGCCGTTTTGGTATAGCCCGAATCGATATTCCGCAGATAGCCCCGCTGTGGTGTTGTTTACGTCCGGTTCGGAAGGTGCGCCTAAAGGTGTGGTGTTGTCACATGCCAATATTCTTGCCAATCACAAACAAGTTGCGGCCAGAATCAACTTTACGCCCAAAGATGTGGTGCTGAACAGTTTGCCTATGTTCCATTCGTTTGGGTTTACTGTCGGCAGTTTGCTGCCGGTGCTCAATGGTATGCAGGTGTTTTTTTATCCAACGCCACTGCATTATGCGGTGATTCCTGAAGTGGCTTATGAAATTTCGGCCACGGTGTTGTTTGGCACTAATACTTTTCTGGCAGCCTATGCTAAAAAAGCGCATTCCTATGATTTTTATAGTGTTCGTTATGTGGTGGCTGGTGCCGAAAAGTTACAGGAAAGCACCCGTCAATTGTGGTTGGATAAATTTGGTATTCGTATTCTGGAAGGTTATGGCGCTACGGAAACCGCTCCGGTGGCGTCGGTCAATACGCCGATGGATTATCGTGCCGGTAGTGTAGGACGATTGCTGCCAGGGCTGGTGGCGCAACTGGAAGTTGTACCTGGAATCAGTGACGGTGGCCGTCTGCATTTGTCCGGGCCTAATATCATGGCGGGGTATTTACTGCCTGAACAACCCGGTGTGTTGGTGCCGCCAGAGTCGCAATTCGGCCCTGGCTGGTATGACACCGGCGATATTGTCGCTATCGATAGCGAGGGCTTTGTGCATATTAAAGGTCGGGGCAAGCGTTTTGCCAAAATCGGCGGCGAAATGGTGTCTTTGACATTGGTCGAGCAATTGGCTGCCAATGCCTGGCCGGATGCGCTGCACGCCGCGATTGCTGTGCCCGATGCCCGTAAAGGCGAGCAGATTTATGTGTTAACCACGCAGCGGATGGCTACCCTGGCCGAATTTGAAGCCGCCGCCGACGGTGTGGCCAAAATCGCCATTCCGAAAAAAATTCTGCCTATCGATAAAATGCCCGTGCTGGGCACCGGTAAAATCGATTATCCAGCGGCCACCGCCTGGCTGCATCAGCAATTAAGGCTTGATGTATGAATCGTTCCTTAACCTGGTTGTTACTGGCACAGTTTTTATCTGCATTTGCCGACAATGCCGTGTTGTTCGCCGTCATCGAGCAAGTGATGCAGGCGCCGGATTTGCCATCCTGGTATAAACCGGCGCTGCAAGCGGTGTTTTTATTGGCGTTTGTATTGTTTGCGCCGTGGCTGGGCAGTTTGACGGATAATCACAATAAAGCGCATATCCTGATTGCGGGCAATGCGGTTAAAGCCCTGGGCACGGGCTTGTTGTTGTTCCACACCGAGCCTTTGTTGGCGTATGCCGTGGTGGGGCTGGGTGCGGCTATTTATGGCCCCGCCAAATACGGCATTTTGCCGGATCTGGCGGATCATGAGCATCTGGTTAAAGCCAATAGCTGGATCGAAGGCTCGACGATATTGGCGATTTTGTCGGGTATGTTGGTGGGCGCGAAGCTAGCGGTGTATGCCATTGATATCGCTTTGCTGGCGACATTGTTGTGTTATGGCTTATCGGTGCTGGTCAGTCTGGTTATTGCCGTGCCTAAACCATCCGCTAAGGATGATACCCAGGGTGTGCGTGTGTTCGCTGGTCAGTTAGCCGGCTTTGTGCAACAGCCTCGATCACGGTTTGCGATTTTGGGCGCTTCCTTGTTCTGGGCCAGCGCCGCGACGTTGCGGGTGATGTTGCTGACTTGGGCGCCGTTGATGTTGTTATCAAAAAATGCCTCGGAAATCGCTGAGTTAACCGTATTTCTAGCGCTGGGTATTGTTGCCGGTTCAGCGCTGGTGCCGAAATTGATTCCGCTGGAGCAATTGCGCCGGGCCAGAATGCCGGCTTATGCCATGGGCGCGTTGATTGTTTTACTCAGTATTACACAGGAAGTGTGGACAGCCCGTTTGGTATTGTTCGCTATCGGTTGTGCCGGCGGTATGTTTATCGTGCCTATCAATGCGGCGTTGCAGGAAATCGGCCATCTAGGCATCGGTGCGGGACGTACAGTGGCATTGCAGAATTTTTTCCAGAATGTCGCAATGTTGTCGGCGGTTGGGTTTTACACCTATGCCGACGCACAAGGCGTGAATCCGGTATTGGCTATGCTGGCGTTAGGTGGTCTGGTTATGCTGGCTACTTTTTTGGTTAGCTTGCGTTTGCCCAAAACACCCACGCCTGTACATTGAAAGAAGCATCGAGGGTGCCAGGTTGTGACCCCTGACCCTGTGCTATGATTCGGCCATGAAACGCAAGAAACTGCCCATCGGCATTGCCACTTTCGCCAAGATTCGTGGCGAGGACTATTACTACGTCG
>JAVVEW010000093.1:0-3731 GCA_032251045.1 Methylococcales bacterium
CGTTGGTGAAAACATCGCCTTTCAGCAGAAATTCCCGGTCTTGATCCAGCGCATCCAGCGCCTGGTCAAAGGCATGACAAACCTGCGGAATGGCTTTTTCTTCTTCCGGCGGCAAGTCATACAAATCTTTGTCCATGGCATCGCCGGGATGGATTTTGTTTTGAATGCCATCTAAACCCGCCATCAGCATGGCCGCGAATGCCAGATAGGGATTAGCGGTGGAATCCGGGAAGCGGATTTCAATCCGGCGTCCTTTGGGGTTTTGAATAAATGGAATCCTTATTGACGCCGAACGGTTACGCGAAGAATAAGCCAGCATCACCGGCGCCTCAAAGCCCGGTACCAGACGTTTGTAGCTGTTGGTCGAGGCATTGGTAAACGCATTCAGCGCGCGGGCATGTTTGATGATGCCGCCGATGTAATACAGCGCGGTTTCCGACAAGCCGCCATACAAATCGCCGCTGAACAGGTTTTTGCCGTCTTTGGCCAACGACTGATGCACATGCATGCCGCTGCCGTTATCGCCAACCAAGGGCTTGGGCATAAACGTGACGGTCTTGCCATAAGCATGAGCGACGTTGGCAACCACATATTTCAGTGTCAACACCTCATCGGCTTTTTGGGTCAGGCTATTGAACGCCACGCCTATTTCGCATTGACCGGCGGTGGCCACTTCATGGTGATGGACTTCGGTTTTGATGCCCATTTCTTCCAGCGTCAGACACATGGCCGAGCGCAAGTCTTGCAGGGAATCGACCGGCGGTACCGGAAAATAACCGCCCTTGACACCGGGGCGATGCCCCATGTTGCCGTCGCCGTAAACTTTTTCCGAGTTCCAGCCGGCCTCGGAAGAGTCTACTTTGTAAGATGCGCCCGACATGTCAGCCGACCAACGCACGTCATCAAATACGAAAAACTCGTTTTCCGGACCAAAATAAGCAGTATCGGCAATGCCGGTGGATTTCAGATACGTTTCGGCGCGTTTGGCGATGGAGCGGGGGTCGCGCTCATAGCCTTGCATGGTGTTAGGCTCGATGATATCGCAGCGCAAGATCAGGGTATTGTCGTCGAAAAACGGATCGATCACGGCGCTGCTGGCATCCGGCAGCAAAATCATGTCCGATTCGTTAATGCCTTTCCAGCCTGCCACCGAGGAACCGTCGAACATTTTGCCTTCTTCGAACAGGTCTTCATCGACCACGTTGGCCGGGAAGGTAACATGTTGCTCTTTGCCACGGGTATCACAAAAACGAAAATCGACAAATTCCACTTCGTTTTCTTCAATCATTTTCAATACATTGTCTACGGACATCGTAACTTTGCCTCCTGACGGGCTAGGGATTAAAACAAGGCGATAAAGCGCTTAACAATACCATCGATCGATAGGCACTCAAAGCCCATGTTCATGGCTAACGGATACAAACCTTGCGCCCGGCAACCATCAACAGCAACTTTCACAAAAGAACATACAAATTAAATGCCAATATCAGAATCCGGTAAAAGGCACCTGCCAGCAAGGCTATGGTCGGACTCGACCCGCCTGGTGCATGACAAAATGCACCAGAAAGGGGCGTAAGGCACTTTATTGGTGCGCCGGCACGCGGCCACCGGCCTCTGATTGAGGCGAACGACCCACCTCCGCGGCACTTCACAATCCGCATTACAGACATCCATTCTCAGCAAGGCGCACAGCCCCCTACGCTCAAGAGAACGCATCTCAAGCGCCGATGAAACCGGTTTGGCATACCTCATGCAAACAGCAATGCCATGAGCTTGCAAGACTTGCTTTAGCCAGCAGCTCAGCTTTCCCTTGCCATTGAAGGAGCATCCAACTCATGAAACTACTGACTGCCATTATTAAACCTTTCAAGCTGGACGATGTGCGCGAGGCGCTGTCAGAGCTTGGCGTGGCCGGACTGACCGTGACCGAAGTCAAAGGCTTTGGCCGCCAGAAAGGCCATACCGAGCTTTACCGGGGCGCGGAATACGTGGTCGATTTTCTGCCTAAGGTCAAAATCGAAGTCGCCGTGACCGAACAGCAATTGCCCGCCGCCATAGACGCCGTGATTCTAGCCTCAAAAACCGGAAAAATCGGTGACGGCAAAATTTTCGTGACCGACCTAGGCCAAGCCATTCGCATCCGCACCGGTGAATCCGGCGACGAAGCCCTTTAATCCATCAACGCCATATTGGAGCACTTATCGTGGACAAATTAACCGAATTAAGTTACGCGCTGGACACTTTTTACTTTTTGATGAGCGGTGCCTTGGTGATGTGGATGGCGGCAGGTTTTGCCATGCTGGAAGCGGGCCTGGTCAGAGCTAAAAACACCACTGAAATTCTGACCAAAAACATGGTTTTATTCGCCATTGCCTGCGTCATGTACCTGTTGATGGGGTATCAGCTGATGTATCCGGCTGAAGCGGTTAACAGCTTCTGGCCCGGATTCGGCTTTTTACTGAAGGATGAAAACACCAAAGAAGCGGTGCTGGCCA
The DNA here is from genome assembly GCA_032251045.1 of Methylococcales bacterium. GTDB lineage: Bacteria > Pseudomonadota > Gammaproteobacteria > Methylococcales > Methylomonadaceae > JAVVEW01. The sequence continues at coordinate 2,496 of JAVVEW010000093.1, forward strand.
GTAACGGCGAAACCTATTATTCGGCCTTGGCGGATTTTTTCTTTCAAGTGGTGTTTGTCGCCACCGCCATGTCCATCGTTTCCGGCGCTGTCGCCGAGCGCATGAAACTCTGGGCTTTCCTGCTGTTTTCGGTGGTTTTGACCGGCTTTATTTATCCCCTTCAAGGCTTTTGGAAATGGGGCGGCGGCTTTCTCGAGGAAAGTGGCTTCCTCGATTTCGCCGGCTCCGGAGTGGTGCATTTGTGCGGAGCCAGCGCGGCTTTGGCGGGCGTGTTGTTACTCGGACCGCGGCGCGGCAAGTATGGTTTGCACGGCGAAATCCATCCAATTCCCGGTTGCAACATGCCGCTGGCGACCCTGGGCACGTTTATCTTATGGATGGGCTGGTTTGGCTTTAACGGCGGGTCGGAATTAAAAATTTCCGATATTGGCGAGGCTAATTCCGTGGCCATGGTGTTTGTCAACACTAACCTGGCCGCTGCTGGTGGCGTGATTGCGGCCCTGATCGTGGCCTACCTGTTATACGGCAAAGCCGATTTATCAATGACCTTGAACGGTGCGCTGGCAGGTCTGGTTTCCATCACCGCCGAACCTTTAACTCCGGCACCGCTTCTGGCCACCGGCATTGGCGCGATCGGCGGCGTGTTGGTGGTGTTTGCCATTATCGCGATTGACAAAATAAAAATCGACGACCCGGTCGGTGCAATTTCTGTGCATGGCGTGTGCGGTATCTGGGGGCTTTTAGCAGTTTGTCTGTCTAACCCCGAGGCGATGCTAACAGCACAGTTATTGGGCCTGGCCACGATTTTTGGCTTTGTCTTTATCACCAGCTTCATCACCTGGCTGATCATCAAAGCCATGGTCGGCATTCGCGTCAACGAAGAAGACGAATACAACGGTGTCGACCTGGCCGAGTGCGGTATGGAGGCCTATCCCGAATTTACCGTCGAAGGCAGCAAACGCTGAACACACCAGGCCACTGACCGCAAGGACGCGGTCAGAACATCCACCATTTCCGCAGCGAACTTTCCAGTATCACCACCGATTTTGCTTCTACCGTGTAGGTCTTTCGCTTCCAATGTTGCTGCTCTTCCGGCAATAGCGCATCCTCCGGGCTGGACTTGAAGGTATCAATAGCCAGATTCCAGCAGCGGTTACGAATCGGTGGGATATCCATTTCGATATTGTGATCGGACATATTGATCATCACATGCAAATCCAGATACTCACCGGTTTC
>JAVVEW010000094.1:0-3462 GCA_032251045.1 Methylococcales bacterium
CTCGCAAACTTTACCCCAGCGGTACAATTTCGCGCTCATACAATATGGACAAGCAGGCTCGTCATTCAGGCTTTGCTCAATCAAAGTAACGACTGTATCTGCGCCTACTTTTCCTTCTAATCGCCCTCGAAGCTTGTCTCTCTGGCTACGACTCATGCGATTAATTGATTTCATCCAAACTTTGAAGTCCATTGTTTTCATGGTGCGCCCCTCTTTTTACATACCGATACACATTGGACGCTCAATTCAACAATTAATTGCGACATAGCCTTCATTAAGACAGCAATGATGATTAGCGCTCATGTAGGTTCAGCCAGGCACGCAAAATTTCCGCGACGCTCCAGGCCTGGGCAAAACAGCCGCGTGGCGTAAAGGGCGGCTCAGCATCAAAAATTTCGCTGACTTGACCGATGCAGGCATCGGCAAGGTGTACGCCCAAGGGTTCAAGAAAGGAGCGAGCTTTTTCGGCATCCTGATAAACGCGATAATGCGCATCCACAAACGGACCGATTAGCCAGCCCCATACGGTGCCCTGGTGATAGGCGCTATCGCGTTGTGCCGGATTGCCCTGATAATAAGGCGCATAACCCAGCTCGCTCCTTGCCAGACTGCGCAGGCCGAAAGAAGTCAATAGTTCATGAGCGCAACTGTCGACCACGGATTTTTGTTGTTCGGCAGGCAGCGGACTATGCGGCAAGGAAACCGCAAAAATCTGGTTGGGCCGCAAACGACTGTCGTAGTGCTTGCCATCAGCTGCCTGATCGCCTTCAGTGCCGTCGATGACATCGTATAAACAGCTTTTGGCTGGATTCCAGAAGCGTTGAAAACTGCCTTTTACCTGTGCTGCGGCAGTCTGATAGTCACGTGCCTGCAAGGTGTGGCCGAATTGCCCGGCAAAGCCCGCCATGATCTTCAAGGCGTTGTACCACAAGGCATTGATCTCCACGCATTTGCCGATGCGCGGTGTAACCACCCAATCGCCCACTTTGGCGTCCATCCAGGTCAGTTGTACGCCGTCTTCACCCGCCGCGAGCAGGCCATCGTTCAAATCGACCTTAATGCCGTAACGGGTGCCTCGTCGATGCCAGTCGATAATGTCGGTCAGCACCGGATAGAGTTCTTCAGACAAGGTAATGTTGTCGCCGCTCATTTGCGTGTATTGATCGATGGCATGAAAATACCAAAGCGTCGCATCGACCGTATTGTATTCCGGCTCTGCTCCGTTATCCGGGAAGCGATTAGGCAGCATGCCGTCGCTGACATGGGCGGCAAAGGTGCGTAGTATTTCGGCGGCAAGGTCGTAGCGGCCTAAAGCCAGCGTCAATCCAGGCAGGGCGATCATGGTATCGCGGCCCCAATCAGCAAACCACGGGTAACCGGCGATGATGGTTTTTCCTGCCGGTAAGCCGTCTTGATAGCGATCTACAATAAACTGTTCGGCGGCCAGTGCCAGTTGACGAATCCAGTCCGGTGCATCGGGGGGCAGCAGTTTCAGTAAGCTCTGCTGTTCGCTATGGATTTGTTGCAGAACAAGGTCGAAATCAGCCGGAACAGACAGTTCATCGGTGAGCACCACAGTAGCCTGTTCGCCTTCAGTCAATGTTAAACTAAAATGGCCGGGGCGAAACAGATCTTCGCTATCATCCAGACCACGGTCGCTTTCAATTCGATGTTTAAACTGCCAGTACCAATCGGAGGCTGAGATAAACTCGGCCAGCTCGCAACTAATACGATAGCGGCTGGCGCCGGGAAATGCGGTTAACTCAAAGCCATCGCTCATCTCGCGTATCTCCGGAGTCCAGTCACCATGTCCATGACTGTGATAATCCCGGTAAGTGCACAATGGCGTCAGGGTAAACTCAAGTTTGTCTGCGGCGCGCAAAGTTTTGATGTTAACCTGTGTGGCATTACTCTTTGGCTGCATGACGATGCGTTTTTCTATCAACGCGTCGGCGACGGCATAGCGCCAGACCGGAAGGCCCCGGTCAAGATGAAAGGATTCCAAATGAATGAAACCTTCGGGTGCTATTGTTCCGTCTGCAAACTCATTACTGAACAAAAAATAGTCACGATCCAGGTAGCGCACAGAAATATCAAGCTTGGATACCAGTAAGGTACGTCCGGTTGGCGGGGTCAGCGCGGCCATGAGCAGACCGTGATAACGGCGAGTATTGGTTTCGCAAACGGTGCTGGAAGCAAAGCCGCCGATGCCGTTGGTTATCAGCCATTCGCGTTCGACAGCTCGTTCAAAGATTCCGCAGTCGCCGGATCCTAGTTTAAGTTGAGTCATATGTCTCTGTCGTCAACCAAAGCTGGAATTGACGGTTGTGGTTGCTAACGTAGTTCGTAAGTCGTGTTAGCGGGGCGAACCCCGACGAGACCTGTGCAGTAAAGTGTCGGGGCGCGCTACTCTAACCTGATCTATACGGCTAAACTTGCTGAGACTGGGTCATGGCATTGCTTGTTTAACTCTAGTTCGGCTTCAAGCCAGTCTTCCATTTCATAGCCCGCTGCAAAACCTCTTTTTTCTGCTTTAAAATAAGCACGCTCTGTAACCATTTCACGAACTTTGTCGGAATCAATAGCGTTGTTCTGGTTATTTTGTGGTGATTTTTTGTTAGTCATTTTTCTTCTCCTAAAGAGAGTTTGTTTGAGTTAGGTCGTTCATGCTCTTTGACTACGCTCAGGAGAGCGCTCGATTTGGCTCGCCATGAACATCCATAACCTGCCACTGGTGTTGAGTCGTGCCGGACTGCGGTTAACGAGACGGGTTAAGCCTAAGCTGGGCTTCGGTCTGCGCTGCAACAGCCATCAGCCTTACCTGCAATAACACCAAGCAATCCGCCATAAACCAGATGGCCCATTAACGCCGCCATGACCGCTTTCATGCCGCCGATTTCGGACATGAAAAACCCAGCGCCAGCCATCGGCATAACCATGGTTTCGGCAATCAGCCACAGAACTAAGCCCCAGCTCAGACCTTTAATAAGAGGGCCTCCTGGCAGCAAGCGGTAAACAAGAAAGGCATAAATCAGCGGGAAAACAAGAACGCCGAGCATAATATGAGCTGCCATGCCGAGTGCGTAGACACCGCCCATCATGTTGCCGAGCATGGCCGCGATGTCCATTGGCTGTCCTACCATCATGGGCGCGGCAAAACGCATCATTAATGACATCATCAGGGTTCCGGCGATGCCGCCGAGTATTGCTTTTATGATACTTGGTTTCATTTTTTTATCCTGTCATAAGTGATAGCTATCTTGAACTAGCTGTCATTTAGTCCCGGCAAACCCTTATTCCTTACAAAAGATTTTCAAAAAATAATCTAGCTCGTTTTAAAAAGGCGGTTATGTAAGTTTTGAGCTATGATCATTTCTGGTGTATGACAAGGGAGAAGGAAGCGGTGTAACCTGTTGGTAAAGATCTCGGCAGATCAACCAATGAAAAAGGAAAACACCGCAT
>JAVVEW010000095.1:0-3277 GCA_032251045.1 Methylococcales bacterium
GGACTAAAAATCTTCACTTCGCTAGCGCTCCGTTTCCAAGATTTTCAGCGACTGCGCCGGCATACAGATCGCCGTTTTTCGCATCGGAATCAGGGCCCAGCAGTTTATCGATGTGATCGGCCTGGCCGCCTAAAGCCAGCCAACCGTGGCGAACCGCGCCTTTGATGCCGGAGCCGGCAAAGCTGGGGTGACCGGTGTGTTTTTCCCGTTGGATGGGATTGTCGATCACGTCGATAGCCTGTCCAGCCCCCATGTGCACGGGGCTGATGGCATAGAGAAATACGCTTGCTTGTTTTTGAAACATAGTTGGGTTTCCTTAATTTACCGAATGATATTTGGGTACCTTTACTGGTGTTGGACACGTCTATGTTGGGCACGTCACTTGTTGTTCCTTTGCCCAACCTACCGCTTGCTGTGCCCAATCTACGGCTTATTGCCCTTCTATTCATTACCAAGCAGCTAAGGCCATACGATTGAAGCCTTCGGCGCGACGTGAAACATGTTCGCACGGTTCGCCCCACAAGCCGTTTTCGGCAAGCTTGCGAAGGCTGGATTCGGTGGCATCGAGCTCATCCAGCCAGTAAACGCTGCCGGTGGGTACGGCTTTTTGCGCAGGCTTAGGTTGCCATTTGGCCAAATCCCAACCGGAAATGGTTTCAGCGCGAGGTATGGCAGCTGAAACCAGTCTGGCTTGAATGCCGCCTGGCAATCTGACCCGGTGATCACTCTCACAGCCGGGCAGTTTCCAGCCATCCGGGAACAGCCCTGGACTGGTCAGCACGATGCGGCAGCGTTTGGCATGGGCCATGGCGGCGTAATCGGCTTCTGGTAAGTTGAAATCCACCTGTTGAATGTTGGCGGCGCGGCCATCGCCACCCAAACGCAACAAGCCGCTTTCAGGTGGGATAGCACCGCTAACCGCAGCCAGAAAGCCAACGCCCTGGTTCATCGCCACGGCCTGGGTGGTGAATAATTTGCCTTCTTCTACGCTACGGGTGGCCGAGTTCATGCCGATACCGACCCGAGCATCGAGACTCCAGAGTAGCGACGATTTTTCCAGTTGCTCAGGCAAAGGCGTTTGGCCATTGAGATAGGCCAACCAACCCGCTTGTGTCAGCCAATAGCCTGCTTCCGGCTTGCTGCGTTTGTTGCCTTGCGCCAGCACCGGCAACATCGGTAGCGGAAACGAAGACGCCAGCGCCATTGACTTGGGCGACAGCCGGTCGATCCATAGCGCATCATCAGCGGTTTTGCTGACAACCAGGTCCGCCGGTGGCGGCAGCAACAGCGTTACCTGACCGTCGGCAGTTTTGCGTGCCAGATAAAAGCCCATCAGGGTAAAACTGCCGGGTTGCTCAGGCGTACCCAGTTCGGCATCATCGGACACCTTGCCGGCGGCAAAGGCTTTGAGGTCGATGTTTTTATCGACCAGCATTCTGGAACGAATGGCACCGGCTGCTACCGAAGGCCAGGGTGGAATCAGCGCTTCGCCATAACTGCCCGGGTCGCCAAACAGCTTGTTGCCACGCAGAAACAAAACATCCAACGGTTGGATAAAACGGTAATGCAGGTTCATGGTTGGTCTCCTGTGCGAACTGCGCGGGCCAGGAACTCGGCCACGGCAAGCAGGTTGCGCATTTTTTCGATGCGTTTTTCATCTGACCAGGCGAGTGCCAACGTCACCAGCCGCAGCGCCAAATCGGGCGCCTGATCCTTGGCTGCGCCCTGGGCCTGCCTGTCCAGTTGATACTGCAACAGGGTTTGCGCCATGCCGTTATCGAAGGCGTTTTCAGGCAGTTGGTGTTCATCCAGCCAGTCGAGGATATGGTAAACGGCGCGGCGGGACACGCCATCCTGAACCAGAAAGTCGCGCAGCGCGATCAGCACGTTGACCGGCTCGCCCCATTTTTCGGTGAAATACAACGCGCCCCCGGAGCGCTTGATAACGGTGACTGAAAAGGCATCGCGGCCACCTTCAGTCTTGGCTCTTTGTTCGGCGGCGCGCAACTCGCGCATGACCGCGCTCAAAGGCGCTTGATGGTGGGCGATCACCGCGCCACAGGAGGCAGTGGCATTTTTTCCCATCATGCGCATCAGGCGGCCATTCAACCAGGCAAAACCTTGTTTGCACACCAACGTGTTGCGTTTGCGTAGCTCTCCCCAATCAATATCCTGATCTTCCGGCACGGTGCCGCTGTAGGCGTGACGCAGACGTTGCATGGTGGAAAACAGATCGGTCACTGGCAACATGGCCAGCACATCGTCACCACCGGCGTAAATCAGACGGCCTAAATGCTCGCGTTCCACGACATGACGCACCACGATTTGCGAGAAATCATTGAGCGCCCCGGAAATCGCCAGATGGCGGTTGGGGGTGACCGCGCGCTTCTGCTCGCCATAAGCTTTAAGCTCTGGCTGGCGTGCGGCGCGTTGATCAAATCCTCTTTGTACTTTGGGGTAAAAACTGTCTCGATAGCTGATTGCCGTTTGCGTGGTTTCATCCCCAGACAAAATAGCGCCCATGCGATCACCATCCATCATGATCAGGCTGTAGTAGGTTTCCACCGCGCCGCCCAAAAGATTTTGCAGCTCGCGCTGTGCGGTTTCATAATCGGCTTCGTTGTCGCTGTCTTTGGCGTCTTCCAGCCAGCCGGGAATGCGGACGATCAAATCACTTTGCGGGTGCTGGTCCTTGAGAAGGTTTATGGCCAGTTGTGCCGGTAAGGCGACGCGGGTTTTGTCCTTGAGTTTGGCCGCCAGCTGATCACTGATGACAGCTTGACCGGCGCGGAATTGATTGAGCTGATGAGCCAGTGCCATGGTGTGGGTAGAGACTACGAAACGATCAATCTGTTTTACCGATCCGTCATCCGCACCCGCCAATGCCAAACCAACCTCACGCCTGAACAGCGTTGGCCACAGCCTTTTGATAGACGGCAACGCGCTCAGGTGTTCGCCTTTCTTGGCCCAGGCAGGTTTCTCATCGGCCACTTTGGTCCAAAGCGTACCTTGTTGTTGGCGATAGCTCTGGTTCCAGTGCAGTTGCTTAACGTCGGTGGTCAGCCATTCATGCTCACCGGTCAATGAACAACGCCAGCCTTGTTGCTGGCTTTGCGCAAACGGACGGCTGGCCTTGGCAGCGGCCAGCACGCGCTCGGCCAGATCAAACACCGCCGGATACAGCACGCCAGGATTGGGGCTAAAGAAAACCTGCTTGTTGCCTTATTCATCTTGCACGTTCAGCTCTTTTTGCAGCACTTGCCAAGCCGGAGTGTCC
>JAVVEW010000096.1:0-3085 GCA_032251045.1 Methylococcales bacterium
GAGCTGGCGCATTTGATTTACGCCGGTGCCGATATGATGGTAGTGCCCAGCCTGTTCGAGCCTTGTGGCCTGACCCAGTTGATCGCCATGCAATATGGCACCATTCCTATTGTCCGGGAAGTGGGCGGGCTGGCCGATACCGTGTTCGACAAGGATTACGCCCATCACAAGCCGCTCAACGAACGCAACGGCTATGTGTTCAAGATTTTCGATAATCCAGGGCTGGAATCGGCGTTGTCGCGGGCATTGGCTTGCTATTACCAATATCCCGAGCATTTCCGCGAACTGATTAAAAACGCCCTTCGTTTTGACTATTCCTGGAAATGGCCGGGCCAGCATTATCTGAACATCTACCAATACATTCGTAATCCATGAAAATTTATAACCTGTTCCCACTGTTGGCTGGCAACTGCGGGCAATGGCCGCAGCATTTGGCCAGAGCCAGGGATTTGGGCTTTGATTGGGTTTACATTAACCCGATTCAACAAAGCGGCCAGTCCAAAAGCCTGTATTCCATTGCCGATTATTTTGCCATTGACGAGCGTTTTGCCCAGGGCAGTGACCAAGCCGGCCAAATCCGCAGCATCATCGAGCAAGCCAAGACCGAGCATGGCCTGAAGTTCATGATGGATCTGGTGATCAATCACTGCGCGGTGGACTCGCCGTTGCTGAAACAGCATCCCGACTGGTTTGTCCGCGATGCGCACAATAACGTAGTCAACCCGTCCTGTATGGAAGATGGCCAGCAAGTGGTTTGGCAGGATTTGGCGCTGTTCAATCACCAGCACAGCCCGGATGCTGACGGTTTGTACCGGTTCTTAAAAAAAGTGGTCGAATTCTGTCTGGATTTGGGTGTTGATGGTTTCCGCTGCGATGCCGCTTATCAGTTGCCGCCGGATTTATGGCGGCGGTTGATCAACGATACCCGGGCCAAGCATCCTGATGCGGTATTTACCGCCGAAACCTTAGGTTGCAGCCCGGAGCAAACCCGTGCCACCGCCGAGGCCGGTTTTGATTATGTGTTCAACAGCGGCAAATGGTGGGATTTCTCCAGCCCCTGGTATCTTGAACAATATCAGCTGATTCGGCACATTGCGCCCAGCATCGCTTTTCCGGAAAGCCATGACACGCCCAGATTGTTCGCGGAAAGTCACGGTAACCTGGGTATTCTGAAACAACGCTATTTGTTTTCAGCGTTGTTTTCCGCCGGGGTGCTGATGCCGATGGGCTTTGAATACGGCGCCGACAAATCGCTGCATGTGGTTAATTCTCGTCCCGAGGATTGGCAGACCGACAATGCCGACCTGACCGATTTCATCCGCTATTGCCACACCATCAAGGACAGCTACCGGGTGTTTCAGGAAGATGGTCCGATTAACCTGATTCAGGATTTTCAGTCGCCGATTCTGTTTTTGTGGAAAGCCTCCAACGACGGCCGCCAGGAGGCGTTGTTATTGTTAAACAAAGACCCGCACAACTGGCAGACTTTTCACGATGACGATTTGTATCGCTTTGTGCAATCGCGGCAATCGATGCGCGATGTGTCTTACGACTATCCGCTGGCGTTCGTGCCGACGCCATTTCATTTTGAGCTGGAGCCGGGTTCGGCGCGGGTGCTGGTGGTGGGTGAATGACCACTGCGGCTCATTCGTTACCCTATTCGTTTTCGATAGTATAAAAGGAGCTTGACCATGCAATGGCGTGATAACCCCCCCGATCAGACCTATAGCGAAGTGGAAATCAATGACCGGCTGGCAGCGGAGCTTCCGCATTGGTATTACGAAAATGGCTGGATTCGACGCAAATATAAAACTTCCGGCTGGAAAGCAACGTTGATGGTGGTCAATACGATCGGGCATCTGGCGGAAGCGGCCTTCCATCATCCGGATTTGACCGTCTCCTATGCTTTTGTCACGGTCAAATTGGTGAATCACGCTGCTAAGGGCGTGACCAATAAAGATTTTGAACTGGCCCAGAAAATCGAACAGGTTGTTATGTGGCAGCCAGGATCGGATGAGACTTCTGCGTTGACAGGGACGCCTGATGACCCGCGCTTCAAATATGTCAAATATGACTGACCATGCATGAACACCGGCTGGAGAACTGGCGTCACCGGCATGATTTCTGGCACAGTCACCATCACGGTGAGCGACGCACGCTTTGGGTTTTAGGGTTGACATGGGTGACCATGGTCGCCGAAATCTGGGTGGGCGTTATCACCCATTCCATGGCACTTTTAGCCGATGGCTGGCACATGGCAACTCATGTGGCTGCTTTCCTGATTACCTTGTTCGCTTACCGTTACGAGCGGCTGCATGCCGATGACCAAACCTTTGCTTTTGGGCCTGGTAAAGTAGGGGTGCTAGGTGGTTTTGCCAGTGCCGTGGCCTTGTCGGTCGTGGCCTTGATGATGGTGGTGGAATCAACATTGCGCTTGTTGCAGCCTGAAGATATTCAGTTCGAACAGGCCATTCTGGTCGCGCAATTAGGTTTAGTGGTGAACTTGCTCAGCGCCCTGATTCTAGGCGTCAATGACCACCATGCGCATCACGGACATGGTCATCATCACGACCATAACCTGAGAGCCGCTTATGTGCATGTGCTCAGCGATGCGTTGACGTCCATTCTGGCTATTGCCGCATTGTTGGCGGCGAAGTGGCATGGTTGGTTATGGCTGGATCCGGTCTCGGGCTGGCTGGGTGCGCTGGTTATTTTGGCCTGGGCTTATCAGCTCATGAAAGATGCAAGGCCGATTTTGCTGGATGAAAGCGGTGCCAGCGAATTGCAGGCTAAAGTGATGAGCCGACTGCAAAGCGAGGCTGATAATCGCATCAGCGATTTGCATATCTGGCCGTTAGGCACTCACGGGTATAGTGCGGTGATTGCCATCGTGACACGCCATCCTAAAGCGCCGACGCATTACAAGAAGCTGCTTGCCGATTGCGCCGAGTTGTTGCATGTAACTATCGAAGTGAATGCCTGTATTGGCGAGGCGTGCCGGCCTGCCATCGCTGAAAATCTTGGAAACGGAGCGCTAGCGAAGTGAAGATTTTTAGTCCCCGATAGCCGTAGCGCCGGGTGTTTT
>JAVVEW010000097.1:0-2898 GCA_032251045.1 Methylococcales bacterium
CCATGCCCATGCCGTGTTCATGAAAAATCTCCATCTGTTGCACGGTGTCGAACGGAATCTTCTCACGCGGCAGTAAATCGTTTTCCGCATAAGGCCTGCCATTCAATACCATGCGCATCGGCCCTTAGCCGATACCGATTGGCACCGGGTGGTCGGGGTTGGCAATCTGAGGCATATCGAGATAACCGGCATCGGCCAGTGTTTGCGGCAATTCCGGGCTATCGGTAACCTTACGCGTCACATTGACGGTCAACAGCGGGTAATCACCGCCCAAGGGCAAAGATGAAGCGTGCATCCCGCCGTGCATCATGCGCTGCGCCATCGCCGGTAGCGCGCCCTGGAATGGCCGGCTGCGCAGTTCCAGCTGTTCGCCCACGGCCCGGCCGCTGAAATCGGCCCAGACATCCAGCCTTTCGCCGGGTGCCAGCATGACATAAGGTTTGCTCACCGGCGCGGCCAGCAAACCGCCGTCGGTACCCAGCACGGTGATCGGCGAGCCGTCACTCCAGGCCAGTTTGTAGATGCGGGCGTTGGCGGCGTTGAGCAATCTGAACCGGTAGGCGCGACTATCCACATCCAGCTTGAAATCCGGCCGGCCGTTGACCAGAATCCGGTCGCCATGCATACCCATCATGCGGTCGTGCATGTGTTGGGTATAAACCAATTGATTATCATCGTTGAACAAGCGATCCTGAATCACCAACGGGATTTCATAATCGCCATCCGGTAACGCCAGACGCCGCTCCTCGGCGTCATGGATCAGAATCGCTCCAGCCAAACCCTGATATACCTGCCAGCCGGTAATGTCGTGCGGATGTGGATGATAAATCGCCATACCGGCCCGGTTGCGCATTTCAAATTCGTAAACAAAGGTTTCGCCCCGGTCGATGGCGAAACGCGGATGACCGTCCATGTGTGCCGGCACATGCAGGCCGTGCCAATGGGTGATGCTCGGCTCATCGAGCCGGTTATGCAGATGAATACGGATTTTCTGCCCGGTGGCAAAACGCAGGATTGGCCCAAGATAAGAACCGGAAAGATGCAGCAAGGTATTTTCCGGGCCCTTGCGCAAGCGGGCATGGTAGCGGTAAACCCGAGTTTTGGCGCCGGGTAGAATGGATTGCAGCGACGGCTGACAGGTCAGGTCGAGCTCCACGTCCGGCTTGAATCCGGGCGTGGCAGTTAACGGCGCGATTTTGTTCATGCCTTCCATGGCCGCCAGCCAGCGCGGCCAGCTTGCGCTGGTTAAAAGCCCTAAACCTGTACCAAGCAGAAACCGGCGGCGTGCTAATGTTGTTTTCATGGTATTGACCTCTAGTTTGACCATCAGGAAACAGCGTCCTATCAGGCCTGGTCTTACAAATCTTATGCCAAGCCAACTGATTCCTGGTAAACAATTGAAATCAAATTGATTTATCGGTTAACAGAAAGCGCGAGCGAAGCTTTGGGTTGCAGCAATGAAACGTGTGCGATACATTTGAATCCTTTGAAACCTAGTGAAACAAAATGAACGATGCCAAAGCACAGGCCGAGCGCTGGCTGGCGGCCATTGACCCAACCGAATTGCTTAACAGCCTGGCCGAGCTGAGCGGGCAACCGGCGTGGGTCGGGCTGGACGAAGACGGCAGGATCATGCTTTGGTCACCGGGTGCGCACGCCTTGACCGGCTGGGCCGAGCAGCAAGTGCTGGGACATCGCCCCAGCGAATTTCTGGTTAACGACAAAGCCAGCGACGATCGGCTGTTGCATGGTCAACATGCCGATGGACACGCGCTCGCTGTGCAGCGCCATAGCCTGCCTTTATCTGATCGCCATGGCGCTGACCTGGGCAGCCTGGAACGCTGGCAACAGCACGTTTCAAACAAACCGGTCGGCGCGCATGACTCAACCCGCTTTCACGGCATTTTGACCTGTGATCCGGTGATGCTGGAGGCGTTGAATCTGATCGGCAATGTCGCCGAAACCGAAGCCACGGTGCTGATTCGGGGCGAATCCGGCACCGGCAAGGAGCTGGTGGCGCGTGCCCTGCATCAGGAGAGCCCCCGGCATGCCAAGCCGTTCCTGGCCATCAACTGTGCGGCGCTGACGCCAAGCTTGCTGGAAAGTGAATTGTTCGGCCATGTCAAAGGCGCGTTCACCGGCGCGGTGCGCGCTCATGACGGTTTGTTCCAGCGCGCCGATGGCGGTACCTTGTTTCTGGATGAAGTGGCGGAACTGCCTTTGGAGTTGCAGGCCAAGCTGCTTCGGGTCTTGCAGGAACACACCTTCACGCCGGTCGGCGGAGACCTGCCGGTTCGGGTCAATGTGCGCATCATCGCCGCGACCCATAAAGCCTTGCGCGAGGAAGTCAAGGCCGGGCGTTTTCGGGAAGACTTGATGTACCGGCTGCGGGTGGTGCCGGTGTTTCTGCCGCCTTTGCGGGAACGACGGCTGGATATTAAATTATTGCTCTGGCACCGCATCGAACGCCAGAATCAGACCGGCCCGCGCCGGGTGGAGCGCATCGCCCCGGACGCCATGCAGAAATTACTCGATTACCGCTGGCCGGGCAATGTCAGGGAATTGAACAATGTGGTGGAGTATGCGTTCGCGGTCGGGCGCGGCGCTGAAATCACCCTGGCGCAGCTGCCGCCGGAATTCCGGGAAGCGGTCAATGCCGTTCAAGCGGGGCGGTATCGCGCTGACAGCGCCGAGCGAGAACGGATTTTGCAGACCTTGACCGAAACCCGGGGCGATCTGAACCACGCCGCTAAAAGGCTGGGCATGAGCCGGGCCACCTTGTAGTACGGATCTTCGGGGTCGGCGTTGCGGTAGGGCCGGTCGGCGGGGTTGGCGTCGACGTAGACGTAATCGCCGTCGTTGATGCCGAGTTCTTTGGCCGCCTGGGGATTCAGATGC
>JAVVEW010000098.1:0-2780 GCA_032251045.1 Methylococcales bacterium
GCAAGATTGCCTGAGTCATGTGCTGGTCAGTGAACATTACGAATCACACCCGGATTTCTTTTATCCGACGCCCCATAGCCGCCTGATCAAAACCCGCGACGGCCGCTCAATCGATAGCCACGATGCCAGAGTGTGGCTGGCGGAAATTCCCTTTGTGCGCCTGCGCAACCGCCTGCCGGAAACCCTGCTCAAGGGCGCGCACAGTTTCAGCGAAACCGTGCGCCTGGCACGTCAAGCAACTGAAAACATTCGTCTGACGCTCTATCCGAAAAGCCGGCAGTATCAGGTTAATGACCAAACCGGAACGCTGAACGCGCTGCATATGAGCTTGTTGTTGTGGGTGGTGACCCGTGCTTTGCAACAGCAGCAGCCGCCGATCGAGCCGGTGGTCGAATCCGAACAGCGCCCCGCCGATGAGTTGCTTACGCTTGCCGAACACTACTGGCTGTCTCTGCCAGCAAAAACCGAAGACACCTTGCAACAAAACGGCATCACCCAGCGCTGGCTGGAACAAAACATCTCCCGGCTTAATCATGCCCTGATCGATGCCCTGGGGCCTGAACTTGCCGAACGCTGCAAGCTTGCCAGCCGTGTCATTGACGGCAGACGTGCCTATACTTTGCCTGACGACATCGAGTTGAGCATCGATGAACAGAACCCACCGCAACCCTGACTGACAGGAGTTCCAGTATGAAGCAAGCAAGTTACACCGTGAGCTTTCTCACCCCGGCCTTTCTCGGCAATGCCGAACAAAGCGGCCAGTGGCGCAGCCCGCCATTCAAGGCGCTGCTTCGGCAATGGTGGCGGGTGGTGTATGCGGCAGAAAACAATTTCCAGGTTGATATCGCGGCCATGCGCACAGAAGAAGGGCGGCTGTTTGGTGTGGCGGCGGATGGTGCCGAGTCCAGGAAAAGCCAGATTCGTATTCGGTTGACTCACTCAAAAGGCCAAGGAGAGCCTTGGTTGACAGGCACGCAACAGGGTGTAGCACCGCTGTCCACGGGGCTTGATACCAGCTATGCCTGGTTCGGCTTGATCAAACGTGGCAATGGCCTGCCCGATCGTAGCGGTATCAAAGCGGGTCAGGCGGAAAGCAGCCGACTTTTAGAACTTGCCTTTCCCGAACAGTATGAACAGACCCTATTTGAAGTCATGACGCTGATCGATGCCTTCGGTCTGGTCGGCAGTCGTAGCCGGGGCGGTTGGGGCGCGTTGCAGCTTGAATCCAATGAAGAGCCATTAACCGTTCTTTCCGCCTCTCAGCTTAAAGCGTATGCACGGCCACTTGATCGCTGTCTTGCTGATGACTGGGCCATGTCTCTGGCCAAGGATGATGCAGGTTTGTGCATTTGGGAAAGCATGACCGAGTTTGACACCTGGGACAAAGCCATGCGTTTCATTGCTATCAATCGAAAAACTGTTCGTATGGCACTGAAACAGGGCAAGGATCTGAGGCCCGCTTTAGGCTTTGCCTCGACCGGCAGAATGCCCAGCCCACTGCGCTGGAAAGTTATGGTACCGAAACAAGGAAAGTTACAGGTCAGGGCAGTCGCGCTGCCGCATCGTATTCCTGATGACGGCGGCAAGCATCTCGCGCCAGGCGATCTGCAACAGGCATGGAACACCGTCACCAGAACGCTGGACAACATTCCAGCAATGCAGCGCTGGCAATAAGGAAACACACATGAATCAATCAAATCAGGATAACACCCTCTGGCAAACCAAAGTCGCTGCCCGTTTGCACGATCCGGCGGAAAAAGCGCTGGTGCTGATGCGCGATCCGGCAGGGCATGAAAACGGCACCAGTCTTGCGCTGTCCCGGCTGCTGGGCTTTCATGAACTGAACACCGCAACCGTGGATAGCGAAAATGACGAGGCGCTGGTGCGCACGCTGTTCAAACAAGGCATTCCCAAAGCCATGTACGCCCATGTCCAGCGCGCTGACTGGTGGGCCGCGGCGGCCGATCGGCCTCAGTTTCCGATGAATGAAATCACCGTTAAAACCAAAAAAGGCGATATCAAAACGATGGCGGTTTCCGGCTGGGCGCAGGTGCGCTGGGCTAAGGAGCCGGTGCTGATTCATCCTTTAACCGGCGACCGCATCGATCTGCACAATTTGACCGAGACCGCGATCGAGGCGGTCAAGGAGCGCAGTTTCAACCATTTTTCCGAGCTTTTAGTCAAACTCGGTGCGGGTGATCAACAACAGCTGGACTGGCGCAAATTGCTGCTGACTTTCTGGCGTTTCGGTCCCGATCTGGATGTGACCGATGCCGATACCGAAGATAACGACAAACTGGGCAAGCTGTGGGAGATCCTGCCGGCCGACACCCGCATTCCCGATCACAGTATCTGGGATCACCTGGATCTGACCTCGGCCTTCGCCGGTGCCTTTGCTGCCGACCCGGACGGTGAAGTGGCTTTGTTAAGCCTGTCGATCGGGCCAGTGCAATCGTTCATTGCCGCCGCCCGCACTACATCTGACTTGTGGGCCGGCTCGCATCTGCTATCGCGCCTCGCTTTTGAAGCCATGCGCCCAGTGTGTGAGCAACTGGGGCCGGATGCCATTTTATTTCCCCGTTTGCGCGGCATTCCGCAAGTGGATTTATGGCTGCGCGATGATATGAATCTGCCGGAGGAGCTGTTCAAAGACTGCGCCTGGCATCAATCCAGCACCGATGCCAATCCCTTGTTTTCCGCCGCCGCTGAAAATCTTGGAAACGGAGCGCTAGCGAAGTGAAGATTTTTAGTCCCCGATAGCCGTAGCGCCGGGTGTTTTG
>JAVVEW010000099.1:0-2254 GCA_032251045.1 Methylococcales bacterium
CAGCCGGCCGCCGGACAATTGCCCGATCAATTCCGCCAACCGGTTAGCGCCAGTGCCAAGCCCTGGAAAATTTTTCGGCCAGGCGGTGACCATTTTCCAGTTGACAGTTTCGGCGGCGCGAGCGGCCAAGGGTGTCAATGCGGCACCCCCCACTATCACGCCGGATTGCTTCAAAAATGCTCGTCTTTGCACAGAATTCTCCAGATTCAGGGGTTGTAATAAGCGGATTCGCCCTTACCCATTGGCTATCGGGCTTTAGCTCAGAGGTTAAAAAAGTTTTAATGTTCAATATTGCTTTGCACGAACCCAAAATGGCGCCGAATACCGGCAACATCATTCGTCTTGCCGCCAACAACGGCTGCCGTCTGCATCTCATCAAACCATTAGGTTTTGATCTTGAGGAAAAAAATCTGCGCCGTGCGGGGCTGGATTATCATGATCTGGCCAAGGTCACGGTGCATGACAGTTATCAGCAGTTTCTGGAGGCTATGCGCGGCCAAAGAATTTTTGCCTGCACCACCAAGGGCGCGACCTGCTATGCCAGAGTCAGTTATCAGCCCAAAGATGTGCTGCTATTTGGTTCGGAAACGTCAGGTTTGCCGATGACTGTTATCAACAGCTTCGAGCCGGAACGACGCATCCGCATTCCGATGATGCCGAATAACCGCAGTCTGAATCTGGCCAATGCCGTAGCTATCATCAGCTATGAGGCTTGGCGTCAGCAGGATTTTGCGCCGGTTGGATCAGTGCGCGATACGCTGCCTCCGTCAATTGACTGACGCCATGTTTTTCCGCCGCCTGAAGTTTACTGGCGCCGACCTTATCCCCGGTAATCAGATAATCGGTTTTGCCACTGACCGAGGTCGCCACCGTCGCACCCAATGCTTTGGCTTGCCTGATCATGTCCTCACGCGAGCCGTCGCGCATGGTGCCGGTAAAGACCAGGGTTTTGCCAGCAATAGGGCTTGCCGCCATGGCCGGTTGTTGACTTGAGGTCAGGTTAAAACCCAGTTCAGTCAAGGCTTCGAACTGTGGCCGGATTCGCTTCAGGCCTTGACTTACGATGTGCGCGGTTTTCTCGGCAAAGCCTTCGATGGCGGCGATTTCCGTCTCATCCAGGGCAAACAATTGATCGAGGCGGTGCCTGGCCAGCAATTTTTCGGCATTGCCCTTGCCCAGCCGGAATACGCCGAAGGCGGCCAGAAAGCGCCAGTCTTCGATCGCCTGTTCACGGCTGCGACGTAACTCAAGCAGCAGGTTTTCCGATTGTTTCGGGCCAAAGCCCATGCTTTCCAGCTGGCTTTGTGTTAACTGGTACAGCGACGGCACATCGCTGATGCCATGAGCGTACAAACGCTCGATAGTGGCCGGGCCAAAGCCGTCGTTATTGCCCAAGGTTTTGAAAAAATATTCTATCGCCTTGGTGGTTTGCGCGGGACAGGTTAAATGTTCCGGGCAAATCAGATAATCGCTATCCCAAACCAGCAATGCGCCGCAGCTTGGGCAGTGATCTGGTAATGTCACATCAACTTTTTTCAGCACCCGCTCAATTTTCGGAATCACTTCGCCGCTACGGGCGATTTCGATTTCAGCGCCGGGGCCTATGCCCTGTTCCAGTACCATGCGGTAGTGATGTCCGGTGGCCCGTTGCAGCATGGCCCCGCTCAAACGCACCGGGGCGAATTCGGCCACCGGCGTCACCCGGCCGGAGCGGGCGGTTTGCGCGGTCACGGCAGTCACGGTCACGATGGCGGTTTCGGTATTTTGTTTATAGGCAATCTGCCAGCGGTGATGATGTCGGGTCGCGCCCAGATGCGCCTTCAGTTCCGGATCGATGATTTCGATAATCACGCCATCGACATCATAGGGCACGGCGGCACGCTGCTGGCTGACAATGTGCTCAAAATCCCTGGCCAGCTCGGACCAGGTGCCCCGCCAGGCCGGCAGTCTGGCAAACGGAAAAAACACCGCCGCCCGGTCTTGCAAAGCTTGTTCCACTTCCTGTGTCAAAGCTTTTTCCTTGAGCACGCTGGCCTGGAAATTCCGGCTGTTGTCGAAATGGGCGGCCAAATGTTGCTGAAAATAGGCTTTGTCGATAACAATTTCCCCCGCGCCCAGGCCGCGTGGCGCGTTACCGGCCACCGTCAAACCGCGCTCAAACGCCCGCCCCACATCACTACCACGCACGCCGTCGCCCCGGGTGTACAGCGTATTGCCATCATCATAGGCGGCATAGCCGTCCAGTTTCGGAGTG
>JAVVEW010000009.1:0-62990 GCA_032251045.1 Methylococcales bacterium
TGCCACCAAAATTGGTATTCCACCCCCATAAACAGCCGATCATCTTCATTCAGCAAGGCACGCCCCATATCCCAGCGCAATTGCGGCTGCGCCAGAATCCAATCGTTAACCTGAAAACCCAGCTCGTTTTGTCGCCGCCCTGCGTATTCAATATGGCCTTCTAAAGAAAAGGCCTGCGCTACCAGCGTGAACGGCAGCTGCCAGTTTATATCGAACAAAAAACTGTTACTTTCTTGCGGCGCTCCGCCACGCCGCAAGCCGGCGCTGAAGTCAATGGTGGCCATCAAATCAGTATGCAAAAACGCAAACCCAGGTAATGACCAATCCAGACGTAACCCGGGCAATAGTTTAAGTACCTTGGCATCGGCAGCAGCATTGACACCCAACAATATGCCCACATCCTGTACCGGGCCATAGCCCAGCGGAGTCTCGAACAGCTTGCCAAGGCTTAAGTTGCCATACCATTCGCCATACCAATCATGATCGTTGAAACCATCATCAACGCCATCATCCAGGTAATCGAGAAACAGAAAGTTATCGCCCAGCGCCCAGCCATGTGCGTGCTGCAAGGTTATCACCCGCGTGACGGCGTGTTGGCCGCCAAGAAAATCCGGTGCTTCCAGTTCGCCCAATTGCAAATGCAGTTCGGTCACACTCCAATCAAACGCCCTCGCAGTTGGCGAGGCCAATGCCACCCATAACAGCAATTTGAGCGCAACTGATTGCATACTCGTCAATCAGACACAGGCCAACTAAAACCTAACACGGTCACATCATCGCGCTGAACATACGCGGCGCCTTGCCAGGTCTTTAAGCGCTCAGCCAGCACGTTGCCTTGTTCGGCCAAAGGCAACCCGCCAACGGCCTGTAAGGCCTGACTCCAACCGCTATGCCCCAGACCATAACCCAACGCGCCACCCGCCTGATCCAGATAACCATCGGTAGTCAGATAGTAGCATTGACCGGCACAATGGTCGATGATCGTATCCTGGTAATCACCGGCACGGCGCGCCACCAAAGCCCGTTTCGCACCCGGTATTTCTTGCACGTGTTGCCCATGACATACGCTCATCGCCAGTTTGGCGCCAGCATAGGTCAGTTGCAAGGTTTCCAGGTCAAGCACCACCAGCGCCACATCCATATTGGCTGCCAATGCTTTGGGCAAATCGAAATCCTGCAACATCGCACGTAACAAGCTGTCGGCGACGGTCAGAATTTGCGCCGGCGAGATTAATCCGGCTTCGCGAATCGCATGATCAAAGGCGGCACGCGCCAACATGGTCATCAACGCTCCTGGCACGCCATGCCCGGCGCAATCAACAACTCCCAACAACACCCGCTTGCCTTCACTGTGCGCAAAGTAAAAATCGCCACCAACAGTGTCTCTCGGGCGCCACAGGACAAAATAGCGCTCGCCAAATAACCGCTGTAAGCTGCTATCGGGCAGAATCGCTCGCTGAATCAAGCTGGCATAATCAATGGAATCATTGATCATTTTATTGATCGAGGCAATACGCTGATGACTCGCTTGAAGATCATGCGTACGTTCTTTGACTTTACTTTCAAGCTCCTGAGTATGGCGCTGTATGGTATTGATCATGCTACTGAACGCCTTGACCAGGGCACCGATTTCATCATGACCGGCTTTGGGCAAATTAACTTCATAGCACCCGGCGGCAATGGCGCTGGCTGAATGCTGTAAATGCATCAAGGGCCGAATCAGCACACGCTCCACGGCAAAAATCAATGCAAATACCAACAACGCCAGTGCCGCAGCCGCAGTGACCAGCATCACCCACAACACATCAGACTCGATAAATTCGGCGACATTGAGATTCACCGCACTGGCCAGATACCAGTCAAGTTCAGGGATATAGGCGACCGCCAGCAACTGTTGTGCTTCCTCCAACGTTACATTGACCAGCGTAATCTGTTCTGGCTGTTGATAGCTGAGTCGTAATGCCGCCAAAACGGTCTCGGCCTGCTCAGGCTTGACAAACCGGGTCAGTTTTAGATCAGGATTGCCCACGCCGGCGCCCGCACCTAAGGCAATTTTTGCTTGATCGGGATGCGCCTGAATTTGCCCATCCGCAGTCAGGATCATCGGTGTCACGCCTTTTTCACTGCTTTCGATCAGCTGCGTGACAAAGCGGGTTAAATCCATACCCGTGCCGGCCAGGCCAATGATTTGCCCTTCAGCACGCACCGGGACATTCAGCCAAACTCGGCTGGTATTCAAATGCGTATCAATATTGACATTGATGTTGTACGCACTGTCGCTGTCAATAATATTGAAATACCAGGTGTTTTCGGAATTGTTCGGGGTTAGTTGATAGCGCGGCTCCGCACTGAAGGGGTGGTCTTGTTGTTGATAGTAATAGTTAAGGCTGCGCTGATGAATCAAAAACCAGGCATGATCTTGAAAGGCACGCTGAAAATTGTCGGCTTCCTGGAAAAAACGTTGCTTAGCTACAGGATCCGCCTCATTCAACAACCATTCACGGGTGACAATGGATTCCGCCAGGCGCTGACTTAAGGCCAGCTCGCGCAATACCGGGGCCAGCATTGTTTGCCGACTCAATGCCACTTGATTGCGGGCATAGGCTTTGCCCAAGGAAGTTTGTACCGATTGCAGCACTTGATAGCCAATCACCAGCGCCGGCAATAAGGCCAGCAAAACAGCCAGTCCTAGCGCAAATAAGGCTTTGCTACGCAAACCTAGATGATTCCAGCTCATAATGGCAACTCTGAAAGTTAAAGCCTACCTGGGCATACTCGTCAAGGTCTGCCGTATGTGGCAAAGACGGACGACGATTTATGCCGCGCTAACCACGCACGCTCGGCCTTGGTTTTTGGCTTGATACATGGCGTTATCAGCCCGGCGTATGGTTTCTTCAAACGACTCGCCCAGCTGATACGTAGCAATACCGGCGCTGAAACTGAGCGACGCCGGTTGTGGTTGGTCAGTTTGGCTGGCTAACGCTAACGATTTGCCATAATGCCAGTCTCTCGACTGAACATGAGCCAACATCCGTTTGCCAATTTCTGCCGCCTCGGGCAAGATGACATCCGGCAGAAGCAGCAAAAACTCTTCACCCCCCCAGCGCCCACAAATATCAAATGTACGTAGACGCGCTGTCAGCAACTGAGCCATTTCACACAATACCTGATCGCCGGTCTCATGACCGTAATAATCATTAAATAGCTTAAAGTAATCTAAATCCAGCAACATGACAGAATAACGCCGTCCTTGCCGGTTCGCCAACGCCGTCAATTGCTTGATACGGGTCATCAGATAGCGTCGATTCGGCAGGTCGGTTAAGGGGTCGTGCGTGGAAATGTGTTGCAACTGTTCGTTCAGCTGAATGATATCTTTTTGATAAAGATCAGAAATATGGGCGATTTTTTCCAGCCGCTTGATGTGCCGCTCATAGCGTTTGTACAATGTCTGCTGATCGCCTTTAATCAGGCTATCGAAACCATCGGCAATTTTTAACAACTTGTCCAGCCGCTGCTCTTGTTGGCGGTTTTTTTGGTAAAGCTGACTGACAATCGGCAACAACGGATTATCCCGCAAGGCCGGGTCTTTTAACAGGCGCTCCAGTTCCTGCTGTGTTGTGTCGTCCTCATTGAAAGGAATGTCATTCATGCGCCTTGATCGCATGCGTCGTTAATTTTTTTAATTTCAAATATAAAGCTGCAATCTTCCTGAAATTCCTCGATCATCTCCACCACCCGTTCGTTACGCGAATCATAAAACCAAGCAACCTGAACCTTTCGCCCCTGCTGAAACGCTTCTTCCATAAGATCGAAAATATCCATCATGGCCTTGACACTACTGGTGTTCATATATGCGATATTTAACTCCAGCGTCAGCGCCTCGGTGTTCGTTTCCAGGAAGGCTTCAATCCATTCGATTAACGGCGCGAAAAACTCAAAAGAATTTTCCGGATAGGAATCGCCCATCATACGGAACAGGCCGGTGACCGGGTCGGCCTGAACGGCTGGGGTATTTTTGGTTTGTTCTTGATCTAGTGTCGCTAATACCATGGTTTTTAATTCAGATTGAGGTTACAACGTGGCCAGGATACTGAGAAATGCCTTACCAGCATCGCTAGGCACCAGCTCGCAGGCCAGTGGCTGGGTGGATTTACGACAAACATCAATCAACCCCAAGCCAGCACCTGTTCGGGCATGCTGTTCACGCGGTTGGCGCAGCTGTTGTTTGTAGCGTTGTTTCAGTTCAGTTTTGTCTAATTGCGCCAGCTCCTGAATCCTGAGGCGCATCCGCTCGCCATCTTCAGGTTCAATCATATTACCCGCCAGAACCTGATAGCCTTGGTTTTTTCCGCGTCCCACAACGACTGTCGCCAGGCTTTGCGCTTCATCGTAACCACGCGCACGCACATAGTGACTGATGTTTTGTGTCAGCTCGATATAAACAGCAAACACATCCATGGACAACGATGGGGATGCTAAATCCGAATGCAGATAATTCTTCAGTGCTTGACCAAGCTCCTGAATCAATCCGCTGGATATCGGGCCGTTAAAACACAGCAAAATACGCTTGTCGATAAACTGCGAGCGCAACGATAAGAGGTTGATATCTTGCATCTGTGATGGCCTGACAACCGGCAAATATATGCTTGAAATGCCCTACAGTATAACACTGTACCTGAATCAGGACGCATCTATCCATCAAGGTACAGCCTTGTTCACTATGACCGCCTGGCCCGGGCAATCACGCGATGCAGGCCTTGTGCATTTGTTCTTTAACAACTAAAAATCGCAACACCTTGACGATAACTGTGACTTTGGCCACGCTTTCATCAATTGCCGCCTTCTCTGACTCAGCGCCGGATCAGATTTAGTCTACAATAAAGCCTTAATCAACCTTTATAGATAACCTGATGCGTGGGCGCTTGGCTCGGCATTTTAACTTGCGCGCCGCAGCGGGCTGCGAATTCCAGCGCATCCGCCCTTATTAGCAATTGTTAAGGTTACCGAACACTGTTAAGCGACTGCCTAAGGCCTAACCCATGAGTATTCCTGAATTCAAAACCCATCTTGACAGCTACGCACAATGGCGCGGCAAACTCATCGACGCGGTGGAAATGTATCGTGAGTGGCGGCAGCGCTACGACATGAGCGACCCACAAACCACACAAACCCTGCTCAACATTATCGATGGCTTGAATAAGGATCACATCACGCTTGCATTCGTTGGTGAATTTTCGCGCGGCAAGACAGAATTGATCAACGCTTTATTTTTCGGCGATTCCGGACTCCGCTTACTCCCATCGACGCCGGGACGCACCACCATGTGCCCGACCGAAATTTTCTATGACAGCCAGCGTGGCAACGCCATCTATTTACTGGACATCGACACGCGACTGGAAGACAAGTCACTCGCCGAATACAAGCAGAATCTCAGTCTCTGGCAACACCACGCACTGGCGCTTGACACGCCTGAACAAATGCAAGAAGCCTTCAAGCAGCTGGTCGCGACCAAGCCCGTCCCACTGGCCGTAGCCAAAGACCTGGGTTTATGGAGTGCGCAAGACGATGCAGACAACGCAGGCAACCTGCCTGAAGCGGTAAATGTTCCTTGCTGGCGTCACGCCATGATCAGCTTTGCGCACCCGCTTTTGCAACAGGGCCTGGTGGTGCTGGACACCCCGGGGCTGAATGCCTTGGGTACCGAACCGGAACTCACGTTAAGCATGTTACCCAGCGCCCACGCCATTATCTTCGTGCTCGCCGCTGACACGGGCGTCACCAAAAGTGACCTGGATATCTGGATTCAGCATGTACGCGGCACCGATGATCGTCACCACCAAGGTTTAGCAGTGGTACTGAACAAGATTGACGCCATGTGGGATGACCTGACCGGGCAAGAGGGCTATCAGGAAGCCATCAGGTCACAAATCAACAGCTGCGCGACCACTCTGAAGATTCAACCTGAGCGTATCTTTCCCGCATCCGCCAAGCAAGCGCTACTGGGCAAAGTCAAAGATGATTCGGCACTGCTGGAACAAAGCCAGATCAACGGCCTGATCACTTACCTGTCAGAACAAATACTGATGGAAAAACAACAGATTCTGGCGCGAAGCATGGAGCAAAAAATGGGCTTTTTATTGTCCGGCTCACTGGAGCTGACTAACCATCAGCTCCGTAACATTGAAAAGAATCTGGAAGAATTCCACTCCATGGATTTTCAGAACCAGGACATGATCAAAAAGCTGATGACCGAAACTCGCGATCAACAGCAACACTATCTTGCTAATGTCGAAAGCTTTCAAGCCAGCCGCAAAATTTTTACCATACAAGCTAAAATGCTGATTGAAGCCCTTGCACCTGAACGCATCGACCCGATTGTCAGCGAGGCTCGCAAAAACATGGCTGCGAGCCTGACCACTTATGGCATGAAGCAGAACATGCGGAAATTGTTCGACGACTTACGCGACGTACTGCAAAATGCTGTTGAAACCACCAACGAAACCCGCCGCCTGATCAAAGCCATTCACCGAAAATTTCATGATGAACATGGCTTTAAGGAAGTTGAGCCGAATCTGTTCTCGATCAAAGCCTATCAATTTGAGCTGGAACAGATTTTTGAGCAAGGCGATGCCTTCCGTAACAGCACCCGCACCACAATGACTGAACAAAGTGTGGTTATTCGTAAGCTGTACAGTACGCTCATTTACCGGGCGCGCAAAGTTTTGAAACAAGCACACCATGATGCGCTGACCTGGAACAATAGCGTATTGACGCCATTGATGCATCAAATTAAAGACTACAAGAAACAAATTGAATCTCGGCTCACCATGCTACGCAAAATCGATGAATCGACTGGCAGTGTTGCCGAACAAATCGCAGAACTGGAAGCCAAGCTCGAACCGCTTAAAAAACAACGCCACGAGCTGAATACCCTGATCAGCGCCATGAATATTGACTTGGAAAACCTCGCCAAAAACAACGCGGATGGGTAAATAGACAGCCATTCACAGCACCATCATGTCATCTACTGGCGCTAGGAGGCTGTTATTCCGTTATTTGATTCACCAAGCTTTAGGACGAAATGCCAGGGAATTGACGACAGCCGCTGAATCGCCGGTAGCCCGAATACTGAATAAGCCACGACTTTGCACCATCGCTTCAGCACCTGCAACTGCGGTAAGCCAAGCCATACCACCATAAATTGTATTGTGGGCATAGCGCGGCAACCATTGCTTGATCCGATCAAGCTTATGCACGAATTGCTTGACATCATTCGGTCGTAAAGTGGTTTTGACCTCGATAACCACCAGCTCATGACCATTATGCGCCACGATATCAAATTCAAAATTGCCACCATCGGCGCGCCGCCCGTTTAAGCGTGTAGTCGTGTCGCTGATAGCGATACCGCGCCGATTCAAAATCGAGACCAGCCCCCCTTCCACCAAAGACTCCATCAAACGCCTCCACTGGCTGGTAAAAAGAGCCTCTAATTTTTGCAGCGTACGGTCAGATTCCTGAGATTTTCGGTCAGTTTCTTTGAATTGACGATCCGTTTCCTTAAATTGAAGCTCTGTTTCTTCAAACCGGCGCGCTACTTCCCGAAATTATGCCCATACCTCATCTTGTGTTGTAGAAATCATTACAGCACTCCCTTAGGTTATTAACCCCAACAATCAGAAAAAAACGGCATGAGCGGTCTTAGTGCCCCCTAACTGACTGCGGCTATGGCAAGCGCCTGTTAATCTAGCGCGATCTCCATACCGCCACGGATACTGCTCCTAAGCGCTACCTGATACTTAAGTCGGGCAATCCTAAACCAGTGACTTAATGCCCTGCAGGAATAACTGCACGATGACACCGAGCTTTAATAAGCGCCGTTTTGCGTTATATAATGGCGATTTTTAGCGTAAAAGCCCTTATGAACCTGACTCTCTCCGACCGCGTTCAAGCGATTCAACCTTCCGCCACACTGGCCATTACCGCTCGCGCCGCAGCCATGCGTGCTGAAGGCCGTGATGTTATCGGCCTAGGCGCCGGCGAGCCGGATTTCGACACGCCCGAGCCCATCAAAGAAGCCGCTCGCCAAGCCATTGCCAAAGGCTACACCAAATACACGGCGGTCGGAGGCACCGCCAGTCTGAAACAAGCCATCATGGCCAAATTTCAGCGCGATAACCACTTGTCTTATGTTGACACCCAGGTATTGGTCTCTTGTGGCGGCAAGCAAAGTTCATTCAATTTGACTCAGGCGCTGCTCAATCCGGGCGATGAGGTCATTATTCCCGCGCCTTATTGGGTTTCGTACCCGGACATGGTCTTGCTGGCGGGCGGCGTGCCGGTCATTGTCGCCGCAGGACAGGAGCAAGGTTTTAAAATCACGCCCGAACAACTGCGACACGCCATTACACCAAAAACACGATTACTATTCCTCAATAGCCCATCTAACCCTACCGGCGTTGCCTACTCTCATGATGAACTGGCGGCACTGGCCAGCGTCCTGCTGGATTATCCCGATATTATCATCGCCACCGACGATATGTATGAACATATCCTCTGGCAACGCGGTCAGTTCGTGAATATTGTCAATGCTTGCCCAGCACTATACGAACGCACGCTGGTGATGAATGGTGTTTCCAAGGCTTATTCCATGACCGGTTGGCGTATCGGCTATGCCGCAGGCCCTGAACCCTTGATCAAGGCGATGACTAAAATTCAGTCACAAAGCACCTCAAACCCAACGTCTATTTCCCAATATGCCGCCGAAGCTGCTTTGAATGGCGACCAATCCGTCATCGACACCATGCTTACCGCCTTTAAGCAACGTCATGATTATGTTGTGGCAAGTCTTAATGCCATACCAGGAATCGAATGCCTCCCGACCGACGGCACTTTTTATGTGTTTCCCAGCATCAAAGGCATTCTTAACGCACAAGCTGAATTTAAGGATGATGTCGCCCTGGCTGAACACTGGCTGGAAAGCCAGGGGGTTGCAGTCGTGCCAGGCACCGCTTTCGGCGCTCCAGGACATATCCGTATCTCCATCGCCACCGGTATGGACAAGCTTGAACAAGCCTTGGCGCGCATTGCTAAAGCGGTTAGCGCGTAATAACCCCCCCTCTCAAGCAAGCCGGGACACGGCTGCTGAATGCGCTTGCTTGTGCCCCGACATAAGCCTGATTGTACTGCGGAATGTAGGTGGGTTTGACACATATACGTGACTAGCACTTGGGCATAGCGTAGCAAGCATAAAAAAACCCCCACGAGCTTATGACTCGTGGGGGTTTTTTATCGCCATAAGGAACCAGCGGCATAAAACCGCTGGCCCGCTTTTGCGCCCTATCAGTTAGGCAAGGCGAATACTGTCAAAACACCACCCAGCTTGGTGTAAGAACTCAAGCTACGATAGGCGCCAACCGCACCCAGACCTTCCGAGTTGGACGAGTCTGAACCATCATCCAGACCTGCGGCGATACCGATACCGGCCCAGCCGCCGATGCCTGACAAGACACCAACATACTGCTTACCGTTGTATTCCCAGGTGTTGACGTTGCCGATAATACCCGACGGCGTTTTGAACTTGTATAGTTCTTTACCGGTCTTGGCGTCAACCGCCTTCAGATAGCCTTCCAGAGTACCGTAGAACACAACGCCACCAGCGGTGGCGACAGAACCGGACCATACCGAGAATGGTTCTTTGTTGGACCAGGCAATTTTACCCGTTGTTGCATCCCAGGCCGTGAACTGGCCCAGGTTGAAAGAGCCATCTTCTTTGCCGGTAATCGCATCAACACCCGCCGGGAACATGCTCAGGGTGGCGCCGACATAGGGCTGGCCCGCAGTATATTCCACTTCGAACGGCTCGTAGTCCATGCACACATGGTTACCGGAAATGTAAAAGTAACCCGTATCCGGCGAGTAGGAAACCGGTTGCTGGTTTTTGCTGCCCAAGGCCGCCGGACATACGCCCTCGGTATTGACATCTTCACCATTATATTCGGTGCTATATTTATCAACTACTTGCGGACGACCGGATTTCAGATCAACGTGGCTTGCCCAGTTGACAGCTTTGTCGAATTTCTCGGCAACCAGCAACTCACCAGTGACTCTATCCAGGGTGTAACCAAAACCGTTACGGTCGAAATGCACGGCAGTTTTGCGCAGTTTGCCGTTAATTTTCTGATCGGCAAGAACGACTTCATTGATGCCATCGTAATCCCACTCATCGTGTGGCGTCATTTGGTAAACCCATTTGACGACACCGGTGTCAGCATCACGCGCCCACAGAGACATGGACCATTTGTTGTCACCAGGACGTTGCGCCGGGTTCCAGGTTGATGGGTTGCCTGACCCGTAATAAACCAGGTTCAATTCCGGATCGTAAGAATACCAGCCCCAAGTGGTGCCACCACCGATTTTCCACTGATCACCTTCCCAGGTATCCAGGCTGGAGTTTTTGCCAACCAGCTGTACTTTACCGTCTTCCCAGGTAGTGGTTTTCTTAGGATCAATCAAGACATCAGAATCAGGGCCCATGCTGTAGCCTTTCCAGGCCAGCTCGCCAGTGTTGATGTCGTAAGCCGCCAAGAAACCGCGCACACCAAACTCACCACCGGAAATACCGGTAATGACTTTATCTTTAACGACCAATGGCGCCTGGGTGTTGGTCATGCCCAGTTTTGGGTCGCCATTTTGCACACTCCAGACACGCTTGCCGGTTTTGGCATCCAATGCAGTCAAGACAGTGTCAGATTGCTGCAGGAAAATCTTGCCATTGCCATACGCCAGGCCACGGTTTACCGTGTCACAGCACATAACCGGAATGGTGACGTCGGCGTCTTGTTGCGGCGTGTATTCCCAGATAACCGCTTTGGTTTTCTGATCGATGGCGTAAACAGTGTTGGGGAACGGCGTATGGATGTAGAGCACATCATCCACCACCAGAGGGCCGCCTTCGTGACCACGAAGTACACCTGTGGAAAACGTCCAGGCCGGTTGCAGATTTTTGACGTTTTTAGTGTTAATTTGGTTAAGCTTGCTATAGCGCGTGCCATGATAGTCACCGCCCCAGGTTGCCCAGTTCGCAGGACTTTGGGTCAGGCTTTCAACACCTTTGTTTGCGGATGCGATTGTAGGTGCTGCGACCAACGCGGCAACAGTCGAGGCAATCAGCCAGTTTTGCACAGGCTTTTTCATAAAGTTCCTCCAGGTTTTCACAAAATAGGGTCAATCGTATTCGATTGGTTAACTGCGAGACTAATATTAGTTTTCGTAATGTGGCCGACCGTGCGTTCTTAATGGTTAAGCGCTAGAATTTCCGATGTGTCATGCCAGTGACGTAACTTTAACGATTTTGCCTTGAATGTCAACTTTGACACCACCCCCTATCACCGCATCGTTTAACCATGCTTTCTAATCCTGAATTATTACTGGCCGTCCTGAGTTTATTAGCCTTGGCCATGCTCATCACCGGACTTAGCCACCTTTTAAAGCTCCCCAGCACGGTTCTGTTGGTCTGTCTTGGGCTGTTACTCAACCCGTTGACACCGCAACTGACCGCGTTACTGCCGGTTGGCGACATCAAACTCACTCATGATCTGGTGCTTTATGTCTTCATACCGGGCCTGGTGTTTCAGTCGGCGCTGAGCCTGGACGCTCGTGCCTTGCTCCGCAATATCGCTCCCATTCTGGTGATGGCCATTCCAGGTATGCTGGTTTCCGCGCTGCTGGTTGCGACCGGTCTCAGTGCGTCACTGGGGCTGCCTTTTTTACTGTGTTTACTCTTTGGCGCGTTGATTTCAGCCACTGACCCGGTTGCCGTCATGGCCTTGTTCAAAGAGCTGGGTGTCAGCCCCAGACTGAGCGTATTGGTCGAAGGAGAGTCTTTACTTAACGACGCTACCGCCATTGTTTTATTTCATATTGTGCTGGATTTGATACTGACGCCTACGACGCCCACCTGGTCTTTCACGCTGCTGACAGCCATGTTCGACTTTTGCCAAATCTTTATCGGTGGCGCCGCAGTGGGCGGACTCATTGGCTTGTTACTCAGTTTGTTACTGGTTCGTCTCAGCCGTGCCGAAGACTCCGTTCTGCAGGTCTTGATTGTATTCGGCGCCTACTTCAGCTTTATCATTGCCGAACATAACTTTCATGTTTCCGGCATCATGGCCACGCTGTTTTGCGCACTGACATTGAATATGCTGGCGTTGCCTCGCTTGGGGCGGCATAGCGCCCGTAACACCGAACAATTTTGGCAAGTCATTGTGCTGATTTTTAACTCGTTACTGTTTGTGATGATGGGGCTTGCAGTCGACATAGGCTCATTAGTCGATTATGGGAACGGTTTATTTTGGGCGATCTTAGCTGTTGCAGTCGCTCGCGCGGTCAGTGTGTATGTATTGATTCCCAGCACAACAACCGTATTCAGACTACCTCGCCTCCCGCTTTCCAATCAACACGTCATGTGGCTAGGTGGTATCAAAGGCGCACTGGCCATTGCCATGGTGTTTTCACTGCCTGAGACCATTACCGCCAAACCACTGCTCATTTCCCTGACCTCAGGCGTTGTGTTAG
This sequence comes from Methylococcales bacterium, assembly GCA_032251045.1. GTDB lineage: Bacteria > Pseudomonadota > Gammaproteobacteria > Methylococcales > Methylomonadaceae > JAVVEW01. The sequence continues at coordinate 12,574 of JAVVEW010000009.1, forward strand.
CCAATCTGCTGATCAATGCGTCTTTGCTCAAGCCGTTTATCAGGCTACTCAAGATCGACCGTCTTCCGGCTTCAGAGTGGCAAGACTTGCACGAGGGCAAGCATTTGATTGCCCACTCGGTCGATCATGTCTTGAACAGCTTTCGCCAGTTGCGATTACTGGATGATCAGATACAGGCCAGTGTCACTTCGGCGCTACAAAGCCGCCTGAAAACCAGCAACGAACATCTCAATGATGAACAATCGCTGAAACAAATTCACCTGCAAGCTTTGGAAGCCGAGCAAAAGGAACTGGAACGTCTGGCCGATATAGGTTTGATCAGTTATTACACCGAACTGAATTTTCGTGAAATCCTGGCCAGAGACCGCGCTAAATCCATTGATCAATTGCTCCATCCCAGCATCGAACACTCCGGTATCAATCGTTTCGTTCGTCTGGAAATGATCATCATCAAGCTCTTGGCACAAACCAGCTGGAGCCAGCACATTCTGGTTCGCTATCAACATTACCGTTTCAGCAATTTACTTCAGCACGATATTGCCGGCGTGATGATCGCCTACAAAGCCTTGACTGAAATCAAAGTCATCAACAGCAACCCAAACAGCGAAAAGCTGGCCATCATACGCAAAGCCTATCAACAACGCCTGCAACGCCGACAGCATCGTTTACGCCGCTTCAGCGAAGCATTTCCTGATTTTTATCAACAATATGAGAATCATTTATTTCAGGAAGTGGCGCTGAAATATTCACAAAAGTTATTACAGAATGAATGCCAGCGCGGTTTTTTTTCCAGCCGAGTGTGTCAACGCCTGCACCGAACAATTGAACAGGCCCTAGACGACCTGCCACCGCTGACCTTGACGCTGGGCAGATATAAACGGCATGACTGGCTGGAACAGGTACCACTGTTTGAGCATTTACCCAAAGCGGTCATCCATAAGCTGGAACGCTCTTCCGGTTATATCAGCTACCTGCCCGGTGACACCATTTTCAATGAAGGCGATCATGGCAAAAGCGTTTATGTCCTGGTCTTTGGCTGCGTGCTGGTACTGAAAAAAAACCAGTACGGTGACAACGAAGTCATCACCGAACTTAAACCCGGCAGTTTTATCGGCGTTCGCGCCTTAGCTGACAAGTCTGGACGCAGCGCCACATTACGCGCCAAAAGCTATACCACCCTGCTGCATCTGGCTACTCAGGACATCAAAGATCTGGCGCAGGAATCACCGGAACTGGCGCAGCGTTTATCTGAACCTGCCTTGTATGCCAGAAGCTGACGTCACGTTTAAGGCACAAAAAAGGCCAAATCCCTTACCGGGATTTGGCCTTTGGCTGTCGGTACCGATGCAGACCCGAGTCGGACAGGTCGCACTGCATGGAGCAAATTGCTAACTGTCTGATGCTGCCAATTTAGGCTCTTGGCTGTACACCATCAGCGGCTCAGCTTCGCCAACAATGACTTTGTCATCGATGACTACCTTACTGATATTGTCGCTAGACGGCAATTCGTACATGGTATCTAGCAAAACACTCTCGACAATGGTGCGCAAGCCACGAGCGCCGGTTTTGCGCTCCATGGATTTTTTCGCGATAGCCCGCAAGGAGTCGGGACGAAACTCCAACTCTGCACCCTCCATTTCGAATAAATGCTGGTATTGTTTAATCAGCGCGTTTTTCGGCTCGGTCAGAATTTGGATCAGCGCCGCCTCATCCAGCTCATCCAGCGTTGCCACTACTGGCAAACGCCCTACAAACTCAGGAATCAAGCCAAACTTGATCAAATCTTCCGCTTCCAGCTGCGCGAAAACTTCGCCCAGTTTTTGTTGCTCATCCTTACCTTTAACTTCGGCGCCAAAGCCAATGCCACCTTGCTCAGAACGCGCCTTGATAATACGATCCAAACCGGCAAACGCGCCACCGGCAATAAACAAAATATTGGCAGTATTAACTTGCACGAACTCTTGCTGGGGATGCTTGCGCCCACCTTGTGGCGGCACCGATGCCACCGTGCCTTCAATCAACTTCAGCAAGGCTTGCTGCACACCCTCGCCGGAAACATCACGCGTAATCGAAGGATTCTCAGACTTGCGGGTAATTTTGTCGATTTCGTCGATATAGACAATGCCGGTTTCAGCTTTTTCAATGTCGTAATCACAAGCCTGTAACAACTTCTGGATAATGTTTTCAACATCCTCACCCACATAGCCGGCTTCTGTCAATGTCGTGGCATCGGCAATGGTAAACGGCACATCGAGAATTCGAGCCAGCGTTTCTGCCAGCAATGTCTTGCCAGAGCCGGTCGGGCCAATCAGCAAAATGTTGCTTTTACCCAGCTCCACTTTATCGCCATGACCTAGCGCCTTGGTGTTAAGTCGTTTGTAATGGTTATATACCGCCACAGCAAGATTCTTCTTGGCCTGATCTTGACCTATGACATATTCATCCAGAACTGCCTTGATTTCTTTAGGTTTAGGCAAACCGGTACGCGCTTCTTGCTCGCTGCCTTCCAGTTCCTCACGAATGATTTCATTACATAAATCCACACATTCGTTACAAACATAAACCGAAGGGCCGGCAATCAGTTTTCTGACCTCGTCCTGACTTTTTCCACAAAAAGAACAATAAAGCAAACGCTCGTAGGACCTGCCAGTGGTTTTTTTACTCATGGTATCGCTCGCAAACAGATTCAGGCTGGAAAAAACAGCATATATCGATTCAATTCTCTTGCCAACCCTTTAACCGGCTGCATGAATGTCAGTGCGGCGGGTTAACGTTTGATCAACCAAACCGTACTTAACCGCATCCTCGGCACCCATAAAATTATCCCGCTCAGTGTCGTGCTGAATTTTTTTCAAGGTTTGGCCGGTATGATGAGACAACACCCGATTCAAGCGGTCTCTTAACTTCAAGATTTCGCGTGCATGAATATCAATATCCGTCGCCTGGCCTTGAAAGCCGCCGAGTGGCTGATGAATCATGATGCGCGAATGCGGCAGACAAAACCGCTTGCCCGCCGCGCCACCCGCTAACAATAACGCCCCCATACTGGCCGCCTGACCGATGCACAAAGTGCTGACATCCGGCTTGATAAATTGCATGGTGTCATAAATGGCCATGCCTGCCGTGACTACGCCCCCAGGCGAGTTGATGTATAGATGAATGTCCTTATCCGGATTTTCTGATTCCAGAAACAACAACTGAGCGACAATCAGGTTAGCCATGTAATCTTCAACCTGACCTACCATAAAAATCACCCGCTCTTTCAGCAATCGCGAATAAATATCGAATGATCGCTCACCGCGTGCGGTTTGTTCAATAACGATCGGCACCAGGCCGCCAGCGGCGTGAGGAGGAGTATGCAAGGATTTCATTGATTCCGACTGAAAGGTTGAGTGGCAAGACGGGTGGCGGGAAGCCGCCACCCGATGGCGAACCGGTGGTTCAGCTGATGGTGAATTAAACGTAAATTAAGCACGTTTCCTTAGCGCAGTTTAACAACGGCATTGACCTAAGCTTCGGCAACGCCCATGACTTGGTCGAAAGACATTGATTCATCTTCCAGATGAACTTGTGTCAGCAACCATTCGATGACCTCATCTTCCAGCGCCCTGGCCTGAATATCCTGCAAACGTTTTTCATCGCTGTAATACCAGTTGATGACCTGTTCGCTTTGTTCGTATTGACTGGCCAAGCCTTCGATGATGGCTCTGACTTTTTCCTGCTTCACGGTTAACTGCTGCTGAGTAACAACTTCGCCGACGATCAAGCTCAATTTAGCACGATTGCGCGCCAGCGCTTCCAGTGCATCATTCTCGGGCAGCAATGCATTCACATCAACTTTGCGCTGTTCGGCCTGCTGTGCATAGGACTTGCGCTGATTGGCAATTTCTTCATCGACCAGAACTTTCGGCACAGTCAGGTCAATCGATTCCTGCAAGGCCGTAAACAGATTCTGTCTTAACAGTTGCTGCAGACGGCTGTTCAGGTTAGTGTCCAGATTAGCCTTCACTTCACTGCGAAAGCCATCAACGCTGCCATCTTCAACGCCCATCTTCTTGACAAAATCGGCATCGACATCCGGCAAGGCCGACTGCTCAACCGCGACAACATCGACCTGAAAGTCAGCCTGCTGCCCGGCCAGGTCAGCTTGATGATAGTCGTCTGGAAACGGCAAACTGAAAGTCTTCTGCTCGCCGGCGGACAAACCAATCAGCGCATCTTCAAAGCCTGGTATCATGCGTTGACTGCCAATTTCCACAGCAAAACCTTCGATGGTGCCCTGGGTAAAGTTATTGTCGCCTGAAGTTCCGGTCAGATTGACAGTGAGCCGATCACCGGCTTGCGCTGCCCGCTCGGCAGCCTGCCAGGTTTTGTGTTGGGCACGAATTTGCTCGATAGTGCGGTCAATCACAGCCTCGTCAACTGTCGCAACCGGCTTTTTCACGGTCAGTGCGCTCAGCCCGGTCAGATCAACTTCCGGATAAAGTTCGATTTCAGCAGTGTAATTGAAACCGTTTTGGAAAGAGTCATCGGCGAATTTGATAACGGGCTTACCCGCAGGCACCAGCTCGTTATCCTGCAGCGCTTGCGTGTAACTGGTTTGCAATAGCTCACTAACCACCTCCTGGCGAAGCTGGTCACCATAACGTTTTTCGACCATATTCATCGGCGCTTTGCCGGGTCTGAAGCCATCGAGCTTCACTTGACGGGACAGCGTTTTTAAGCGCTTGTCATAATCAGCCTGATATGTTTCCTGGGGAATTTCAACGGTTAATTTTCGGGTTAATTCAGATGTCTTTTCGACCGAAACCTGCATGTTCGAGAGCCTCAACGATGAAAGCGCCGTGCTGGCGCTGGAGAAGATGGGAGTGATCTGCTTCAATAGCCCGTGGTGCGAATGGAGAGACTCGAACTCTCACAGGTTACCCTACTGGAACCTAAATCCAGCGCGTCTACCAGTTCCGCCACATTCGCAAGTCGGACAAAACCTGCTATTGTATCGATTCATGCCCAAAACACAAGCATAACCCATCAACACATCAAGCCAACCGCTTAAGCTCATGTCCAAATCTATCATCATACACACCGACGGCGCATGCCGCGGCAACCCAGGCCCTGGCGGCTGGGGCGCTATCTTGCAATACGGCGATCATCGCAAAGAAGCGCGGGGAGCGGAGCCTGACACCACCAATAACCGCATGGAATTACAAGCAGCCATCCAAGCGTTGAGCGCATTGCAACGCCCCTGCCAGGTATTATTACACACAGACTCCAAATACGTGTTGCAAGGCATCACCGAATGGCTACCGAACTGGCAACGCCGCGGCTGGAAAACCGCTGCCAATAAACCGGTAAAAAACGCCGACCTCTGGCAGCAACTGGTGACCGTCAGCCAACAACATGACATCGAGTGGCACTGGGTCAAAGGCCATTCCGGCGACCCGGGTAACGAACGCGCCGATCAATTAGCCAATCTGGCCATTGACGACCTGCTGGCTGGAAACCCAAACGCCAGTGCCGGCTGCTGAAACGCCCTCAGACCATCATCTGCAGCCAAGCCATCACAGCGCACAAATTGGCTGAAAATCGCCGAAAAACCCAGGTTAAGCCAGACAAAACAGGGCGAATGCATTATCATGGACACTTGGTTTTAATCTATTTATCTTAAATATTCCAACGCTATGCAAATTACCAACAACACTGCGGTATCCATCCATTACACCCTGACCAATCAAGATGGCGAACAGCTAGACAGCTCCATCGGCGGCGATCCATTAGTCTATCTACACGGTCAGGGCAACATCATTCCTGGCTTAGAACAAGCCCTGAACGGCCGTTCGGCAGGAGACAAATTCAATGTCTCCATCGACCCTGACGCGGCATACGGCGCATACGATAACGCCAAGGTTCAGCAAATCCCACAAGACCAATTTGCCGGCGTCGATCAAGTTGAAGTTGGCATGCAGTTTCACGCCGAAACTTCAGGCGGGCTTGCCGTGGTCACGGTCATCGATGTTCAGGACGACACCGTGACCATCGATGGCAATCACCCTCTGGCAGGACAAACCCTGAACTTTGACGTCGAAGTCGCCCATGTCCGAGATGCCACCCCCGAAGAAATCGACCACGGACACATCCACGGCCCAGGTGGTCACGCCCACTAAAACGCTAACGACCACCTAAGCCAACAGCGCGTGAATCAGCACACGAACATGGCTGCTAAGTATCATTTGCCCACTCTGTCCGGGGTACTGATTGGCACCAGCTATAGTCCGTTCCCACCCTGGGCAGCGTTGTTTTGCCTGGCGCCACTGTGGTGCTACTGGCATCGGCAAAGCCGCCTGTGGCCGATAGTACGTTCCGCCTGGCTCACTTCGTTTCTGTTCACCCTGATTGGCTTTAACTGGGTCACCTACACCCTGCATGAATTTGCGCAGGTTGACTGGTGGCTGGCCGCCATTGGCATGGTATTGTTTGCCCTGTTCGGACATTTGTTCTTGCCTATCGCCGGTTGCCTGTGGTTCTACCTGGCCCGACGTCGTGGCGTCACCGGCTGGCCCTCCTGGCTGCTCATGGCTATCAGTACCGCACTGGCCGAATGGGCCATACCCATGTTGTTCAAGTGGAATTTTGGCTACAGTTGGTACGGAGCCGGCTGGCCGGTTTATCAGTGGGCCGAGCTGGTGGGCTTCACCGGGCTGAGCGCACTGACCATTATCGCCAACCTGGCGGCGGTAGCCATTATTCGAGCCGGCTTAACGAAACGCGGCACGCTGTATCTGGCGACCGGCCTGATCGCTTTTGCCTTGGCCAACCTGAGCGGCCAGCTATGGGTCAACCGCCTTAAACAACCTGACGCCAAGGCCGGCGTACTAATGGTGCAAGCCAATATTGGCAATGCTGAAAAAGTGGCCTCCGAGCAAGGCGCCGGCTTTCGCGACCACATTCTGACACACTACCTGCACACCACCGATAGTGGTCTGCGGCAATTTCAAGGTCAACCCATCGATTTCGCAGTATGGCCGGAAACCGCATTCCCCTATTTACTCGGCGCTAACTTTAACGACAGCGAACTGACCCAGCGTTTGCGCACCTTTCTTGAAGAGCGTCAGCTCAATCTGATCACAGGCGCTTACAGCGTTGATAGCACACAACAAAAACTGACCAACTCGCTGTTTGTCATCCGCGCCACAGGAGAAGTCGCTGAACCGCATCACAGTAAATCCATCTTACTGGCCTTAGGCGAGTATCTTCCCGGAGAAACATGGCTGCCAGGTCTGCGCACCCTGCTCCCTATGGCGGGTAATTTTGCCGAAGGCTCAGGACCAACATTGCTGGCGCCGATCAGTAACCTAAAACTCGGCCCACAAATCTGCTACGAAAGCCTGTTTCCGGCCTTCAGCAAAGGCCTGGCCGACTTAGGTGCGCAACTGATTGTTAATGTCACCAATGATTCGTGGTACGGTAGCTGGCAAGAACCTTATCAACACTTGTACATGACACTGGCACGGGCGGTTGAATTCCGGCGCCCCGTGCTTCGCGTTACCAATACCGGTATTTCCACCGTGGCCCTGGCCTCCGGCCGCATCATGACGCAAAGTCCATTGCAGACAACCTGGGCCGGTTATTACGCGATACCTTACCAAAGCGCACCCGAGGCAACCTTTTATCAGCGTCATTTTCATGCCATGCCGATTGCACTGGGCATAGTGGCTATCATTGCGCTCGGCGCAGGTCAGCTCAGACAGCGTCACCGACCAACCTGATTACACCGTTCTCACCGGAGTTTCTTATGGCAGTTGATTTGATCCTTGTCATCACCCTAACCACCCTGATCCAGTCCATGTTTGGTGTTGGCGTGTTGTTATTCGGAACCCCCGCCTTGTTATTGCTTGGTTACGACTTCATTCCTGCGCTGGTGATTTTGCTGCCTATTTCTGTCACCATCAATTTGTTACAAATCCTTAAACACCACGTTCATACTGACTTGAACTTCGTTAAGGATGTGTTGCGCTTCACCATTCCAGGCGTGGTGGTATTTTTATTTATTGCCAGCTCCGGCATCATCAACATCACCTTCCTGGTGGGCGCCTTTTTAATTTTCATCGCCTTGAAGAGCGTCGCTAAGCCGGCACGCGACACCCTGAACTGGCTGATCAATCATGAATCCCTTTACCTGATGGTCATGGGTGTCATCCACGGCCTGACCAACCTGGGTGGTTCACTATTGACCGCCATCGTTCATGGCAAAAACTATCCAAAAGACCGCACCCGGGTGACCATCGCCCTGTGCTATGCCATGTTAGCGTGCTTCCAGCTGGTCACGCTGACCTGGCTGGGTGAAATTAAAAGCGTGCCCTACAGCGATACTATCAGCTTGTTACAGTGGGCGGTTGTGGTATTCCTGATCACCGAAGAAATGGTCTACAGACAGCTCGACAATCACAAATATCAAATGATCTTTACCGTTTTTCTATTGGCATCCGGCCTGTTATTGCTGTGGAAATCATTGAGCACCTGACCGCCAACGCAAGCGCTACTCACAACGCCGGCAAAACAGATGACTTGTGCAAAAGATGCGCTTTATCCTATCAACACTTACAATAAGCGGCTTGCCAAACATGTGTTTGCCGGAATGAACGCGATCACAGCCGGGGGCAACCGGCCCACGTTACTGTTGACAGACACCAAAATATATACAAAAACAAAGGAGATACGAAATTGATGCTGGTTAAAGACCTCATGATTGAGAAAGTATTCACTGTTGAGCCCAATGACCTGATCGACCGGGTGTTTTTTCTGATTCATTATGAAAAAATCCGTCACCTGCCGGTTATTGAAAAACAAAAAGTGATTGGCATGGTTTCCGACCGAGACCTGTACAAAGCCCTGGGGCCGAAAAGCAATTCCAACACCATCAGCGGCGGCGACGCCAGCACCTTGCATGTAGTATCGCACCAGGTACGTCATATTATGCGGCGCGGCGTATTGACCACCAGCCCTGATGCTCCGATATCCGAAGCCTGCGAATTGATGGCCGAGCACAAAATAGGCGCCCTGCCCGTTGTTGATAGCAAAGACAAACTGGTCGGCATACTGTCAACCATCGACTTACTGAAAGTCTTCGCCAAGCTGCAAAAAGCCAGTGAAGCCCGCGAACAACGCATTGCCGAAGGCGCCGGTCAGCACTAAATTCAGCCCGCCGCTACCAGGAGACTCCAATCATGACCACTATCGCGCCTGTTAAAGATTACTTACTCAATCTACAGCAGCAAATTTGCCAGGGCCTGGAAACTCAGGAATCTGGCACTCACTTCATCACCGACACCTGGGAGCGCCCGGAAGGTGGCGGCGGCATTACCCGCGTACTCAGCCATGGTGAAACTTTTGAACAAGGCGGGGTGAATTTTTCGCATGTTTACGGCGCCAATCTACCGCCTTCGGCGACCGCTGCCAGGCCTGAACTGGCACAACGCCAGTTTCAGGCGGTCGGCGTGTCACTGGTCATTCATCCGCGCAATCCCTACGTCCCAACATCTCATGCCAATGTGCGTTTTTTCATCGCCGAAAAACCCGGTGAGGCGCCGGTCTGGTGGTTTGGTGGCGGCTTTGACCTAACCCCTTATTATCCATTTGATGAGGACATCCGCCACTGGCATCAAACTGCGCATGCAGCTTGCGCTCCGTTTGGCGATTCGGTTTATCCGCGCTTCAAACATTGGTGTGATGACTATTTTTACCTGAAGCACCGCAATGAAACACGCGGCGTGGGCGGGCTGTTTTTTGACGACCTCAATGAATGGGACTTCGACACCAGTTTCGCATTCATGAAAAGTGTCGGCGACCATTACTTAAAAGCATACCTGCCGATTATCGAAAAACGCAAACACACCCCCTACGGCGAGCGTGAACGCGAATTTCAGCTTTATCGCCGCGGCCGTTATGTGGAATTTAATCTGGTCTACGACCGAGGCACCTTGTTTGGTTTACAATCGGGAGGGCGCACGGAATCTATCCTGATGTCACTACCGCCGGTGGCGCATTGGCGCTATGACTGGCAAGCGGATGCCGGGACTGAAGAAGCGCGCTTGAACGACTATCTGCGCCCTAGAGACTGGCTATAACCCCTACTAAAGCTCAGTGCGCTACCCGTGGTGGCGCACTGCCACTATAAACCGCACCACGGAACTGTTTGACCTGCTGACGCAAGCGTCTTAACGAGCCTGGCGCAGGCTCTCGGTGATAACGCAAAGCGACAAAAGCCTCGCTGATCGCGGCAATCGCCTTAGCCTGCTCTGGAAACTGGCGCTGCAAACGCTGACCATAATCCCAAGGCCCCTCACCGATACGGCGCGGCGCGCCCAAACGTGCGCAATGCGCACAAAACTGCTGATAATATTTGACCTCGGACGCAACCGGCTGCCGCCGGCCACGCCACAACAGCGCTGCTGTCAACAGCAGGGTAAACAACAGCAATAATCCCCCCAGCCATACCAGCATCGCGCGCAGATCAGCAATACCCCAGCGCGCCAGCAATTGTTCCTGACTGGCACTGCGATAGTTAATAATCCAGCGCTGCCAGGTGTAATCGACACTCCCCCACAACTGACGTGCTTGCGCCAACCAACCCAAGCCCTGGACGATACGCTCATCTATGTCCAGATAACTAATCGCGCCAGTTGCGATCTGTCGATCAATATCCAACGCTTGCTCAACCCGCTCCGGCGCAATCGCGGCCGTAGGGTCATAACGCACCCAGCCCCGCCCCTCCAGCCAGACCTCCGACCAGGCATGGGCATTCGCCTGACGAACCTCCAAAAAACCGCCGACGTCGTTCATGACCCCTCCCTGATAACCGGTGACGACCCGCGCCGGCACACCCGCTGCACGCATTAAATAAACAAATGCGGCGGCATAATGACTACAAAAGCCCATGCGCGTGGTTAGCAAAAAAGTTTTAATAGGATTGTCGTCATCCAGGGCGGGTGGCGTCAGGGTGTAATAAAACTGCTGTTCGCGAAAATGATTCAACACATTGCCAATATAACGTTCCGGCGCCACCACGCCGCCTTGTAAACGCTGTATCAATAAGGCCAACTCACCGTCAAGCTGATGACCGGGCAGGTACAGATTGGCACGACGCTCACGTTCGCTGATACCCGGTGTTTGATAATTGCTGTAGGAAATCAATTGATATTCCTGGCGCTGGTCGGCCAGGTCACGGCTGTCATACAGTTGGTAGGTACTTTTCATGGTCAGCGCGGAAGGATACTGAGCCGGCATATCCAGAGCAAACACCCAAGGCTTATCCTGAGGCTCCATCATCAGAGTGTAACGATACGCCACACCTTGAAAGCGCAGCGGCTGATGAATGCTCTGTTGAAACGGTAATGGCAATTGCGTCCAACGCTTACCATCGGTGCGGGAAAACACCGGGCCTCGCCAATAGCGCTCACGCATTGGCGGTATGGGGCCTTCAAAACGCACTCGAAACACCAGTTCATCGGACAACCCCAGATTGGTAATCGACCCAGGCTCCATGCTATCGCTCAGGCCGGTGCGGGCGCTGCGGTCTTGCTGTAACAACATCCAGCGCGGCGCTTCCAGACGCGGGAACAACACAAACAACACCACGGTCAATGGCACCGCCTGCAGCAATATCAGCCCAGTGGTGCGCAATTGTCGAAACAATGGCTGGCGCGCATGATTAAGACTTGATAGCACAGTCAACAGCAACACGCACACCGTGATGATATAAAGCCCCATCCACAGGGACTGATCGAATAAAAACTGCGTCGCCGCGACAATAAACGCCAACACCACGACCAGAAACACATCCCGCTCGCGTTGCAATTCCATCAATTTCAGCATCAACGCCATCAGAAACAGCCCCGTACCGGCATCACGGCCAAAAATGCCGTGATGCTGGCTGATCAGCAGCGCCAGCCCGGCCAGGGTCAGCAACAACAAAACCACCCGCCCCGGCTGCCCGCCTGGCCAGAACACAATCAACACGCGCCATACCCAGATTAACGCGGCAAAAGCCAACAACAGCGGCGGTAAATGCTGAATATGCGGTGCGGCAATCAGCCCAATACCCAGCAGCAAGCCCAACCATTGGCGACGATGATAGTGTGCGTGTATCGACGTCATCAGAACTTCGCCAACGCTTCAAGGCAAGCATGCAGATGCGTCTCGCCGGTTGCCGGTGAACGCTGCATCCCCGGCAGCTTCAGCCCATAATGCAGTGCCTGACGTTCAGCTTCCAACAGCCAGCGACACAAAACACTTAAACGCTGCTCCAACGGCAGATGCAACGTGTTTTGATAATCCAACCATAACTCCCGGCTTTGTGTGCCACAGTATTGCTTAACATAAAGCCCAGCACCCTTGGCATAACTTTGCCAATGAATATGCTTGATCGCATCCCCTGGCCGGTATTCGGCCAGACCGGTAAAATCATCAACGCCCTGCCTGTGGCGACCCTGCTCGGCACCCGAGGCATCGAGCGAGTCGGGAAACGGCAAATGCTCGGGCCAAGGCTTTGGATAAACCCAAACGCCACCGGCAAAACGTAATGGCGACCAGGCGCGAAACCAGCCAAAAGGATGACGGCTGGCCAAGGTTACCGTCGGCAAAGGTAGCCAGCCGCGTTGCCGGGTCGGCAACATCAAAGGCCAAAAGCGCTGTTCGCCCGCCGCCAACGCCACTGTTTTAGGACGCGCCCAATCGCACTCAAGATGCGCCTTAGGCCCATTATGGGTGTTATCAACATGTAACTGAACGTGCGCTAACTCACCTGCGAACACCGGCGCCACCGGGCTTAAAGCGACACGCAACCCCGACAACGCCTTAAAACAATGCAATATTGACACTACATACACACTGACCAGAGCAAAGGTCAGCAAATACACCAGATTATTGTTATAAACAAAAGCGATCAATAGCAACAGCAGCAACACGACTGAAAATACCAAGCCATGCCCGGTCGGCAAAATAAAAATGCGCCGATGATTCAACAACAAAGGCGCACTGCTCGGCGCTTCACCCCGAAAAAAGCGACTGGCCAAAAGGCGCTCTTTAACGCGGCCCAGCATCAATAAACCGGTACTTCATCAAGAATCGGCGCCACAATGGCGTCGGATTGTGGCGAGCTGGCGTTGAGCCTATGCCCAGCCACCGCCGGCAATACCTGCTGTACATCTTCCGGCAACACGGCATCACGTTGATCAAGATAAACCCAAGCCTTAGCCGCCGTTAACAACGCCAGCCCCGCACGCGGCGACAAGCCATGATTGAATTCAGGGCTTTGTCGGGTAAATTCAATAATCGCCTGCACATAATCGAGCAACGGCTCGGCCACATGCACTTGACTGGCCGCCTGCTGCGCGTGCTGCAGTTGTTCGGACGTTAATGCGGTCGGCAAGGTTTCGATCAAACGGGCGCGCGCCTCGCCTTTCAGCAAAGCACGTTCCGCGGCCCGGTCGGGATAACCCAACTCAATACGCATTAAAAAACGATCCAGCTGTGACTCCGGCAATGGAAAAGTGCCAATCTGATGCGAGGGATTTTGCGTAGCGATAACAAAAAATGGCGACGGCAAAGTCAATGTGCGCCCTTCCACCGTCACCTGATGCTCTTCCATGGCCTCCAGCAACGCGCTTTGCGTTTTCGGCGTTGACCGGTTAATTTCATCGGCCAGAATCATCTGTTTGAATAAAGGCCCTTGATGAAACTTGAACTGACCGCTATCCGGCTCGAAAATCGACACCCCGATAATATCTGCCGGCAGCAAGTCGCTGGTAAACTGAATGCGCTGATAAGCCAGGCCAAATAAACGCGCCAAGGTATGCGCCAACGTGGTTTTACCCACCCCAGGCACATCCTCGATCAGTAAATGCCCTTGCGCCAGCAAACAACACACAGCCAATTTAAGTTGTTTTGGTTTGCCTAAAATGATTTGATTAGCCTGCTTCAGCAGTAAATCCAGCTGTTCGTGCATAATGATTCCATACCTAAAGTCAATGTAACAAAAATGACAGAACACGCTTATTCTGAGGTTATGCAACATCCCTGCCGCAATACAGACAAGGCCAGTCCTGATGACCGAGTTTGATGACGTGTGCGCGGAACTACTGGGCCTTCTGGAACCTTTAGCCGACTTACTCGACCCTGAAGCGGCCGAACCTGCGGTTAATGATGGCGATGCTGATGACACCTGCTCAAGCTCCACCAACCATCCGCCCGAATGAACCCGAGCACGTCTCAACCGGCTCGACACGCAGCTCAGCACAGCAAGCCTTGTGCCGGCCTTCACTAACACTCAATCACATTAACCGCCAGGCCACCGCGTGCGGTTTCCTTATATTTGGTTTTCATATCCGCGCCGGTATCACGCATGGTTTTAATGACCTTATCCAAAGACACGAAATGACAGCCATCACCACGCAACGCCAGGCGGGCGGCATTGATGGCTTTCACCGCACCCATGGCATTACGTTCGATACATGGCACCTGCACCAGACCACCGACCGGATCACAAGTCAGCCCAAGATTATGTTCCATACCAATTTCAGCGGCATTTTCAACTTGTTGCGGCGAGCCACCTAACACTTCCGCCAACGCCCCGGCCGCCATCGAGCAAGCCACGCCGACTTCACCCTGACAACCCACTTCCGCACCCGACAACGAGGCATTCTCTTTGTACAGAATGGCAATCGCACCGGCCGTCAGTAAAAAACGAATCACCCCGGTATCGCTGGCACCTGGACAAAACCTTTGGTAATAATGCAGCACCGCAGGAATAATACCTGCCGCGCCGTTGGTTGGCGCGGTCACCACCCGACCACCTGCGGCATTCTCCTCATTGACTGCCAAGGCGTATAAATTGACCCAATCCGAGGTGCCGATTGGCATCTGACCTTTTTGCTGCGCCTCGGATAGTCTTAAAAACATCTGCCGGGCGCGTCGTTTGACGTGCATCCCGCCCGGCAACACCCCCTCCAGATTCAAACCGCGCCGTACACAGTTCTGCATGATCTGCCAAAGTTTGAGCAACGCCTGATCGATGACGTCATCATCCCGCCAATAGCGCTCGTTGCCGCGCATTACCGTACTGATAGAACAACGTTGCTGTTGACAATACTCAAGCAGCTCCGCCCCGGTGGTAAAAGGCAAAGGCCGAGGATCCTTCACCGCAACCGGCGCTTGCGCGTTGCCATCGAGTACAAAGCCGCCGCCGACTGAATAATAATCTTTGATCAACAAAACCTGCCCTGAGGCATCCAGCGCCTGAAAACGCATACCATTGCTGTGTTTCGGCAACATTTTGCGCAGAAATTTCAAATCCCGGCCAACGTCAAAATCAACCGGCGAAGTACCGGCCAGATAAATCTCACCGCGCTCGGTGATCGTTTGCAACAACGTCGGAATACGCTCAGGATCGACACTATCCGGCAGCTCCCCGCTCAAGCCCAGCAGCACGGCTTTATCACTGCCATGCCCTTTACCGGTCGCACCCAAAGACCCATACAACTCCACCCTCACCCGCGCCACACTGGCCAATTGCCCTTGTTCATCAAGGCGTTGGCAAAACAAGCCAGCCGCCCGCATAGGCCCTACAGTATGCGAACTGGACGGGCCAATGCCCACTTTGAAAATATCAAACACGCTGATGGTCATAACCATACATCCCATTCAGACAATCGCTAAAAACCCAAACCGGCCAGCGCCAGACGCAAGCGCAACCCCAGCTCACTGTGATACCCGGAACCTGCAAAGCGAATTTGACCATTGGTATCGATGATAAACACCGCCGGCACGCCCTTCACCTGATATAAAGCCGCCAAGACGCCATCCTGATCATTCAGCGTTGACCAGGCCAGTTTATAATCACTCAGATAGCGCAACACCTGCCGGTCATCGCCGGACTGCAACGCCACCGTAACGCCGCCCGTTTCCTCCAGCAGCGCCGAAACCGACTCGCGCATGGATGCACAAATGCCGCACCATTCTGCCCAGAAATAAACGATGGCAGGGCGCCTGGCCAGCGCCTCATCGGTGCGCTCGCCGGTTAAAGTTATCTCCGGCAAAGCCGGCATCGCGCCCGTCACCAGGCCAAAGCTAAAAAACATTTGCCCGACCAGAATGACCAGCGTCAATAGAATATAAGGTAAAGCCCGTTTGAATTTGTGCGTCATCTGAAAAAGTCGTGTGCTGTGAGTTAAACCGACAAGTGGCCAGGTACCGCGCAGGGCCATGCGACCGGCCCAAACAGGCTACGCGGCAAAGACTTCGATGGTATCATAACGGCATTGTTCCACCCGCTTCGGGATTGACACCCTGTTCAGGCGTGATTACATTTCCCGTACCTCATCTTAACCTGTAAAGGAGATTCGCGTCATGACCGCACCCTTACTGCAAGTCGCCCTGGATTCATTGGATTTCGAACAAACCCTGGCGCTGGCCGAGAAAGTAGCACCCTTTGCCGATATTCTGGAAATCGGCACACCTTGTATCAAACACAATGGTGTGCAACTGGTTGCTGAATTGAAGCGTCGTTTCCCCAACAAGCTGGTACTGGTGGACTTAAAAACCATGGACGCCGGCGCTTATGAAGCCGAACCCTTCTACGCGGCTGGTGCAGATATCTGCACCGTACTGGGCGTATCAGGCATTGCCACCATCCAAGGTGTCATCGAGTCAGCCCGCAACCATGGCGCCGAAGTCCAAGTCGATCTGATCAACGTCCCCGACAAAGCCGCATGCGCCCAAGCGGCTTATGAAGCTGGCGCGCAAGTGGTGGGCGTACACACCGGTCTCGATGCGCAGGCCGCAGGACAAACACCCTTCGCCGACTTAGCCGCGATCAGCGCACAGGGTTTACCGGTTCGAGTCTCCGTAGCCGGTGGCATCAACACGGAAACCGCCGCACAAGTCGCCGCATCCGGTGTTGATATTGTCGTGGTAGGCGGTGCGATTACCAGCTCGGCCGACCCTGCCAGCGCAGCTCGGCAAATCCGCGCCCTGCTTGACGGACGCCAATCACATTCCGGCCGGGTGATCACCAAAATCAACGAAGTTCTGGCCGTCACCGATGACAGTTATGACCAGAAATTGACCAGCCTGCTCGATAACGCCAAGCGGGTTTTTGTCACGGGCGCCGGTCGTTCCGGGTTAATTTGTCGCTTCTTCGCCATGCGCCTGATGCACAGCGGCTACCGTACCTTCGTAGTCGGTGAAATCGTCACGCCAGCCGTGCAGCCCGGTGATCTGCTGATCATTATTTCCGGCTCCGGCGAAACCAAACAGCTGATTGAGTTCACTAAAAAAGCCCGTGAAATCGGCGCGCAAATCATATTGATTTCGGCTAAGGCCAGCTCTACCATTGGTGATCTGGCCGACGCCATTTTCCAGATTGGCAACGACACCCAGTACGGCAAAGTCGTTGGCATGCCCATGGGCACCGTCTTTGAACTATCCACACTGGCCTTTTTGGAGTCAACGGTTTCGCATATGATTCATGAAAAAGGCATTCCTGAAGAGGAAATGCGTTCGCGCCACGCCAACCTGGAATAACCAGAGTGCAGGAACAGCCCTCTGCCATCGGCGAGGGCTGTCAAACATCACATCACTCACCTTTACGCACCGCCGCTGCCTTGAACTTCACTCCCAACCCAGCCTGGCCCGGTTATGACCATTAAACATTCACCCCTCGTCAAGCTTGCCCTAAACGCTACCACCGTCGTCCTGTTAACCGCTTGCGCTGCTGCCTCGAAAAGCCCCGGCGACTTAATGATCGATCAAGGCGGTGACATGGCCGGAATCGGTGAACAATGGAACCAGGGCACCGCCTTGATTCAGGAAGGCCGACGCGCACTTAAAGAAGGTCAAAACCTGGTTGATGCCGGCCATCGCAAGGTTGCTGAAGGCCAGGCAAAAATCAGTAAAGGCAAAAGTCTGATCGAAACCGGTCAAAGATTGGTCAGCGAAAGCGAAAGCCGGTATCGTCAGCACAGTGACGCGCCTGCAGCTAGCGCACCCGATGCCGCGCAACAAACCACTCCAGTCGAGACCTTTCCGATCGAATTTTGAGCCTGACTGTAGCTCCAAAGACGACGCTGACACTGTGCGCGGCGCTGTGTGCGATGACCACCCAGGCCGAAGACAAACTCATCATTGATGGCGTCACCGGCGCACGCCTGAACAATGTCCGCGCCTTTTTAAGCCTGGCCAAAGAACCTTGCGAGGCTCCCGCATGGCGGATTCGGCATTTATACCGCGATGCCCCAGAAAAAATTCGCACCGCTCTTAAAGCCTTAGGTTATTACCAGCCAACCCTGGACTCGGAACTCCATTTCCTCGAGAATTGCTGGCAAGCACACTTTGTCATTGACCCAGGCCTGCCCGTGCGTATTGGCAACCTCGATGTTCAAATCCTGGGCGAAGCCGCCAGCGACCCTGCATTTACCAAACTGATACAACAGCCCCTGCTAAAACAAGGCGCGATTCTCCATCATGGTCGCTATGAACAGCTAAAAGCCGCTTTGCAAACCCTGGCCAGCAGCCGAGGCTATTTAGATGCCCGCTTCACCCAGCAACAACTCAATATTGAGCCCGAGCGCCTGCGAGCCAGCGTGCGCCTGCATTTTGATTCCGGCTCACGCTACCGCTTCGGTAGCATCCAGATCGACCAGGATATTCTGAATCCTGAATTGGTACAGCGCATGATCACACTGCAATCCGGCACCGCCTATGCCAGCACCCAACTAGCTACGCTGTACAACAAACTGGCGGCTCTGCCTTATTTTCAAAGCATCGACTTACAACCTGATTTTGCGCACCAGCAAGACGGCGTCATCCCGCTGAGCATTAAGTTAAGCGCCAAACCCCGCCACCATTACCGCACCGGTATCGGCTTTGATACCAACTTCGGCCCCATCTTGTCCGGGGGATATGACAACCGTCGCCTGAATCGTCGAGGCCATACCGCATCAATCAAGGCCGACTTATCGCCGCGCCTGGCCAGCCTGGAAGCCAACTATAAAATTCCGCTGGCAAAACCTTTAACCGACAGCCTGAACTTTGGCCTGGGCATTAAGCACGAGGACCCGGACACATTCACCTCCAACCTGGTCAAGCTATCGGCAAACCGGCAACGTTTGCTCGCCTCGGGCTGGCAGGAAATCCTGTTCACCGACTGGACGCTGGAAAATTTTTCATCCGGCACGGAAAAACGCACCGTATCGCTACTGGTACCCGGCGCACGTTGGCAAAAGTCAACCAGCAACAGCACCGTCAGAGCCACAGAGGGTTACCAGATCAATCTTAGTCTGGCAGGCGCTGCCGCACCGGTATTGTCATCGGTCAGCTTCATTCAAGGTCAAGCCCTCGCCAAATGGATTCAGCCTGCCTACGGTGGCCGCCTGATCACCCGCGCCGAACTGGGTGCGACACTGACCAATAACTTTGCCAAGCTACCAACCTCTTACCGTTTTTTTGCCGGCGGCACACAATCTATGCGCGGTTTTGATTACAAAGAACTGGGCACCAAAGACGACCAAGGCGATGTCATTGGCGGCAAATTGCTGAGTGTGGTCAGTGCGGAGTATGAATATTTCATCAGTGATAACTGGGGCGTCGCCGGTTTTTATGATTTCGGCAATGCCTATGACCCGGATCGAATCAGCTTCAAATCAGGCCTCGGCCTGGGCGTGCGCTGGTTGTCTCCGGTCGGGCCGGTGAGCCTGGATGTCGGCGTCCCACTGAACGACGATGCCGACAGCACCTTCCGGGTGCATTTCAGTGCCGGGGCGCTGTTATGAACAAGCTGCTCGGCATCTTGGTCACCCCCCTGTTACTGGCAATCCTGGCCATGGCGGCTCTGTTAGGTACCCAAACGGGCACGCGCTGGCTGTTGAGCCGGCCGCAACTCAGCCAAATCGGCTTGCATATCGCTACCGTTGACGGTCATTTTCTTGACCGCTTGGTGCTGGGCGAGGTCGACGTCAAAACTACCACAGTAACGGCCCAGGCCGAACACCTGGTACTGGACTGGTCGCCTGTGGCCTTGCTGCATGGCCATGTGCATATACGCGAGCTGTCGGTAGACGGTTTGTTGTATCGCGCACAATCTGCCCCACCCAGCACCGACACAGAGTCCTTCAGCATCCCGCACGTTCCCGTAACGCTCCAGCTCGATCGCCTGGCACTGACGCGACTGGAACTCGATACTGGCGGCGGCTCGCCGATCATCATCGACGCCCTCCACGCCAGCCTGACGCTGGCCGGGCAAACCCTGAGCTGGCAACCTTTGACCTTGCAAGCCTTGAATGGCACATTCAGCAGCACAGGACAGCTTAAGCTGCAGGAAACACTCCCCATCAATGCCCTGCTGGACTGGCAGCTAACCCCCCCAGCACAACCCTTGTGGCAAGGCTCACTCAACGCAGACGGCGCACTGCTGGCCAACCTTCAGCTGGCGCTGACCACCCGCACACCGCTTACCTCGCAACATCAACTCACGCTCAGCCACCTCACCGACCAACCGGCATTCACGCTGGACAGTCGATGGTCAGCGGCTAACTGGCCGGTGGGTGCGCAAACCCTGAACCTTGACCCAGGCACCCTGACCTTGAACGGCACGCTGGCGGCATATCGCCTGGCGCTGGAAGGCGCCTGGCAACTGCCTGGCACTCCTAAAGTGATCGCCAAGCTCAGCGGTGCGGGCGATAAAAACCAATTTCAACTGACAGATGCCCACTTGATCACAGAACGCAGTCAGGTTAATTTAAGCGGTGCGGTCAACTGGCAGCCCACCCTGACCTATCAGCTGAACCTGACCGGACAGCGACTTCGACCACAGGATTGGCAGACACCGGTGACCGGCGATATCAATCTGACGCTGACCAGCCACGGTCAATGGCACGATGACGGCCTGAACGCGAACGTACACTTACCTCGGTTACAGGGCACCCTGAACGGCTATGCCTTATCTGGACAAGCCAACCTGACAGTCTCGCCGAACCTGGTCGACATCACACAGTTATCGCTGCGCTCAGGAGACAACTCGCTCAGCGTACACGGTCAAATCACAGCACAGCACGGCCAACTAAACGCCCAGCTACAAGCGCCCAAGCTGGCGCAGTTACTGCCCGATGCCGAAGGGCAGATGCGTGGCCAACTGAACATTGACGGGGCTTGGTCGGCGCCACAGATCACAGCCCAATTCGACGCCAAAGCGCTGCACTTTGCCAACCTGACCCTGAAAACACTGACCTTGAACGCTCAGCTCACGCCCGCGCAACACGGCCAACTCCAACTCGATGCCAAAGCCTTAACTCTGCCCTCACTGCAACTGGACAGGCTGCAACTCAACGGCCAGGGCCATTTGACCGACCACCAGATCACACTGATCGGCCAAGGCCCGGAGCTGGCGCTGGACGTTGCCTTGCAGGGTGGCTGGGCCAAGCAACAATGGCAAGGCACGTTGCAACAGCTGACCGGACACTGGCAGTCTAAGGCACGCTGGCAGCTGCCAGAGCCGGTAACACTAACCTTGGGCAATAACGCCGTTGAACCCGGCTCCGGCTGCCTCAATGTCAATGCACACCCTGTGTGCTGGCAAAGCGCGGGAACCTGGCCCAAACGACTGCAACTGACGGTTCGCAGCGACCATCTGGCCTTGGCGCAATTCAAGCCCTGGCTTCCCGAAAACCTACAACTGGAAGGTAGCGCCAGTACCACCCTGACCCTTGACTGGCGCAAGCAACTGCAATCCGCCACCCTGACCGCCACCACAGAGGGCCTTAAGCTGTACCTTAACGACGCGGATGACTCTTTGATTTATCCCGTGCAAATCCTCAGTTTCAATGCCGACTATCGCCCGGAGCGTTTGGTCGCTGCACTGCGCGTCAATGCCCAAAACAATCATCTATCCGCCGATGCCACCATCACCCAACCTTTGGCACAAGCCACGCTGGACAGCCAACTGCACCTGGACTGGCAAGACTTTTCCATATTGGCCAAACTCACCCCCGCCGTCATTCTTGGCGAAGGTCGTGTCAACGCGACGATACAGGCCCAAGGCTTGCTGACCCAGCCCACACTGACCGGCCAAACACATTTGGAACTGACAAAACTGATGCTTCCCGCCACCGGCACGCCATGGGAAAATATCAAACTATCGGCACACGCTGATGCCGATCAAACCGTTCATGTGCAAGGCCAACTCGACAGCAAGCCCGGGCAACTCAAGCTCACCGGCCAATTACATCCAGCCCAGCCACACTGGCAAGGCCAATTCACCCTGTCCGGCCAGAACTTCACAGCCGTACGCCTGCCAGAAGCCGAAGTCCAACTCAGCCCGGCATTACGCATGACCGTGACGGCACAACAAAGCCACGTCAATGGCCAGATCAAAGTCGCCAAAAGCCGCATTGCGCTGGAAAAACTCCCCGAACAAGCCATTCAACCCAGCGCGGACGAAATCATCATGGGCGTTGACCATCCTCAGTCTAAGACCGCACCCTCCCCCCCCGAGGTGAACCTGAACATAGACGTACTTTTAGGTGAGGACAGCCAATTTGATGGTTATGGCCTGACCGGTCAACTTAATGGCCAGCTCAACATCTCCGGTCAAGCACAGCAACCACAAGTCCATGGCAAAGTCACCATCAAGGACGGACGTTACCAAGCTTACGGCCAGGATTTAGCCATTCGTCAGGGAGATTTCTTATTCAACGGCCCGGCGACACGTCCCTGGTTGAATATCGAAGTAGCGCGCAAGGCCGCCTATGCCGACATTACCGCCTTGCTGCGTGTCACCGGCCCCGCCGATGCACCGCAAACCACGGTCAGCAGTCAACCGGCATTGCCTGAATCTGAAGCCTTGGCCTATCTGATTACCGGCCGTTCGCTGGAACGCGCCACCGGCGAGCAAGGCCAAAACCTGGCCCAGGCCGCCTTGAAACTGGGCCTTGGCCAACTGAATTGGGTCGGTGCGCAAGCCGGTTTAGATGAACTGAGCCTCACCGAAGCCGAGCAACTGGAAAATACCGCGCTGAAGCTGGGCAAATACATCACGCCTGACCTTTATGTAGGCGCAACCTTAGGCTTTTTTTCCAATGCCTATGAGTTACTGTTACAACAACAACTCACCAAACATCTGTCGCTGAACTCGCAAATCGGTCGCAGTCAACGCCTGGAAGTGCAATACCAACTTGACACTGACTGAGTTTGTGGACACATTGACAGGATTAGGCTAAGCTCACAGGCTGGGTTTCGCCCCTGTTTTACGCTGGCGACAAGGCTTATCTTGGCGCCGAAGGAAACAAAAATTATAAGGAGATGGGCATGAAGCGCCTGCGCATCCTGATTATTCCGGTCATCATGCAATTTTCTGGTGCCACCAGTGGCATTAAATGGCAATCCACACTGGAGGACATCAAAAAACAAGGCAAATTAGTTGTCTTGACACGCGAGTCTCCGGCCACGCTGTATTACGAAAACAATCAAACCAAAGGGTTTGAATACGAGTTAACACAACAGCTCGCCGATTCACTGGCGGTCGATGTGGAATATAAACTGTACGACAATCCGTCCGAACTGATGACCGCGCTGGCCAACGGCGATGGCCATATCGCCGCGCCCGGCCTGTCCGTGGCCAATACCGGGCACCTGGGCTTCCAACTGGGGCCTGGCTATAAAGACGTCAATCTTAAAGTGGTATGCAACAAAAAGTTCAAGCTCCCTGATCACGATATGCACTTGGCTCAGCATTCACTGTTGGTTATTGCCAACAGTGCCCAGGAGCACAAACTGCAAGCGCTTAAACAACAACTGCCTGAACTGACCTGGGACACCGCAGACGCTACCCCCGCAGATGTGCTGCAAAAAATCGACCAAGGCGATTATCAGTGTACGGTGATTGACTCCAGCCTGCTAAAACTACACCGACCGCATTATCCCAATCTGGTCGAAGCCTATACCACAGATCAAGCGAAACTGAGCTGGCTGTTACCCCAAGACGCCGACAACCTGAACGCCCATCTGCACACCTGGCTAAAACGCGCCAAACACCAATCCACGCTATCGACACTGAACGAACGTTACTTCGGCTTTACCGACATTTACGATTACTACGACACCGTCGTGTTCAAACAACGCATCAAAAAACGCCTGCCCAAATATCTGAACCACTTTCGTCAGGTGGCCAGTGACTATCAACTGCCATGGGCGTTACTGGCCTCGATCGCCTATCAGGAATCGCAATGGAACCCCCATGCCATCAGCCCTACCGGGGTACGCGGCTTGATGATGCTCACCAAGAGCACAGCGCGGGAACTGGGCATCGTCAATCGCACCAATCCCAAGCTCAGCATTCGCGGCGGCGCTAAGTATCTGAAACGCATGCTCAAACAAACCGCACCGGAAATCGACCCGAATGACCGCATGTGGTTCGCGTTAGCCGCTTATAATGCCGGTGCAGGGCATGTGCGTGACGCCCGAAAACTGGCCCGAAAACTAGGCAAAAACCCCAATGTCTGGGCCGATGTCAAGGAAGTTTTTCCGCTATTGAGTCAACGCCGTTATTTTACTAAACTCAAGCATGGTTACGCGCGCGGCCATGAACCCGTCCGTTATATTGACCGTATTCGTCTATATCATCGGATACTGAACCATTCGCTGCAAGCTGCGGCGGTCTGATAACAAACAGGCCGATAACCACACTACGCTTTTGGCCAAAAGCGCGTCCACATGCCAGGCTCAGATGTGGCCGGCGCCAGCCTTTGTCAAACATCATACCCGACATGGCATCATGGCCCGGCAAAAAGGCCTGACACAACCACTCTTCAGTCCGGTACATAAACCGGGGCTATTGTTTACTCACTCATTGTTACCTTATGACCACTTCCAGCCAACTGTTTGACCGCGCCCTGCAACACATTCCCGGTGGCGTGAACTCCCCGGTACGCGCCTTCAAAGGCGTGGGCGGTACGCCAATATTCATCGACAAAGCCCAAGGGGCTTATGTATACGATAGCGATGGGCAACGCTACACGGACTATGTCGGCTCATGGGGGCCGATGATTCTCGGTCATGCTCACCCTGAAGTTATCGACGCGGTGCAACAAGCCGCCGCCTCTGGCTTGAGCTTTGGCGCGCCGACCGAACGTGAAATTGACATGGCAGAGTTGCTATGCCAACTGGTACCTTCTCTGGAACAAGTCAGAATGGTCAACTCCGGCACCGAAGCGACCATGAGCGCGATTCGTCTGGCGCGTGGCGCGACAGGTCGGGATTTGTTGGTTAAATTCGCAGGCTGCTATCACGGCCATGCCGACAGCTTACTGGTTAAAGCCGGCTCTGGCGCCTTGACCCTGGGCGTGCCCAGCTCGCCCGGTGTGCCTGCAGGAGTTGCCCAATCCACCCTCACCCTGCCCTTCAATGACAGCCAGGCCGTGCGCGATCTGTTCAGCGAGCATGGCCATGACATCGCTTGCATCATCGTCGAGCCTATAGCAGGCAATATGAATCTGATTCCACCGGCACCAGGCTTCCTGCAAACGTTGCGCGAAGTCTGCGATCAAAGCGGCGCGGTGCTGATTTTTGATGAAGTAATGACCGGTTTCCGAGTCGCCCTAGGCGGCGCACAAGCACTTTACGAGGTCGTTCCTGACTTAACTACCTTGGGAAAAATCATCGGCGGCGGCTTGCCGGTCGGCGCGTTTGGTGGCAAGCGCAGCCTGATGGCAGAACTGGCGCCGGTTGGCCCGGTTTATCAGGCCGGCACCCTGTCTGGTAATCCGGTGGCGCTGGCCGCAGGTTTGAAGACCTTACAATTGCTGCAAGCGCCCGGTTTTTACGACCAGCTCAAGCAAAAAACGCAAATACTGGTCAATGGCTTGCAACAACAGGCACAACATGCCGGCGTCGCTTTTCAAGCCCGTGCGGTAGGCGGTATGTTCGGGCTTTTTTTCACCGACCACCCGGAAGTGAACAGCTTCGACCAAGTCACCGCCTGCAACCTGAACCATTTTCAAAAATTCTTTCATCGCCTGTTACAACAAGGCCATTATTTTGCCCCGTCTGCCTATGAGGCCGGATTTGTATCAGCCAGCCATGACGAGGCCATTTTGCAGGAAACCATCGCCGCCAGCGCCCTGGCCTTCCGGGAGCTGGCCAATTAACAGCCCCCGACACAGGCGCGGGCGAACCTGCCCGCGCCCCCAAAAAACAATCAGGTATTCTGAATATCCCCAGCTTTGCAATAAAGCAGTATCTAGCGCCACGACGATCAGCTCGATAAGATCACTTCTGCCGATACAAAGCCACGACTTCTTCCGGCTTGGCGTAATCCACACCCACGCTGATCACAAAACTGGAAACTTCCTCGATATTCATGGCCGATATGCTGACCTTGTCCTTGTGCACCATGACTGTAAACCCTGAAGTCGGGTTCGGAGAGGTCGGCACATACAGAATGTAGCATTCATCAACCCGATTGGTCACATAGGCCGGCACCCACATGCCTTCCTTAGGATATTCCACGTACACGACTTCGCGCAGTTCGGACTCCTCGGCACGCACAAACAGCCTCAGCAGCTTACGGCTGATACGGTACACACTCCCGATCACGGGAATGCGCAAAATAAATTTTTCCAGATAATAAAGAAAATAAGCTCGCTCATGCTTGAGCATTTTGCCAAAGTACGTCAAAAGGCCAACCGAAACAATAAACAACGCCACCGTAACCCAAGAATTCTCGTAACGCCCATGTACCAGCAGTACCAGATCTTTAAGCAGCCCCTCTGTGAACACAACAATCTGAATCACCAGCAAAATAGGCAAAAAGCCGACAATCCCAAGCATCAAATAGTCGAGCATTTTTTTTAGTATAGGTACAAACATAATCTGATTCCTTAAATTTACTTATCTCAATAACACATTGACCCGGCCAGGCGCGCCGCCCACATCAAAAGCGCGGACTTTCACCCTCCATTCGTTAACTGTCATCGTCGCGTGCAAGCCTAGCTGAAATGTTGCATACAAGGTCTTTTCAGCGCCTGCAGCACCAGCTTACACCCTTAAACTTAACCCGGTTTTAACAGCAAAATCCCGCATAAAATGAAACGCTTAAGGTTGCTCTTTAAGCTTTCACAGGTATTTCCGATCTCCAGCCATCATCTCAATGTAACCTGCTAAGTTATTGTCAAAAAAAGACTATTTTATTCAAACATAGTCTTGACTCAGCCCCTGTTCCTCACTAAGATTAGCGCAAGTGGAGAGAAGTGGAAAATAATGGAGATCAGTGGGTAACCGGAGCCCGACGTGCTACGAGGCATCAATGCCATTGTGCTGGACAGCAAGGGCCGACTGGCCATTCCAACCCGTTATCGAACGGAGCTAACGGACTGGTGCGGCGGGCAGCTGGTTATCACGGTCGCCGTCAATGAAACCGGTGCCGGAGAGCATGGCTGCCTGTGGCTATATCCTTTGCCTGAATGGGAAAAACTGGAACAAACCCTCAGCCGCTTACCCACGCTGAATAAAATGTCCACGCGTTTGAAGCGCTTCCTGATTGGCTATGCCTGTGAATGCGAAATGGATAGCCAAGGACGTTTTCTGATCCCCGGACAATTACGGCAATTTGCTCAGCTGAACAAGAAGATCATGATGATTGGTCAGCTTAACAAGTTCGAACTATGGAATGAAACGGCCTGGCATGATCAAGAATCAAACTGGATAACCGGCGCAGATACTGATGACCTCAAGCCACTTGAACAATTATCCTTTTAAGTGAACGCCTGCTTTGAATGACTTGACACATGCGCCTGTTTTACTGGCCGAGTGCCTGACCGCTTTAGCTATTCGGCCTGATGGCGTTTATGTTGACGCCACGTTCGGACGCGGCGGCCACAGCTCGGCTATTTTAGACCGGCTTGATCGGGGACAGTTATTTGCCATTGACCGGGATGCACATGCCCTTGGCAGCCCCCGAGCTTTGTTATTAAGCCAGGATCGGCGCGTTAAACTGCTGCATGGTTGCTTCAGTAACTGTTTCGAACAACCGCCCTTGAGTGCTTTACCCGGTCAAGTAAACGGTATTCTGATGGATCTTGGCGTATCCTCCCCGCAACTGGATGATCCTGAGCGCGGATTTAGTTTTCGTCATGATGGCCCGCTGGATATGCGCATGGGACAAGGCGCACAAAGCACTGCCGCCGAGTGGCTGGCGCAGGTTTCAGAGGCTGAATTAGTCAAGGTGCTGTTTGATTATGGTGAAGAACGTTTTGCCCATCGCATTGCCAGGGCGATTATCACCACCCGTGTTCAACAACCCATTACCCGCACCGGGCAATTGGCCGAGCTGGTCAGTGCCGCCATGCCATTTCATGAGCGACACAAACACCCGGCCACGCGCACTTTTCAGGCGATTCGCATTGCGGTCAACCATGAGCTGGATGAATTAACACGCGGCCTGTCAGCGGCACTGACACTGCTGGCACCTGGCGGTCGCCTGGCGGTGATTGCGTTTCATTCACTGGAAGACCGGCTGGTTAAACGCTTTTTGCGCGCCGAAAGTCGTCAAGGCAGCGACCCGGGACGCTTACCCGTGCTCGAACAAGACATTCCACGCGGACGCCTGAAGTTGATTGGCAAGGCGATCAAGGCCAGTCCCCAGGAAATCGCCGACAACACCCGGGCTCGTAGCGCCATACTCCGTGTAGCCGAAGCAATTTAATGAACGCCAAACAACTGATGATTGCCTTGATCCTAGCCAATTTAGGTACAGGACTGGCCTTGATTGACCAGAAACATCACTCCCGGCGATTATTCCGCTCGGTGCAACAACAAGAACGACATTTAGACCAACTGGCCATTGAATGGGGGCGCCTGCAACTGGAGCTGACCACGCTGACCGACGCCAATCGCATGGAACAATTGGCGCGAGAAGAACTCTTGATGACCATGCCAAAACGCAGTGAAATTGTTTACCTGAAACCCTGACCCATGATACCGCGACCCCACGACAGTTCAGCGACAACCGAGACCTTGCCGGTTATCAGACACCGAATCATGATCGGACTGATGCTTCTGGTCATGGCGGCCCTGTGGGCGCGTGCGTTTCAATTACAAGTCCTGGACAAGGCCTTTCTGATCAATCAAGGTGATTTGCGCCATGTCAGCGCCGTCACCCAACCCGCATCACGCGGCATGATTGTAGATCGTAATCAAGAACCGCTAGCTATCAGCACGCCGGTTGAATCCATCTGGATCAACCCCTCGGAAATGGATCCTAGCCAACGCTTACTATGGCGGCAATTAGCCGAACTTCTGGCAATCAACCCCACCCGCCTGGATGAATTGGCGCAACAACCCAAACGCAAATTCGCATATTTACAAAGACGCATCCCTCCGCACCAGGCCTCTCGGGTAAAACAACTGGGCGTTAGCGGCGTCTACAGTCAACGTGAATTCAAGCGTTTCTACCCGAATGGCGCCAGCAGTGCGCAACTGGTTGGCTTTACCAACATTGAGAATCAAGGCCAAGAAGGCGTAGAACTGGCTTTCAATGCTTATCTGAACGGGATTGACGGACGTAAACGCGTTATTCGAGATGGCAAGCGCGACGTCATTGCCGATATTGAATCTATTCAGCAGCCACAAAACGGACAAGACCTGGTGCTCAGCATCGACAGCACCGTACAATACCTGGCCTACCGCGAGCTGCAGGCTCAGGTATTACACCATCAGGCCAAAGCCGGTTCGCTGATTTTATTGGACGCTCAAACCGGCGAAATTCTGGCGGATGCCAACTTTCCGTCCTTCAACCCCAACCGTCTGGGCGAAGGGATGCCACAAGGCCTGCGTAACCGAAGCGTGATTGACATCTTCGAACCAGGTTCCACGGTTAAACCGTTTGTGATCGCAGCCGCCCTGGAAGGCGGCTATGTCAGGCCTGACACCATTATCGAAACCAACAGACAAACTCGCATTGGCCGCAATTGGGTTCGTGATGTGCACAACTACGGCAATCTCGATTTAACCGGCGTCTTGAAAAAATCCAGCAATGTCGCGGTCAGTCTGATTGCCCTGAAAATGCCTCGCCCTTATTTTTGGTCAGTTTATGACCATTTAGGCTTTGGTCACGCCCCCGGCACCGGCTTTCCGGCCGAGGCCAGTGGTTCCGTGCTGTCTTATGACCGCTGGAATGATTTCATTCAGTCCACCTTGGCTTTTGGTTACAGCCTGAACACCTCGTTACTGCAGCTGGCCCGCGCCTACACCGCACTGGCCGATAACGGCGTGCTGCACTCGGTCAGCTTGCTGCGCCGCAACCAGGACCCGAACAGCAAGCGCATTTTCTCGGCGACGACCACCCGCAAGATACGCGCCATGCTGGCAGAAGTGGTCAGCAAGCAAGGTACGGCCTACCGCGCCCATGTCGAAGGTTATCGTGTGGCCGGTAAAACCGGCACGGTTAAAAAAACCAGCCCGGACGGCGGTTACACCAAAAAAGACTACTTTGCTGTTTTCGTTGGCATGGCGCCTGCCGAGAATCCTCGTCTGGTCATGGCGGTGATGATTGATCAACCCAGCGAAGGCGGTTATTACGGCGGCCTGGTTGCGGCCCCTGTGTTTGCCAATGTCATGGCAGGTGCATTGCGGCGGTTTGGCATCGCACCCGACCAGGAAGACAACATGCCCATCTTGCTGGCGAGGCATTAAACCCATGGTCACGCTTTCCACATTGATGACAGACTGGCTGACAGCACCTGACCTACCGGTTGGTGACTTGCACAGCGACAGCCGGCAGATTCAGCCTGGCGATGTCTTTATCGCCCTTCCGGGTGCGGCCCGGCACGGTCTGGATTTTGCCGAGCAAGCCGTAGCACATGGCGCCAGCGCGGTGCTGTACCAACCCGATGCCCATCGGCCCGCCCCCCATCTGCCGATACCCGCACTGGCCTGGCCAGAGCTGGCCAGGCAGCTGCCATCATTGGCGGCACGGCGGTATGGCGACGCCCTCAAGGGCATGAACATCTGGGGCATTACCGGCACCAACGGCAAAACTTCATGCAGTCAGTTTCTGGCGCAAGTCTGGCCACAAGCCGGAGTCATCGGGACTCTGGGCTGGGGACGCCTGGATGCGCTGGTTGACACGGGACATACCACGCCGGATATCTTGACCGTTTATCGCAGCCTGGCGTGCATGCGTGCCGCCGAGGTAGAGCAAGTGGCGATGGAAGTCTCTTCTCACGCGCTGGCACAACAGCGCGTGGCCGGCATAAGCTTTCAGGGCGCTGTTTTTACCAATCTCAGTCGAGACCATCTGGATTATCACGGCAACATGGACGCCTACCTGGCGGCTAAACTCAAGCTGTTCGAACAAACCACCCGTTATGCCGTGATCCATCTCGATCACGACTATGCCGAACCGGTGCTGGCCGCCCTACCCCGTCACCTGCAAATGATTGGCGTATCACGGCGCACGCCCCAACAATCTGGAATGCCAATTGTGTACGCCGAAACACTGACAGCCAGCGCATCCGGCACTCTCGCCGAAGTACACTGGCAAGGCCAAAAAAAACCACTGTCCAGTACGCTGATTGGCGATTTCATGCTCGATAACGTGTTGGCGGTGCTGGCGGCTTTGCTGGCGCAAGGCCAATCTCTGGAAAGCGCCTGTCAAGCCTGCGCGCA
This sequence comes from Methylococcales bacterium, assembly GCA_032251045.1. Classification (GTDB taxonomy): domain Bacteria; phylum Pseudomonadota; class Gammaproteobacteria; order Methylococcales; family Methylomonadaceae; genus JAVVEW01. The sequence continues at coordinate 44,281 of JAVVEW010000009.1, forward strand.
GCTCACAGCCGTACCTGGACGTATGCAGCATCTGGGCGGCGATGACTTACCGGACGTGCTGATTGATTATGCACATACCCCTGACGCACTCAGCAAAGCGCTGACCGCTTTGCGCCCTCTGACCCGGGGGCGATTGTGGCTAGTGTTTGGTTGTGGCGGCGATCGCGACCGGGGCAAGCGCGCTTTGATGGGCGAGGTGGCCAGCACATTCGCGGACAGCATCATCCTGACCGACGACAACCCCCGCAATGAAGCACCCGCAAGCATTGTCGCCGACATTATGCGTGGTTGCCGCCAACCTGTGACCGTGATTCATGCGCGTGAACAGGCCATTGGTCAGGCATTGCGCGAAGCGCAGGCGGGTGATGTGGTGTTGATTGCCGGCAAGGGGCATGAAGCGTATCAGCACTATCAAGGAGTGAAACGTCCGTTTCGAGACCATGACATTGCGCAACAATGTTTAACGGAGTTAGCCACATGCGACTGCGCCTGAGCACAATCGCGGCAGCGCTCGCTCAACCTGTGCCAAAGCATGACCTACTGATCGACGGTGTCAGTACCGATACCCGTACGCTGCAACCAGGGCAATTGTTTGTCGCACTCAAGGGGCCGAATTTCGATGGCCATGAGTTCTGCGACCAGGCCCTGAAACGCGGTGCTGCAGCACTGTTAGTCAGTCAAGCCGTCGCTACGCCGTTGCCACAGCTGGTAGTCACCGACACCCGTCTGGCGCTGGGCGAGATGGCGGGTTACTGGCGCCGGCAACTCACGCTAAAAGTTGTCGGCATTACCGGCAGCAACGGCAAAACCACGGTCAAGGAAATGACTGCGGCGATTTTACAAACACAAGGCAAGGTTGGCTTTACCCAAGGCAATCTGAACAACGACATTGGCGTGCCGCTGACGTTGCTGCGTCTGAGCGAGCAAGAAGATTTCGGCGTAATCGAAATGGGTGCCAATCACTTGGGCGAAATCGATTACAGCAGTCATTACGCCCAGCCGGATGCAGCGGTGATCACCAGTATCGGCCCGGCGCATCTGGAGGGCTTTGGCAGTCTGGCAAATACCGCCCGCGCCAAGGGCGAGATTTACCACCATTTGTCGGAACAAGGCGTCGCGGTGATGCCGTATGACACGCCGTACCGAAAAACCTGGCAAGCGCTGCTGCATGGTCAAAGGGTCATAACTTTCGGGCTGGACGCGCAAGCGGATGTCCGTGCCTGCAATCTGGTTGATGCCGCAGGGCTTGGTGTGACCTTTGATTTAACTTATCGGGATGAAAAGCAACCGGTACGGATCAATCTGGCCGGTCAACACAATATCGTCAATGCCCTGGCGGCCAGCGCCCTGGCTTTGGCGTTTGCTGTTGCCTTGCCAGATATCGCTCGAGGCTTGGCAACCGTCAGGCCCGCGCCCGGGCGCTTGCAATTCAAACCGGGTTATCGCGGCTGCCTGTTGCTGGATGACAGCTACAACGCCAACCCGGCATCGGTCATGGCCGGCGCACACGCACTCTTGAAAGTGGGCCGCGAACCCTGGGTAATACTGGGCGCGTTGGCGGAATTGGGGCCGGACAGCGAAGCCTTGCACGAACGACTGGGACGGTCATTGCGCGACCTGGGTATTTTGCGGCTATGGGCCACCGGCGCACAAGCGGCAGCTGCCGTGCGCGGCTTTGGCGACAACAGTCAATACTTTGCCGGGCAGCTTGAATTGATCACGGCATTAAAACAACACCTTAACGGGCGCGAAGCCTTGCTGATTAAAGGCTCGCGCTCACAGCGCATGGAAAACATCGTTGCCGCCTTGACGGCAGAGGAAACCGAATAATCATGTTGTTATATCTGACCGAATGGCTGATGCAGATCGATAGCGGCTTTCGCGTGCTGCAATATCTGACGCTGCGCGCCATTATGGGTGCATTGACGTCATTGATCATTGCCTTCATGGTTGGCCCGTGGATGATCAAAAAACTGACCGTGCGCAAAATCGGCCAAAGCATCCGCGATGATGGCCCAAAAAGCCATTTCGACAAAGCCGGCACGCCGACCATGGGCGGCACCTTGATTTTGGTGGCCATTACCTTCAGCACCTTACTCTGGGGCAATCTCAGCAACCATTATGTCTGGGTCATTCTGCTGGTCACTTTGGGTTTTGGCGTTGTTGGCTTTGTTGATGACTATCTTAAAGTCATGCTGGGCAACAGCAAGGGATTGTCCGCTAAAGCCAAATATTTCTGGCAATCGCTACTCGGTGCGGGCGCGGCGCTGTTTTTATACAGCCAGGCTGAAGTTGCGGCAGAAACGCAGCTCATTGTGCCATTTCTGAAAACCTTTGTACTGGATTTAGGGCTGTTTTATGTGGTGTTGACCTATTTTGTCATCGTCGGCACCAGTAATGCCGTTAACCTGACCGACGGCCTGGATGGCCTGGCCATCATGCCCACCGTCATGGTCGCAGGCGGTTTGGGTATTTTTGCCTATCTGTCAGGACATGTGGAGTTTGCCACCTATCTGGCGATTCCGTTTTTGCCCAACGCCGGTGAGCTGGTGGTATTTTGTGCCGCGCTGATTGGCGCAGGTCTTGGCTTCTTATGGTTCAACGCTTACCCTGCGATGGTATTCATGGGTGATGTCGGTGCCCTGGCCTTGGGCGCGGCGTTAGGTGTGCTGGCGGTGCTGGTGCGTCAGGAAATCGTGCTGATGATCATGGGTGGGGTGTTCGTACTGGAAACCGTGTCGGTCATGTTACAGGTTGCCTCGTTCAAACTGACCGGTAAGCGGATGTTCAAAATGGCGCCGATTCATCATCATTTCGAACTGAAAGGCTGGCCCGAACCCCGAGTAATCGTGCGCTTCTGGATTATCACCGTGATTTTAGTCTTGATTGGCCTTGCCACCCTGAAAATACGATGACCGCCTTGACCTTGCTCCGCGAACACTTCCAACTTGACCCTGAAACCTCCCGGGTGGTGATTGTTGGCGCTGGTTTGACCGGTTTTTCCGTAGCACGCTGGCTGAAAGTGCAAGGCATACGTTTTGCGGTAGTAGACAGCCGTGATCGTCCGCCGGCATTGGCACAGTTGCAACAGGATATTCCCGATGCGCCGGTGTTTACCGGCGGTTTTGATCAGGCTGCGTTCCAGGTCGCCACACACATGCTGGTCAGCCCCGGCGTATCACTGGCCGAGCCATCCATTGCTCAGGCACTGGCTAAAGGGGTACGCTGTTTCAGCGACATTGATATTTTCCAGGCGCTGGCCAAAGCGCCCATCGTGGCGGTCACAGGCTCTAACGGCAAAAGCACGGTTACCACACTGGTAGCCGAAATCGCCCGTGCCGCTGGTATTAAAGCAGCCGCGGGCGGCAATCTGGGCACGCCCGCATTGGATTTATTGGCCGATGACGTGGCGTTGTATGTTCTGGAATTGTCCAGCTTCCAGCTGGAACGCTGCCATAGCTTGCAGCCGGATGCCGCCGTGGTGCTGAATATCAGCCCCGATCATCTGGATCGTTATCCAGACCTGGCCCGTTACCGGGCGGCGAAACAAGCCATTTTTGCCCAGGCCAAGCTTAAAGTCATCAATCGTGATGACCCGCACGTTGCCAACATGGTAAGCCCTGGCACGGATGTGATTGATTTTTCCATCACACATCCTGCGGCCTGCTGTGTATGTACCGAACAAGATCAGGCCGTGCTGTATGTCCAGGGTCAGCGCCTGCTGGCTGAAACCGAACTGGCCATGGTTGGACGTCATAACACCGCCAACATGCTGGCCGCATGTGCATTGGCGGCGGCGGTGCATTTACCGATCACCGCGATGCGCCAGGTAGGACAGCGGTTTACCGGTCTGGCGCACCGCATGCAGACCGTCGCCGTTAAAAAAGGCATTACCTGGATTAACGATTCCAAAGCCACCAATATCGGCGCCTGCGTGGCGGCATTATCAGGTTTCACCGATAAAGTACTGTTAATCGCAGGGGGCGATGCCAAGGGCGCCGAGCTTCAAGAACTGGCACCGGCGCTGAGTGCGCATGTCGAGCATTTGTTCCTCATGGGGCGCGATGCACCACAACTGGCACAACTGGCCAAACAACTCGACCTGCACTATGAATTGGTTGATTCAGTTGAGCAGGCGGTGCGCAAAGCAGCGTATCTTGCCCAGCCTGGACAAACCGTTTTGCTATCACCGGCTTGCGCCAGTCTGGATCAATATCGAGATTATGCAGATCGTGGCCAGCGCTTCAGCACCGCCGTTCGAGAGCTGAAGTCATGACCAAGCCCTTTCTCGATACCCGTTTATTGTGGTCCAGCGGATTACTGATCGCGCTGGGTTTTTTGATGGTGGTGTCAGCCTCCATGCATTTGGGCGACAAATTACCCGCCTCGGCTTTAAGTTATCCGCAACGCCAGGCGCTGCATTTACTGCTGGCCGCCGTAGCCTCGACCGTCATCATGACCATGCCTTTGGCGCTTTGGCAACGCCTGGCCCGACCCATGTTGATTGGCAGCATCGCCTTATTGGCCTTGGTATTGATTCCAGGCCTTGGCGTCGAAGTGAATGGTAGCCGCCGCTGGCTGGCCGTCCCTGGTTTGCGCATTCAGGTCTCAGAGTTGGCGAAACTGGCCAGCATCTTCTATCTGGCCAGTTTTATCGCCACTTACAAAGCCGAACTTGGCCGTCACATGGCAGTCACACTCTGGCCTTTACGCTGGTTTGTGCCCATCATGTTTTTATTGTTGATGGAGCCTGACTTTGGCTCTGCGGTGGTGATCATGTTTATCATGCTCGGGCTCTTATTTTTAGCCGGTGCGCAATGGCAGCTATTCGTCGGGTTACTGCTGGCAGGCAGCGCCGGCGCGGCCAGTTTGGTGTATTTTTCACCCTATCGCTGGCAGCGCGTGGTCAGTTTCCTGGATCCTTGGGCTGACGCTCAGGCATCCGGCTTTCAATTGGTGCAAGCCTTGATCGCGTTCGGTCGTGGCGAAATCACCGGCGTGGGTTTGGGCAGCGGGGTGCAAAAATTGTTTTACTTGCCCGAAGCCCATACCGACTTTCTGCTGTCGGTTCTGGCCGAGGAACTGGGCTTACTGGGTGTTACCCTGGTGATCGGTTTGTTTGCCGTGTTGATTTGGCGCGCCTTACTGATCGCGCAAAAAGCGCTGCGTCAGGACATGCTGTTTGCCGGATATCTGGCCTATGGCGTGGCGCTGTGGTTCTTTTTTCAGGCTTTCGTCAATATCGGCGTCAACATGGGCATATTACCCACCAAAGGCCTGACCTTGCCGCTGATGAGTTATGGCGGTGGCAGCATGATCGTTATGTGCTCGGCGCTGGCCTTGTTGCAGCGCGTGCATCACGAAACAGTACAACAAATTCACGCACAACCGGAAATCGGACGAATACGATGGCCAAGACAATTGTAATCATGGCCGGCGGCACCGGCGGACATGTGTTTCCAGCCTTGGCAGTGGCCGAATATCTGCGTGCGCGGGGATGGACAGTGACCTGGCTGGGGACTCGCCAGGGCCTGGAAAGCCGGGTGATACCCGAGAAAGGCTTCGCGATCGATTGGCTGCCGGTGTCCGGTTTTCGCGGCAAGGGTGTCATCGGCAAAATCACCGCCGGAGTGCGCTTGTTATCGGCTTTATGGCAAGCGTTTTTGCACTTGCGCCGGCGCCGACCCGATGTAGTATTGGGCATGGGTGGTTTTGCCGCAGGCCCCGGTGGTTTGGTCGCCAGTCTGTTGGGTATTCCGCTGGTGATCCATGAGCAGAACCGGATTCCCGGCACCACCAACAGAATTTTGGCAAAACGGGCACGCTTTGTCTTACAAGCGTTTCCAGAGAGTTTCAAGGCGAATATCGAGGCTATTACCACTGGCAATCCGTTGCGTGCCGGCTTTACCGCTGCCATCCCTGAAGCGTATCAATCGGGTCAAGTACTGAAAATACTGGTAGTTGGCGGCAGTCAGGGCGCCCGGCGATTAAATGAAGTGGTGCCGGCAGGCTTGGCGTTGCTGTCCGGTATCGAAATCTGGCATCAAACCGGTCAGCATGACCTGGACACTGTAATGAGCCGATATCAAAATCTGGCACTGACCGCCAAAGTCATGGCCTTTATCGACGATATGACAGCCGCCTACCGCTGGGCCGATGTGGTGGTATGCCGCGCCGGCGCGATGACCGTCAGCGAAGTCGCGGCCCTAGGCGTGCCCGCCTTGTTCATCCCACTGCCGAATGCCATTGATGACCACCAGCGCGCCAACGCTGTTTTTTTGAGCGAGCAGAACGCCGCACGCCTTTTGGCGCAACAGGATTTGACCGCAGAGTCCCTGGCCGAGACGCTGAACGATATGCGCGATCAGCTGCCTGACTATGCCCGCGCCGCATTATCTTTGGCCAGACCGGACGCCACCGAACAAGTCGCGGCGTATTGCGAGCAGGCGGCTTTATGAATACCGTCAATCATCGTCCGATACCGAAAGGTTTTGGTGAAGTCCGACGTATTCATTTTGTCGGTGTGGGCGGCACCGGCATGAGCGGTTTGGCCGAAGTGCTGAATAACCTGGGCTATGACATTACCGGCTCGGATTTGCGCCCGTCCCAGGTGACCGAACGGCTTGAGCGGCTAGGCGTCACCGTTTTGATCGGTCATCGTGCGGAAAATGTCCGTCAGGTGGATGTTCTGGTGGTGTCGTCGGCGATTGATGAACAGAACCCGGAAATCGAAGCTGCCCGGGCGCTGCGCATTCCGATCATCCCGCGTGCGGAAATGCTGGCTGAACTGATGCGTTTTCGCTTCGGCATTGCCGTGGCTGGCACCCATGGCAAAACCACCACCACCAGCCTGATCGCCAGCATACTGGCTGAGGCGGGCCTGGACCCGACTTTTGTCATCGGCGGCCGACTGAACAGCGCCGGCGCCAATGCTAAGCTCGGGCAAAGTGATTATCTGGTGGCCGAAGCTGATGAATCCGATGCCTCGTTTTTATGCTTGCAGCCGATGATGGCGGTGGTGACCAATATCGATCAGGATCACATGGAAACCTACCACGGTGATGTTGGCAAATTGCAAGACACGTTTATCGAATTTCTGCATCACCTGCCATTTTATGGACTGGCGGTGTTGTGCCTGGATGATGCCGGTGTGCGTTCGGTGATGCCCAGTTTATCAAAACCATTTACCAGCTACGGCTTTGCCGAGGATGCCGACGTTCGCGCCGTCAATGTTCGGGAAGATGGCTTGCAAACCCATTGCCAGGTATTGCGCGTCAACCACGCGCCACTGGCCATCACTTTGAACATGCCCGGACGCCACAATCTGGCCAATGCCCTGGCAGCGATTACCGTAGCGACGGCGCTGGCGGTTGATGATCAGGCCATGGTCACCAGTCTGGCCCGGTTTACCGGCGTCGGACGACGCTTTCAGGTACTGGGCGAGATTCCCTGGCAGCAGGACTCAGTCACCATGGTCGATGATTACGGCCATCATCCAAAAGAAATCGAAGCCACCCTGGCGGCGCTGGCGCAAGCCTGGCCGACGCGACGCAAAGTGGTGTTGTTTCAACCACATCGATTCAGCCGAACTCGGGATTTGTTCGAGGATTTTGTTCATGTACTTTCGTCCGTTGATGTACTGTTGTTGCTGGAAGTTTATGCCGCAGGCGAGTCGGTGATTGTCGGCGCTGATGGCCGAGCGTTATCAAGAGCCATTCGGGTGCGTGGCCAGGTCGATCCGGTGTTCATCGATGATTTTGCCGAGCTGCCGGATTTGTTGTCCACGCAACTGGCTGCCGGCGACGTATTGCTGACCCTGGGCGCGGGCAATGTCGGCCAGTTAGCCGGGCAGTTGTTTGAGGCGTTGTCTGTTAAAGGTGGGTCATGAACGCACCCGATACGCACTGGCAACAACAGGCACCGTTGGCCAAATATACCAGTTGGCGGGTCGGTGGACCTGCGGAATGGTTATTCGAGCCGCGTGATGTCGATGAACTGGCCGAAGGTTTCCAGCAATGGCCGAAACATCAGGCATGTAGCTGGCTAGGGTTGGGCAGTAATTTACTGGTACGCGATGGCGGTGTTCGCGGCTGCGTAATCGGCACCCGTTTTCTGAAGAACCTGGAGCTGCTGGACAACGGGCGAATTTACGCCGAAGCGGGCACGCCATGCGCGCAAATCGCCCGCTTCTGCGTCCGTCACGGACTGAGCGGCGTGGAGTTTCTGGCCGGCATTCCCGGCAGCTTTGGCGGTGCGCTGAAAATGAACGCGGGCGCTTTCGGCAGTGAAACCTGGACCTGGGTCAGTGAAATCGCCTTGATTGATGGCAATGGGCATATCTCTTGGCACTCGGCCAAGTCTTTTACGGTGGGTTACCGTTCGGTAACCTTGCCCGAAGGGCACGGCATCGTCGGCGCCAGGCTGAAACTGCAACCGACACATGATGAGCAAGGCTGGCAAATCATTAAAGCGTTGCTGGCCAAACGCGCTGAAATGCAACCGTTAGGTCAGCCCAGCTGCGGCTCGGTATTCCGCAATCCGGCAGGTGATTTTGCCGGTCGCTTGATCGAAGCCTGTGGGCTGAAAGGTAAAGTCATCGGCGATGCCCAGGTTTCAGAAAAACATGCCAATTTCATTATCAATCGTGGACGGGCCAAAGCATTGGATATCGAACAACTCATTTTTTACGTGCAGCAAACAGTCGCTGAACAAACCGGTATCACACTTAAAACCGAAGTCTGTATCGTCGGAGAACCGGAATGAGTGTTGATCCTAACACTTTTGGCCGGGTGGCCGTGGTTATGGGCGGTACGGCGGCGGAACGGGAGATTTCCCTGATCAGCGGCAAAGCGGTACTGGCCGGGTTGTTAAACGCGGGCGTAGAGGCCTTCGCACTGGATTTGGCTGCTGACATGATCGGCGCGTTGACTTCGGTAACCTATGATCGGGTTTTCAACATTGTCCATGGCCGGGGCGGCGAGGATGGCGTGCTGCAAGCCGTGCTGCAAAGCCTTCACAAGCCCTATACTGGGAGTGGCGTATTGGCCTCGGCGCTGAGTATGGATAAATTGCGCACCAAGATGTGCTGGGCAGGCTGCGGACTACCGACACCGGCCTGGTTTACTTTGACCGGCCCGGAAACACTGGTTGAGTGCGAGCAAACGCTGGGTTTTCCGGTGATCGTCAAGCCGGCGCTGGAAGGTTCCAGTATCGGCATGAGCAAGGCGGAAAATCCAGCGGAACTGGCCGCGGCCTATCGGCTGGCAGCCGGTTTTAACTGCCCGGTGTTCGCCGAACAATGGGTGAATGGCCATGAATACACTGTGGCGGTTCTTAATGGTCAAGCGTTGCCGGTGATTCGCCTGCAAACGCCGCGCTCGTTTTACGACTATGAAGCTAAGTACCAGGCCACCAGCACCGAATATCGGTGTCCGTGCGGTTTAATGGAGCCGGAAGAACGGCGACTGCAACAACTGGCGCTAAAGGCTTGTGCTGCACTGGATGTGACCGGCTGGGGCCGGGTGGATGTGTTTATCGATACCAACGGCAACGCGCAGTTGATCGAAGTTAATACCGTGCCAGGCATGACCGATCACAGCCTGGTGCCGATGGCGGCAAAGCAAGCAGGCATGAATTTTGACGCCTTGACGCTGGCCATTTTGGCAACCAGCCGCTAACCCCTAGATCATGCGAATCTGGCCACAACTGGCGTTATTCCTTGTTATCCTGGCATTGACGGTGCTGGGATGGTTGCGGCCATGGCAAAGCTGGCTACCTATTCGCCATGTCAGAGTACAAGGGGTCTTTGCGCATATCGATCAGGCACAGGTTGAGCAATCGCTACTGCCTGTGGTAAACACCGGCTTTCTAGCTGTGGATCTAAGGCAAATTGAACAGCAGGCGTTATCGTTGCCGTGGGTCAGAGCCGCCAAAATTCGCCGTGTCTGGCCTGATACTCTGGACATTCGACTGTATGAACAAGTGCCGGTGGCCCGTTGGCGCGGCAAAGCGTTGGTGAACGATCAAGGCCAGCTGTTTATTCCAGAGCATCTGGAAAATTTTCGGCATTTGCCCTTATTGATTGGCCCTGAAGCACAGCCGCAGCGCTCGGTAGCAACCTTGCTCAATGTGCAAGAGCACCTTGCCGACCATAACTTGCTGCTGACAGAACTACAAATCAGCGCCAGCCGCGCTTGGCGCCTAAAGCTTGCTCCGGAGCTGGAAATCATGCTGGGCACGCGCCAGCAAGCAACACGGCTGGATCAGTTGCTGAATGCGCTGGCCTTGTTTGAACCGGATCAGCGCACAGCGATGGCGCGTATTGACATGCGCTATCCCAACGGTTTTTCGGTCGCCTGGCAGGCCGACTCGCCCGCATTTAACTGGCGAAAAATTGCCCAACGACATTAAAAATTTAACTTAGAAGAGCAACCAACCAACATGGCAAAGAAAACAGATCGCAATCTTGTTGTCGGCCTGGACATCGGCACCTCCAAAGTCGCCGCGATTGTCGGTGAATATCACGGTGGTGGCGACATTGAAGTAGCCGGCATTGGCTGCACGTCGTCACGAGGCTTGAAAAAAGGCGTAGTGGTAAATCTGGAATCAACCGTACAATCGATACGCCGCGCGGTTGAAGAGGCCGAATTGATGGCCGGCTGTCAGATTACCTCCGTGTTTGCCGGAATCGCCGGCAGTCATATTCGAAGCTTCAATTCGCACGGCATTGTCGCAATCAAGGACAAAGAGGTTTCGCAATACGATATTGACCGGGTGATCGACTCCGCTCGTGCGATGGCGATACCCGCCGACCAAAAAATCCTGCACATTCTGCCTCAGGAATTTGTTATTGACTTACAAGATGGCATCAAGGAGCCGGTCGGCATGTCCGGCATTCGCCTGGAGGCCAAAGTACACATGGTGACCGGCAGTGTCAGCGCAGCACAGAACATTATCAAATGTATCCGCCGCTGCGGCCTGGAAGTCGACGACATCGTGCTGGAACAATTAGCCTCATGCCATGCCGTGCTCACCGAAGACGAAAAAGATTTGGGTGTTTGTCTGATTGATATCGGCGGCGGTACCACCGATATCGCGGTGTACGCCAATGGCGCCATCAAACATACCGCAGTCATCCCCATTGCTGGCGATCAAGTCACCAATGATATTGCTGTGGCACTGCGTACGCCCACCCAAAATGCCGAGCAAATCAAACTGGAACATGCCTGCGCCTTGACCCAAATGGTCGATACCGAACAGCTTATTGAGGTTCCCAGCATCGGCGACCGGGCGCCGCGCAAAATTTCTTTGCAAAACCTCGCCGAAATCATTGAACCCCGTTACGAGGAATTAATGCTGCTGGTGCAGGCGGAATTACGGCGCAGTGGTTTTGAAGAAATGATCGCCGCCGGTATTGTCCTGACTGGCGGTAGCTCAAAAGTCAAAGGCGCAATCGAATTAGCCGAAGAAATTTTCCACATGCCTGTTCGCCTGGGATTGCCTCAGCATGTGACCGGTTTAACCGATGTGGTGCGCAACCCTGTACATTCAACCGGAGTGGGATTATTACTCTACGGCATGGAACATCACGGCGGATTTGAAACACTGGATCAGGAGATTGGCATATGGAAACGCATGAAAAAATGGTTTCAAGGTGATTTTTAACCCCTTACGAACCCATCCCGGGTTCGCATGATTTAATTCAATACTTAACTTCAGGAGTCTGAACATGAAATTTGAACTGGCCGATATCGCGGCACAAAACGCAGTCATCAAAGTCATCGGCGTAGGCGGCGGCGGCGGTAATGCCGTACATCACATGGTCGAAAGTAACGTCGATGGCGTCCAATTCATTTGCGCCAATACCGACGCCCAAGCCTTGCGCAGACTGAATGTTGACACCCTGGTTCAGCTGGGTGCTGAACTGACCAAAGGCCTAGGCGCAGGCACTGACCCGGAAGTCGGTCGCATGGCCGCCGAAGAAAATCGCGAACGCCTGCGCGAAGTGATGGAAGGTGCCGATATGGTTTTCCTCACCTCCGGCATGGGCGGCGGCACTGGCACGGGCGCTATTCCGATCATCGCTGAAATTGCCAAGGAGCTGGGTATTCTCACGGTCGCTGTGGTCACTAAACCATTCAAGTTTGAAGGCGCCAAGAAAATGCGGGTTGCCGAGCAAGGCATCGCGGAACTGGAGCGTCACGTTGATTCGTTGATTACCATTCCCAACCAAAAATTGTTGCCAGTATTAGGTAATAATTTGTCCCTGAACGAGGCGTTCAATGCTGCCAACAAAGTATTATTGGATGCGGTGCGCGGCATCACTGAATTGATTACTCACCAAGGCACGATCAATGTCGATTTTGCCGACGTGCGCACCGTCATGTCCGGCATGGGCGCAGCCATCATGGGCATTGGCTCGGCCAGCGGCGAAAACCGGGCGCGCGAAGCGGCAGAAAAAGCCATTGCCTGCCCCTTGCTGGAAGACATCCATTTGCATGGCGCCCGTGGCATTCTGGTTAACATTGCCGCGGCAAACATTGGCATGACCGAATTTGATGAAGTCGGTAATATCATCCATGAACTTAGCGACAGTGATGCCATTATCAAAATCGGTATTTCTGTAGATGAGTCGCTAGGCGATGAAATTAAAGTCACTGTGGTAGCTACCGGTATGAATCAAGCCACTGAAAAAGCTCATGCCACACCCATTGATTTAGCGTTGAAACAAAAACAAGCCCAGGAACCGGATTACAGTAACCTCGATAAACCCACCGTGATTCGTCAAACACGAAATGAAAATCGTTATGGCGCACAACCTAAAAAAGAAGTCGATATGGACTATCTGGATATTCCAGCTTTTTTACGTCGCCAGGCAGACTGAAGATGAAGAGGTCAGGACTTAAACATAACGCATGATTTATCAACGCACACTAAAAAATCCCATTCGTGCCACCGGCGTCGGCCTGCATACGGGGGACAAGGTTTATTTGACCCTGTATCCTGCCGACCCGGATACCGGCATTCGGTTTCGACGCGTGGACTTGCCAGAACCCATCATTATTCAGGCACGTCCAGATAATGTTGGTGATACTACGCTCTCGACAACCTTGATGACGAACGAAGTTCGGGTTTCCACCGTTGAGCATTTGCTGTCTGCTTTTGCCGGGCTAGGGATTGATAACGCCTTGATTGACATCAACGCGCCAGAAGTTCCTATCATGGATGGCAGCGCCGGCCCTTTTGTATTTTTATTGCAATCTGCTGGCATACAAGAGCAAAACAAGCACAAACGCTATCTTCGCATCAAACAACCGGTAAAAGTAACCGGCCAGGATAAATGGGCGGAATTTCGGCCATTTCAAGGCTTTAAGGTGTCATTCACGATTGATTTCGAACACCCGGCCTTCAATGAATATTCGCGCACGGCAGTCATGGATTTTTCCACCACCAGTTTTGTCAAGGAAGTCAGTCGAGCCAGAACATTTGGTTTTATGAAAGATATTGACCGGCTGCGGCAAAATAATCTGGCCTTAGGTGGCAGTCTGGATAACGCTATTGTTATCGATGATGACAAAGTTCTGAATGAAGAAGGGTTACGCTGCGCCGATGAATTTGTCAAACATAAAATCCTCGATGCCATTGGTGATTTATATCTATTAGGTCACAGTTTGATTGGTGAGTTTATTGGTTATAAATCCGGACATGAACTTAACAATCAGCTACTCAAGAGCTTGCTTGAAAACCCCGCCAACTTTGAATTTGTCACCTTTGAACATGAATCCGAATTGCCGATATCCTATACCGTAGGTCGGTAAACCTCGTTGTTCGTCCATACCCAAACAAAGCTTGCCCATCATGAGCAAGCTTTGCTTAGCTTCTTGCTGCACCATAGTGGGTTTCGCGCCAGTAGCCGTTCACAACCATAACGGTCAACACCTGTTTTAGCAAAGGCTTTGGCCCTACCGGCATCCTCTTTTGGCAAAGGGGCGATTGAGCAGGATTTTTTCGATTACCTTTCGACCTCGCTCCCAGCAGAACGTCTTTTAAGGGTCGTGAACGCTTAACTCACCACATCACGCCATTCTCTTCTCGGACAGCGTCCTAGGCTTGGAAGCGAATCGTACACAACAACCTTATCGATCAGCCCTTGGTCAAAACATTCGTGATACGGAACAATTCGGTCAAATTGATCGCACGATCATCGATATAAAAATCCGCCGCCGGTTTCCCGAATGAGAGCTGGTGATAGCGCACTCCCCATTTGGCCATCTGATCGGTGGTCACATCCGACCAGTCGAGACCGGTCATAACCCCGCGCGCAGTGTGGAGCACGATACGGTGACCGGCGTCATAAAGCCTGTTGATGGCGTCGATGATGTCCCGATGCGGCTTGGCCTGATGGTAGTCGTTGCCGGGCACCAGGGTGGCGATAACGCCATCGATATCGAAGCAGAAGGTCTTGACGGCGCTGTCTTTGAACGCCTTAGCCTGTTGATCGGCTCTCAGGAAGTCGTCATGGCTGTCGATATCGAAATCTTCGGCCATGAGGTGGCCGTAAATCCTTTGGCCGGTCATCGAATGCTGGTTCAGGATGACGGTTCTGCGAACGGCGTCGATACAGGCGTTTTGCAGGAAGGTCTCGGGCAGAGTCTGGCGAGCCCGGTTATAGGACTCATGGCCATCGTCAATCACCGGCGAGAGCAGGCCATTTTCTGCGCGAAACCACATTTTGTAAGGCGTGGCCGGTGCGGGAGCAACGGTGCGCACCGAATCAAGCGTCGGATTTTCCATCAGGATATCAACCACACGATCGATATCCCCAGGCTTGCGCAGGGGGTAGGTGGGCCGGAGGTGAACCACAATGTCGGGGTGATAATCCTGGTTTTCCGCAAGCCATCCAAGCGCGTGTTGAAAGACGGCAAGGTCGGTTGCTTCATCGGTTGCCAAGGCATCGGGCCGCAAAAAGGGCGTTTCGGCGCCGTGTTTCCTCGCGATCTCGGCGTAATGTTCACTGTCGGTGCTGACCATCACCCGATCGATGTGGCGTGCAGCCAGAGCCTGTTCAATGGAATGGGCCATCAGCGGCTGGCCGGCGAAATCACGGATGTTTTTATCGGGCACCGATTTGGAACCACTGCGAGCGGGAATCATGGCGATGACCGTCATCTTGATGATGAGTTGGCCGGTGATGCCTGTTGTTCAGCATCCGGTTTTCGGGAGAGCTTAAAGATGTACCGCGAGCTGCGGGTAACTTCAATATCATGGAACCGGTTCAGCAAGGCACCGAACTTGTCAATGCGCGCCTTAAGTTCTGCTTCGGAAATCTCCGGGTAGCGATGGTCGTGATAGGCTTTGCTATTGCGATGGTTCGGGCGTTGGCGGTTGATCAGTTTGATGGCCGTGCGAATATTAGCGCCTATCCAGGATCGGATAAATTTGACTGGATTTGGTTGGCTCAAACCTGACCGTTCTTGTTCTCTTTGCACCAGAATGTCGGTGATTCGATCTACCGCCAGAGAGCCGTCGGTGGAGGCGAGATGTTGATTGAGAATGCGCGTTCTTTCGGCGTTGTCGATCAGTTCCAGCTTGCCTTCGAGTATCGCCCCCAGGGTGTCCCTCACTTGTTCCAGTGTGTAAGCGCGGTGACTGAGTCCGTTCGGCAGGTGGTAGTCATACTCGTCCGCTGTCACCGGCTGGTAGCAGACCGCAGGCTTTTCCAGCACGGCCGCCTCAACCGCGGTGGTGCAACCGTTATGAAGCAAAACTTTGCTGGCCATCAGCCAGGGAATCACGTTGCCTTCGTGCAGGACGTGGACATTGTCACAACCGGCCACCGCTTGCCGCCATTGAGCATGGTTTTCGGAAGGATGCGGCCTGACGATGATCGTTGTGTTGGGAAACCAGAGCCGCAGTTGGGGTATCAGTGTTCGGAAGCTGTCATAGATTTCCTGCACATGCGCGGCAAAACGCCTGCCGAACTCTAAACTCATGCCTCGCCCCGTCCGGCTGACCACCACGCCATCCGGGCTGGACTGGAGCAAGGCCAGTTCCGAGGCAAAGGGATTTACAAACGGAAAGTTGGTATTGATCAGGATGAATTCGCCATACTTGTCATTGAGCGCGCGCGCTTCATCGGCAAAGTATCCGCGCAATTCCCTCCGCAGCAGATCCATGCGCGGGTTGCCGGTGCGGTAAATGGGAACGCCGGTGTAGCCGTCGTAACTGGCAAAAAGTTCGGCGTCGTCCGCGCCCCAGGAAAAAAGACAGTTGATGTTGGAGAAGGTCTTTTCGGAATAACGCCAGGCGTAGTATTCGTTGGAGGAAAATCGCACCAGGCTTTCTTCGTCCCAGGCGATGATTTCGTGCCCAAGATCGCGAATAAAACCGTTCATCAATGCGCTGAGGGAGCGCAGGCTCTTGGCAAGAAAGATGCCCCGAGGCAAATAGGGCATGGCGAAATTGATGAAATGACGGGAGCCGATCACCACGGGAAAGCCTTTTTCCACCGCAGCGCACGCCAGCAACAATTTGGCGTCCAACTCTCGGACCTGATTTTCCACCGGAATGATCAGGGGGCGATATTTTTTGTTTGACATAGACTATGGATTTCTCAATGAACTGTGCGCGGGGATGTATCGCCCTCAACCAGACACCTGGTTCTCCGAGCATGGCATGGCAGCTATTCTATATACTCATCGCAGATCAAAATTCGGCATCGGGTGCCCGTCAAAGGGCGCTGTAAATACATCCGTGTAAGCTCTACGCCAGCATCCATGCTGGCAAAGCCTTTCCGAACCCCCCGATGCATCCTTGGACATTGTCGATGTGAAGCGCAAAAGGTATAACCATGCCATTTACTCGGTTCACTGTCTTTGACCCAGGATCACCATTCCTCAATCAGGGTCTTACGTTGGATCGGATCAAGGGTATTGATCGCCGCATCCCGGTATTCGGAATCGTGACGGATATCGGTGGTGGAGACCTCTTCAAAAATGCATCCGCCATTGGAAGAAAAACTGTGCCAGGCACCCGCTTCGATTAAATGGATGTCGCCAGCGGCCAGCTTATGCCGGTTGTCATTGACGACCAGGTCGAGGTCGCCCCACAAAAGCTGAAACGTTTCCTCCTTCTGGTGGTGCCGATGGCTGGGGTGCTGCTGGCCGGGTAACAGAATAGCCAGCTTTTTACAGTAACTGCGATTGACGATGCTGATAAAGATAGCACCGATATCGCGAAATCTGTCCATGCCATAATGGTGAGAGACTTCAAAGGGCGCATCCTCTCCGACGATAACGCCCGCCTCATTGAGCATGCCGCGCGCCTCATGCAACAGGGCGCGCAGGGTCAGCAGAGGATCTTCCGGACTGGACTCCTGAACAGCATCGTGCTCGCGATAATCTTTCGTGGCCTTGAACACGGCGCGATATTGTCCAAATTCGCCGGAGCTGGTTTGACCTTCACCACAGGGCATGGCGTAGTAGATATCTTCCGCACTGATGGTCTCTCCCGCCTTGATGGCATGTTTGGCATAAACCCCACGGGCCAGGGAGCGAATGGATGCCTGCTCTACCTGGTCCGGGATTTTGTCATCATCCTCACCACAAATCAGCTGCGCGCGCAACGCCTGTTTTACCCAGGCGGAGGTTTGCTCAGGATTCATGGAATACTTGTTCAGGATAATGTCATCGGTCGCTACGCCCACATGCCGTTCAAGCAGCCGGGCGCCTTTGGCGATAGCGACGGTGACCACGTTGAGATTTTCCGGCGACTCGTGACCGGAATAGCCAATGGTGACTCCCGGATAGCGACGAATCAGGCGCGCCAGGAAATTCATGCGCTGTTTTTCATCCGGCGTCGGATACTCGGACACGCAGTGCATAATGGCGAAATCAAGTTTGCGGTGGCCCAGAAAACTGACCAGCTTGTCAATCTGATCCAGTGTCAGACCGCCGGTGGAGGCGATGACCGGGTAGCCGGCACTGGCAATGCACTCCAGCAGGGGCCAGTCGGTGGCGCTGCAACTGGCAATTTTCAAAATGGCCGCCCCATGGTCAATACATTTTTGTACCGATCGCTCGTCAAACGGCGTGACCACCGGCAGCAGTCCGCTGGACCGGGTGAAGCTCACCAGCTCCCTGAACTGATCATCTGACAGGCGGGTGCTCAAAAAACGCGGTATGTGGGGGATATCCTTCAGATCGCGACTTGCCGGATGGATAAAACTGTCCAGATCCCGGTACTGGAATTTTACCGCGCCCTTAATGTTGTGCTCTCTGGCGATGTTGGCCATCGCGCTGATAATGGCCTTGCCGTGATCCACCGAACCTTGGTGATTGTTGGCCATTTCGAAAATAAAAAGATTATTGAAAGTATCACTCACGCTAGTTTCCGAGTTGTTGAATGGAGCCGCTGTGCGGCAATATGGACTCTTTGACAGTTGTCAGCCGCTGCGAAACCCGATTAATGAATAGCTCGCTCACTTAATCCCAGGCACGCCTATCATAGGATTCTTTGCTGAACACAGTACAGCAGTCAAAAATAGAGCTTACTCCCAAAAGCAACGATACTAAAATACTTCTCATTAGGTCAATCTTTGCTACGGAATGTAGGTTTTTAGATATTTTCATGGCAAAAAAAAAACCCCGCTTTTGAGGGCGGGGTTAATATTTAAGAGCCTGGCGATGCCCTACTTTCGCATGGCGAATGCC